>NZ_JBLWWR010000005.1:0-157019 GCF_048267825.1 Pseudidiomarina sp.
CGATGCGTCACTGGTTACCAAAACTGCGGTACCGTCGTGATTAATGGATGAACCATACAACGTGATGGTATCGAAAAATGTCTGGGCGCTGTATTGCGGTACCGTCACTTCTGACGTGGTTTGCTGCACAGGCTCCGCAGCTGACGATGTTGGCTCTGGCGCTGGCGCTGGCTTACCGCACGCCACAAGCAGCAGGCTGCCAATAGTCGCTTGAAGGAGTAATGAAGTTCGCATGTTGAGTTCCTTGTTGTATTATCTCTTCGATATGGCCTGTTTTACTGCTTCAACAGAATTTAAAAAGTGTAGTCTAAATTTACCGGTCAACAAGGGTGTCGATAAGGAGATTCATAAATGAAACAAATCTTGTATATTGCTCACGGTGGCGGACCCATGCCGTTGCTTGGTGACCGGAGCCACGACGATTTGAACAATGCGCTGCGCAAAGCTGCTACCCGCATGTCGAAGCCCACAGCCATTATCGTGGTCAGCGCGCACTGGGAAACCGACGTACCCCACGTAACTACGGGATCGCAACCTGAGCTTATTTATGACTATTACGGTTTCCCGCCTGAGTCTTACACCATTCAGTATCCAAGCCCTGGCGCCCCCGAGCTCGCCGAAAAAGTGCTGAGTGCAATAACCAACCAAGGCCTGAAAGCCGTCGGTGAACCCCAGCGTGGGTTTGATCATGGCCTGTTTGTACCGTTGAAAATTATGTATCCAGCCGCCGATATTCCGTGCGTTCAATTATCGCTGCAAAACACATTGAACGCTGAAGCGCACATTAAACTAGGTAAGGCGCTACAAGCAGTTGACCACGACGGCTTATTGATTCTGGGTTCTGGCTTATCATTTCACAATATGCGCGCGTTTTTTGCGCCCGATACCAGCGATGCCGATAATAAAAATGCCGAGTTTCAAGCGTGGCTGCAGCACACCTGCTGTGCAACGGACATTTCAGAGCGAGAACGCCAACAGTTGCTGATTAACTGGCAACAAGCTCCCCATGCGCGATTTTGCCATCCACGCGAAGAGCATTTATTACCATTGCACGTGTGCTATGGTGCTGCCGAACGCGCTTGCGACCAAGCAACCACGGTATATGCGTTGAATAAAGAATCACGTATGTTTTACTGGCAAATTAATTAAGGTAGAAATTCATGGCACGCGCCCACGCATTGCATATTTTGGTGAAAACTCAGGAAGAAGCCGAAGCGTTGAAAAAACAACTCGCATCTGGCAAGAAATTTGGTGACCTTGCGCGGAAGCATTCGCTTTGCCCTTCAGGCAAAAAAGGCGGCGACTTAGGTGAGTTTGGGCGTGGCCAAATGGTACCGGCGTTTGACAAAGTAGTATTTGGTAAGCCCACGCTGGAAGTGCATGGGCCCATAAAAACCAAGTTCGGGTGGCACTTAATTAAAACGCTTTCGCGTACATAGGAAAAACCATGAAACACGTAGTCATCATTTTTATTTTATTAGTAGGCCTAGGCTCTGCTATGGCAGCTGACCGCGAAAGCGTACTTGGTTTTGGCGGCGTATTTTTTAAAGCGGAAAACCCGGCCGTACTAGCCAAATGGTACGAAGAACACCTAGGCGTGAAGCAAACACCCACCACTTATGAAGAACAACCGTGGGTGCAAGCTGGCGGTAACACCGTATTTGGCGTGTTTAATGCGAAAACCAGTTATTTTGGTGCAGACGATCAGCAGTTTATGTTCAATTTTCGCGTGCGCGATCTTGATGCCATGGTGGCGCAATTGCGCCAAGCTGGCATAGAGGTTGAAGTTGACCCAGAAACCCACCCCAACGGGCGTTTTGCGCGCCTCGCTGACCCAGAAGGCAACCCGATTCAACTGTGGCAAGAGATGACGCCTGGCGCTCATTAATTTATTCTGAAACCTCCTGCTCGTCACCCCATTCTTCGCCTAAGTATTTAAAGCGCGGTACCTCTAGGCCATCTACGCTAACTGACTGCAAGAACATGTCATAGGGGCGTACCCACAAACCCTGCTCGTCGCCGTATAACGGCCGATACAGCACCATCCACTCTTCAGTTTCAGAATGCCTGACGGTATCAATCACTTCATATCGGGGGCCTTTATAGTGTTGATAAGTGCCAGTCTTAATTTTCATTTCGTTCCACCCATAAAGAGTTTCATTAAAATTGGGAATAAAAAAATCCCGTCCGTTGCAGCTACCAAGCTTCAACTGAACGGGATTTTTTATGCGGTTATACGATCAACCGTAATTACATAGCTTGGTTTTCAGCAAGCGTTTCGCTGATGTATTCATCAATAAACTGCTCGAGAATATTCAACGGCACTGGGCCATTTGCAAGCACAGCGTCGTGGAATTCACGAATATCGAACGCATCACCAAGTTGAGTTTTGGCTTTTTCACGTAGCTCAAGAATCTTCAGCATACCAATTTTGTAAGCTGTCGCCTGGCTTGGCATAACGATATGACGCTCAACCATTTTCTTCGCATCCGCTTCAGCGTTTGGCGTGTTGGTTACGTAGAAATCGATACCTTCTTCGCGCGTCCATTTCTTCGCATGAATACCCGTATCAACCACTAAGCGCACTGCACGCCAAAGTTCCATCGCTAAACGGCCGAAATCAGAATATGGGTCTTCATAGAAGCCAATCTCTTTTGGCAACAGCTCGGTGTAAAGTCCCCAACCTTCGCTGTACGCGGTGAATCGGCCAAACTTGCGGAACGACGGAATGCCTTCAAGCTCTTGCTGAATAGCAATTTGCATGTGGTGACCCGGAATACCTTCGTGGTAAGCCAAGGCTTCCATTTGGTAAGTTGGCATAGATGCCATGTCGTACAAGTTCGCGTAGTAAACGCCTGGACGTGTGCCGTCCATTGACGGTTGCTGATAGAACGCCTTGCCAGCTGACTTCTCACGGAAAGGTTCAACCGCTTTCACAATCATGTCGGCTTTTGGCTTGGTGATAAACAGCTCGTCTAAGCGCTCGCGCATAGTGTCGATAAGCGCAGTGGCTTCATCTAAATAACGCTGACGGCCTTCGGCAGTGTCAGGGTAGATAAAGTCCTTGTTGTTACGCATGTGCACGAAGAACTCTTGCAACGTACCTTCAAAACCTACTTTTTCCATGATGACACGCATTTCGTCGTGAATACGCGCCACTTCGCTTAAACCAATTTCGTGAATTTCTTCAGCGGTTAAGTCAGTGGTGGTGGTGCGTTGCAATGCGTTATTGTAGAAGGCTTCACCATCTGGGAATTTCCAGGCACCGTCTTTGGTGTCAGCTTGCGCGGCAATGTCTTCAACCGTGCTAATCAAGTTCTCATAAGCTGGTTTAACGGATTCAACCAAAGCTTCTTCAGCAGCACTCATCAGTGCGTTGTATTGGTTTTCATCAATGTCTAGGTTATCCACTTTCTTGGTGAAATCTTCTAAGAATACGCTTGGCTCACCGTCTTCAAACGGCGCACCCGAGATGATGTTTTGGCTGTCGCTAATAACATATGGGTACACAAACTTCGGTGCGATAATGCCCTTCTCAGCACGAATTTTTAAGTTCTCACCAAGTTGCTCAAACAGTTTTGGTAAACCATTTAAACGCGCAACATAGGCTTCAGCGTCAGCCACTTCACTAATGCGGTGTTGATTGATGAGCAACGACGCAACACTTGAGTGCATGCCGAACATCTGATTTACCGGATAGTTATAATGACGCCATTTGAAGTCAGCAATCTCTTGCTCCAAATTTTGCTTCATCAGCAACCAGCTCACCTTGGTTTGATCATCCAGCTTGGCTTCGTCAATTTCCATAACGCGCGCCAGCTGTTCTTTTTGTAGGGCTAAATCTTCTTCAGCGCGTTGCTCAGAAATATCGTCCCACTTGTCTTGGTCTTGTTTGATTCCCAAGTACGACTGGTACATTGGGCTGCGCATAACATTTTCCATGAAAATGTCTTCAAACAGCTTGTTGGCTTTTTCCGATTCCGCTTGAATTTCAGCTTGGCTAACGGCTTGATCAGTCGTTGCCGTTTGGCTCTCTGCGACAGGCGCTGTCGCATCTTGTTGTTTCGGTGCTTCTGAGCACGCGGTGGTCATTAATACCAGCGATACCGCCAGCGCAATGCGTTTATACTCAAACATGTATGTTCTCCTGTAGTTCGTATTTTTATTTTTTGAATGGATTTAGATTAGCACGTATTGGCGATTTTGTGCTGCAGCTTGACCCTATCGCCTGTGCAATTCAGCTGTTTTGTTAGCTGCGGTTAACGAATGCTGGAAGTTAATTGATACCGCGTACTGCGGCCGCCACCGGGCAATCTTTCCAAAATACCCTGTTCTACCAAATCACTCAAATGGCGGGTGGCTGTCGCTTTGCTGACTTTAGCAACCGACTGGTAGCGGTTTGCATTGATGCCGTTTTCAAAGTCGCCATCGAGTAGTCTATTGAGCACTTTGCGTTGCGGTTCTGACAATTGTTTGTTGGCATGTTGCGCCCAGAACTTGGTTTTAGATATCGTGCGCTCAATTTTTGCCAGTGCACCGTCTATTGATAATGTCAGTGTTTCGATAAACCAAACGAGCCAGGCGGTGATATCGGTGTCGTGCTTTTGGGTATGCTCTAGAATGTCGTAATAGGCCTTGCGGTGCTCCAGAATTGCCTCAGACATAGCAAACAGTCGAATGCTGTTTTGGTCCGCTTGCGCCAGCGCTCGGTCAGTGAGCGCACGGGTGATGCGCCCGTTACCGTCTTCAAATGGGTGAATGGTCACAAACCAAAGGTGTGTGATTCCAGCACGAACGAGCGGATCAACACCGCTATTCGCGGTGTCGTTGAACCAACTTAGAAATCGCTCAAGCTCACTTTCGATAGCCGCTCTTGGTGGCGCTTCAAAATGTACCTTTGGTTTTGAAATGGGGCCTGAAACAATCTGCATCGGCGCATCACCGCGCAGCTCTTCAGGCAGCACTTTTCGAAGAAGCGAATCCTGCCCTTGAAATAGCCACCGATGCCACTGCAACAGCGTATCGGTGGTTAGCGGTTGTTGCCAAGATGTCACTGCATCGCGCATTAAATTGGCAAGACCTTCACTGCGCTCTGAAACCTTAACGGGGTGTTGGTCAGCAACACCAAGCTGTCGCGCAAGTGAAGAGCGTACGCCATAAACATCAACCTTCTCGCTTTCAATAGCCGATGAAGCAACTATATTGGCTAGTAGAGCATCGAGCGTAAATTCCTCATGTCCGTCAACCAAAGTCATGCGACCTTTAAGCTGACCCAGCAGATCATAGGCACGCCGAAGTAATGGCTGCAGCTTGTCTTGCTGCCATTGAAAATCTGGCCACTGCGGATGCTGCCAAAGCCATTTTTGTCCGTAATTTTCCGAAGTTGTCATAAGTGCGCCATAGAGATTGCTTCGTGATGAGCCGAATGCGATGGATATTTGGCTCACTATATGAGCCAAATAATAGGTGTATTCGGCTCATTATGCAAATATTGAACGACTAGAGCATGCATCTAACTTTAGCCAAGTTGAATCAGTTTACGCGGATGCGTTGAAGTAAAATCGTTTTTAGTTAAAAATTTGTTGACTAACTTTCAATTACAAAGTCAAATCAATTTTAGTTTTCATAACAAAAAGGCAAAGGAAAGATGTCTACTCGTATCCAAGGATCGTTCGCTTCACTAATTACTGTACTTCTCCTTTCGGGCTGTAACCCAAGTATGGATTCCATCTATCAGCAAGTTATCGATGATTCGGTACGCCAATACCAATTAGCTAAAAAGGGTGGTGATAAAATCGATATCTGCGTAATGGCCAGCGTTGTAGTTGCTAGCTATTTACAAGCCAACGATGAGGCAAACTACCTTAAATGGAAGCGCATCGAAAAAAGTGATTGTAAGCAAGCTGGCATAAGCTATTAATTCGCTCGATTGTTACGGCAATAGGAAATAGCATTCGTCACCACAGTTACATCCGATAACCATGGTGGCTGACCAAATCAACAAACACTTTATTCAAACCTGACCAAAATGATGAGCGCGATGTGTTTTCAGCTTTTGGCTCTGCAACACACTCTTGGCATAAACGTACATCGGAATGGCCTGGCACCCGCAAGCGAACGGGCAACTCACAATTGCGTGCCGCACCTAATACGAACTGATGGCTGAACAAGCCGCCATTGCGCTCTAATGCTGAAAGTAAACGCTTACTTAATGGTAAGCATTTTGCTGACCGGTCAATGACACTCGAAGCCGAAGATGAGCAAAGTGCTAACCGTGAGTCATCGGCTAACTCAAACTCAGCACATTGTGAATTTTGCGAAACCAACGGCAAACGAAGTTGGTTTTGAACATAATGAATACTTTCAGATAACTGACGAACAACTAGTGAATAGGTTTTCATGATCAACACTCCCAATGGATTAGATTCAACTCGATGTAGGGAGTATACTGTTTCCTAAATAAATGATTAGATAGCCAAAATAGAATTCATTGTTTCCACAAAGAAACAGTTAAATATTTAAAGGGGGCTTACATGTTGAACCGCTTAGCCGATATGGCCATTTACGCCACCGTGGTCGAACAACAATCGTTTACAGGAGCGGCTGAGCATCTTGGTATTTCTAAGGGCGCCGTGAGTAAAGCAATTAAGAAGCTTGAGCAGGAATTAAATTTAAGGCTGCTGCAACGCACCACGCGAACCATGACGGTTACTATTGAGGGGCGCGCGTTTTACGAATATTGCCGCGAAATGATGACCCAAGCAGAAGCAGCTGAGCAGCACTTAGGGAGTTTGCGGGATACGCCCGGCGGACTAATCCGCATCACCGCACCGGTTACATTCGGCAGCGTACAAATTGCACCGTTAATTCCTGAACTACTTCAGCAATATCCTGAGATAAACGTTGACCTGCTGCTTGATGACAAACGTGTCGACTTAGTGACGCAACAAGTTGATATTGCCATTCGATGTGGCCAGCTTGAGAGCTCTTCACTTATTGCCAAGCGATTAAATGACTTACCTCTGGTGGTGGTTGCCACCCCAACGTTTCTAGCCAAACACGGAACACCAACACACCCGCACGAGCTTGCTAACTTACCGTGTTTAAGCCACAGCTCACACGCAGTTGATAGACGATGGACATTTCTAGAAAACAACCAAGAAATAACGGCGCGCATTAAGGGGCCGATGAACGCCAACAATAACTTTGCTCTGAAACAAGGTTTGTTGGCATCACTCGGCATTGCTTACTTACCGAGGTACCAAGTGACGGAGCAGCTTGCCAACGGTCAGTTGGTGCCACTACTGGAAGATTATTTGCCCACGCCAACTCCAGTGCATGCGGTTTATCGCCACCGGCAACACCTGAGCGCAGCGATGCGCGCCACGCTTGAGTTTTTTACGGCGCGGTTGTGAAGGTTATTCGATGTTTTGGATCTGCTTGTTGAGCACTTCGTAATTTATATTAAAATCAGGGACTTGCGATTTTTTTGTCATGCTTGTTGAATGAGGCTCACCGATCAACCCACCCAACCTTCTTTGACTGAAAATTCGATTATTACGGCTCTTAAACCACGTTTTTAGGCGATGACTATCATTCAGTCAATTTTAACCTCTATTTTTCACTAATTCAAAATGGAAGCCTAGCGCTGCGTCTTTTGGCTTCTGATCCTTCAAAATTAATCGCACAAAATTAGCAATTTCAAACCCTTCTTTGAAGTCATCACTTGGAATCATGTCTGAATTCAGCGCACAAATATACTGAAAGTTATTCTCAAGTGCTTTTTCGTGCGCGAACATTAATGCTAAGGCTCTTTGTCGAGAATCAACACCATCAAATATGCTGCTATCATGAAATAGAAAATCTATGCCGCCTCTTTGTCGCATCAACTCAACAAGCATCAAGTCATAGCAAAATATTTTCATTTTACCGACTCCCTCACTACTACTCTTGTTAATTTCAACTTCAAACTTATAGCCATTATCAGTGGTATTGATAATCAAATTTCCCGGTTCATCATACAATGCCTGCGAATTCTCACTGAATAGTGAAACTGCCTTTTCCCACTCAGATCGATTTTGTTCATAATCACGCTGCAACTTAGTTTCTAATTCTATTCTCGATGCTTTGATATTCTTTTTATGCAGAGTCACATCGCGAATATCTGCGATCTTATTTTTAATTCCCTCAAGCTGCCCTTTTTTTTCAACAGTACGTTCTTGGAGGACCGAAAATTCTTCCAGCGCCCCATGAGCTTCTAATAGGCTCAAGAGCTCTGCTCGCGTGTCGCATGTTGTCTTCATGATTTCTTCATTGGAAGAGAGCTCATTTTTAAGTTGGGATATTTCCACCTCAAGAAAAAATTTTCGATTACGTATAATTGCCTTATGAAAGCCTTTCGCCTCTTCAAGAGATCTTCTAATGTTTTCAGCGAAATGAATACCAGCTTCTGAAAAAAGCCTCTCAACCGATTCGCTGTCAGGCGCTTTTTCTTCCGCTACCGTTTGTTCATATCTTTCCAACTTACGTCTAAGCACTAGATTTTTGTTGGTAAGATCGTGCGCTGTCATAGTTAGTTGATTTGCCTGATCTTGGAGTTCTTTATACTGCGGATGAACATTGAATTTTTTTAAAGCATCAGATTCGCGCTTAAGCTCTCGCTCTATTCGAACCCTCTCTGCTTCAAGTTCCCCCTGTGTCGCTGCGATACCCACTTTGATTGCAGAGTCTAACGCTTTAATAGCACTTTCTTTATCCCTGATCTCTTGTGCCTCTGAAGCCAGCACCCAATTCAAGCCAAGAAGATAGGCATTGTGTATTTGCAAATCATATATCTTCTGATTTCTAAAATGCTTGAAGGGATCTGTATAAGCATCCGCCCCTTTCCTTGTAAAATATGAAACTAAGCTTCTGAACGAAGGCACATACTTTGTTGACGATTCCCCTCTTATCTTGAATAGACACTTTCCTAGTAGATTTTTCCAATCGTCATTCTTGTAAAAGGTAGTGCCCTTAGAATCGACTTCTGGAGGTAAAGCAAGCTTGGACACGTCGCCCATAATCTCTATTATCTTAGCGTTCGAAATACTGCGCTTGGCAGTAAATGTTTCTCCACACAGGTCAAGGCTGATATAAAATACCCAATCCTCCAACTCATCTTTTGGCAAACTTAAACGGTGGAGATCAGCTCCAAGACAAAAATGCATAACATTCAGTAGCGTAGTTTTACCTGCCCCATTACGAGTATCTTTCTGACCAGACTCAAGAGTTCTTTCTGCAAGAATCACATTTAGCCCAACTGAAAACTCAACGCGCTTAAACCGTTTATCATTTGACCAGATTTTGTGAATCATTCCTGTACTCTCACTATTTTATCATTGTGCAAATCGACGAGACCCAGCAGATACAAAAAATCTAGCGCTAAAATAAATCGTTCAAAACTTCCGATAGTATCAATTTTTTTTGCCGACTCCCAAAGTGCCGTTAAATTGTCATTTTTTTGGACAAGCGGTAGCAATGCTGCGCTAATCCCAACCAAAGCTTCGTCTTCACGTAGATACTTTGATGGCATGATCATTTCTCAAATACCTCACACAAATGAAAAAGATGGCTCAATATTGCCAACCCAGCCGCCTGCTGTCGAAAGCCCTTCTTCCCCGCTTGCGCAAATTCCAACATTGAAGCAAAAAGCTCATCACCAGATAAGGACTGTTTCAATTCAAGGTACTTTTTCTTGAATCCATTTTTAAGCCTGTCAGGAAATTCTCCATCCACATTGGTAGCCATATTCGCAAGAAACCTTTCTACCTCATGACTCTTACTCAATCCCATAGCAATATCTGAACGCACAGCATCAGAGAGTCCATTTTTATGTATTTTCTCTTCTGGCGGGAGAACTTCAAAACTATCGTTACTTGAGGAGTGTTTACCTGACGCCAATGCGGTAGCTGCAACCTCAAGCTCCGCGAAAGATATTTCAGACATACATTGGTCAAGCTGCTCTGCAACCCAGGATTCATGCTCTTTTTTTAAAGAGAACAGAAATTCTGGGGGGTAATCCTTCTCCTGCTTATCTATCTTCGTATGGCAGGTCGGACATAAATAAATCAAGTTTTCGCAATGGTTTCTTTGCTCATCAGTCATATCCGAGCGATAGCGAGCAGAGGCAGGCTTGGTTTTTGTGCCAGGGCTTTCACCATAAATATGAGCGGCCTCCCCAATGACAGCAGGGTTAGAGTTCTCCCCATCCGCTGTCAATGCCTTATGGCAGTCCTTGAACGCACAAACGTTGCCGCTTTTCATAGCAAGAATGACTTTGGTTGGGTAGGTTGCGCTCATAAACTTTCCTCAGAGCTCGCCTTTAAAGGCGGAATCGAGAATCGAACTTTTAAGAGCAAGTAACTCATTCAGCTGGCTTTGGATTTCAGAATTCATAGCCTCAACCTTTTGTACCAGCATATTGACTCGTCTAACCACGTCAGTCTGCTCATCCAGACTTGCCAGTGGAATTTGCATTTGATCAATGTGTTTGTTGTTCACTTGCGGAATCGTGCTTGCGTCGACAAAGTTCGCCAGATCTATGATGCGCATAAAAGCGAAAAGGTAGTCATCAGTAATTTTAGATTCGTCAGCCTTTAATCCCATGATATTGCTGTCATAAGAAGCATCCTCTAACAACATTCTTTTTTTATTGGTCAGAATAGCACCGCCCCTTTTGGGAATTAAAGTACTGCCCTTTGGGAATAATTTTATTTTATGTTCTTTGGCGATCTTTTCATTAAATTTGATTTCTGGTGCGACCATGTTTTCATGATGGTTATTCATTTGTGCCACTTTAAAAAATGGAATATCTCCATCATTAAAGCCATTTTTAAACAGCTTCGGTAGAGAAGTGCCGCTGTTAATTTTAACAACAGATGACAGTGGTACAACTTCATGATTCTTTTTTAACTCCACAAATATTTCTGAAAGACCGCTTTTCGAAAACGCATCAGTCAATTCCACGCTTTCCTGCAAATACTCAATGGCCGTGTCGATACGAGTGAGCAGCGCGTCAAGTTTTCCGACGATACGCTTTTGTACCTCTTGGGGTGCCACAGGAACAATAAATTCAGAAAGCTTGGTGCCGTTGATATTAGGCTGAGCCGCTCCAGCGGCATTCTGGCTAACGACCTCCCAATAGGCTGGTGTTAAAAAGAAGTAGCTCAGGTACTCAGGAAAGATTTTCTCTTGATTTGGAACAACCCGAATCAAGTAAGATGCGAATACGGCATCTTTGGGCGCATTCTTGATTAGAATAGATTTTCCGGCAGTTGCACCACTACGGGCAAAAATCAAGTCATCATTATTCAGCGCGTACTTGCTGATTTCTTTCTCTTGAAGAGATACTGTTGGAACGCCCTGCCAGTCGATCTTTCCGCCTTGAATATCAGTGATACGCAAGAACTTTGCGTTACCGTTACTTGCTGCTTTAGCTGTGTGTCCATACTGGATATTATGACTAAGTTTCTTGACTGGGTGCCATTCCCAGCTATCCGGCAATTGATACAGAACTTGATCCATCGCTATTTCTCCGCCAACAGATCTTCAATTTCATCCAACAGGCCAGACACTAACTTTTCCTTAGTACGGATCTGCTTGAGAATTTCACTTGGCGCTAAATGCTCGGCATCTTTTTGCTTGGCTGGGTTCTTGGCCGATAGATCATAGTCTTCAGCCAATTTACTGGCTGAAACTGTCCAGGAACGCTCAGTGGTTTCGCGGCTGTTATACAGCCCAACAAACTCTTTTAGGTGATCATCGGTGATCGGTTTGTTTTTGGTGAGCTTTTGCTCGGGCTCACATTCGTAATACCACACATCGCTGGTGCCGCCGCTACGTTCAAAAAACAGCACATTGGTTTTAACGCCTGAATACGGCAAAAATACTCCGGCTGGTAGGCTTAGAATGCTGTGCAGGTTAAAGTTTTCCAGCAGCTCTTGTTTGACTTGCTTGAAAGCGCTGTTGGTCTGGAACAGCACACCTTCTGGCACTACGATGGCTGCCTTGCCACCACTTTTTAGAGTTTTCATAAAGTGTTGCAAAAAAAGCAATTCTGTTGCATTGCTTTGGATAGGAAAGTTTTGCTGGATTTGCGACTTCTCTTTTCCACCGAATGGTGGATTCGCGAGAATTATGTCGTAACGATCTTTTTCCTGAATATCGCGGATATTTTGAGTCAGTGTATTACCACGAAACAGGTTGGGCGACTCGATGCCATGCAAAATCATGTTCATCATACCCATGACATACGCCAGCGAGGTCTTCTCGAAGCCAAAAAAAGTATCGCGCTGAATAAAATCCCACTGTTGAGTTGAAAGATCGTTTCTCTTTGCTTTTAGGTGCTCAAAGGCTTCCACTAAAAAACCACACGAACCCGCGGCAGCGTCGTAAATCGTCTGACCAGCCTGTGGGTCAATAACTTGAAGCATCGCTCGGACAAGTGGGCGAGGAGTGTAGAACTCCCCCGCGTACCCTCCAGCATCGCCCATGTTCTGTAATAGGCCCTCGTATACTAATGACAGTTCAAACAGGTCTGTCTCTGACTGAAAATTCAAGTTATCAACAATATCTAACACTTCTCGCAACGTGTGACCAGAAGCGATCTTATTATCCAAATACTGAAAGATGGCACCTATTTTATAAGTAAACGATTTCGGGTCGGCCGCTGCGCCCGTCGCCGTCGCATTCGCAAATCCTTTTAAGTACGGAAACAGTTCATTATTAACGTAATTGGTCAAATCATCGCCAGTACGAGCTTTATTAATATCCGGTTTCCCATTGTCTGTTTTCGGACAGGCCCAGTTAGACCAACGGTGCTCGTAATCAAGAACTGGTTGATACTCTTTACCGGATAAGACCGCCTCGTCCTCTTTTTCAGACTCATAATCATCCAGAAACTTTAAGAACAGAACCCATGAGGTTTGCTCTGTATAGTGCATAGCACCGCTGATGCCATCATCGCGACGTAGTACGTCGGTAATACGATCGATCTTTTGCTGTAATGACATAATTTACAGTTTTCCAGTAATAAAATTATACATATTTGTGATGTCTTCACTGATCTCTTGAGGTGGAATCAGGTCAATGTAGGCTTGGAGCTTTTCTGGATCTAAGCCTTTACCCTCGGTATTTATCAGCTCATCTATAATAGATTTCGCATTAATACGGCGAATTGAATCATTATCACCTGCCTCACCTGCAACTAGATGGTCAACCGCGGCTAAGTTCGGCCCGTTGATTTTATCTAGTTTGCCGAAATGATTGAGTGCAGTGTATGAAAGTAAATAATTCTTTATTTCGCGTCTCTTCCAGGCAAGCAAAAAAGTTTTAGCGTTTAAGCCATGTGGCCAGCGAATTGTTTTCAGCAATTCTTTATAAGGTTTTCCCGCTAACTCAACTCCATTTTGATTCCAGGTTGGATTAGCTTCATCTCTATCACAAATCAGAAATATTTTAGTCGTATTTATCAGTGAACCCGACTGGCTGAGGCCTTTCACCCACTCTACTTTTGCTTGCCCTAGACGCTCTGCGTCACTTGCACAACTTGAAGTCTTCTTTATTGCATGAACTTGGAGCAAGCGGTCGGCATTCAAGCCTTTTCGCGCTGCGAGCTTGCTAAAAATAACCCAATCATTGTAATCATCTAATAAAGCAATATTTGGAAGCTTACTGCAAACTTCAAACTCCACAGATTTAGCACGTGATAGTACACTCAGGCGATTTATCAATTGTTTTATCTTGTTGTCGTCGTTAATACGACCGTTCTCCACGACTTTTAGGTGTTCTATACGGTTTTCTTTAGCAGAAATAGAATCGAGCAAATGCGTAGTGGTAATTGCATACCCTTGTATACTGTGTAGTAACGACCAGAGCTTCTCGACGTTTTGATAGTGGAGGTGTGAGTCAGCTTCATCTAGCAAAAAAAGCGTATTTTCGGCATCAAAAAGATCTATTAAGGCGTACAAAAACAATAGCTGGTATTCACCATCGCTTAGGTCATCTAGGTCTAAGCCATTTTTGAATGTCAATCCTATTCTAGCTCTGGGTATAAAGCTATCCGTCCTCGCCGCTTGCGTAAAAAAGTCCACCGCAGGAAGCTCTCTGTAGACATCTGGTATAGGCTCCTCTCTTGTCGGATCGTCAAATAAGTTTGATAAGAAATGTATACGAGTAATCTTTGCCGATTTTAGCTGCACCGTGCGGCTTCTCATCGTCTCTTCAAAATCGTAATCCTCGTCGATACACTCCTCTATGAAATTTGCCAAATTGCGATGAAATACCGTTTGCCGAAATGTGTCTTTTTCACCTAATGCTTCTCGTTTCAACGCTTGTTGAATCTGAGTTACATACGCGCTTTGAATTCGAAATTGGATAGAAAGAGTTGAATGCAGGTCATCTTTAAACCCATCCTGGCTTTCCTCTGTATACCCATTTTCGATCAAGAACTCTCTGACCTTACCTGTTTTCATTAATGTGCTAGCAAGGAAAATAAGTATCTTAGACCAGGATTTATCGTAAAAATACGCATAAACTTGCTCCGCATCATTCGTATTCTTCAGCTTCTTCAAATACGACGAAAACTCTTTTGAGAACGACTCGTTTTGTCCACTAGAAAAGCAAACGACTCGATAGTCACGAGCTTGGCCTGCTTTGATGCGGTCTTCAAAAACAGACTGTAAGATACTTGATTTACCGCTACCATTTTCACCAATCAACGCCGCCACTTTGTCGATTGTCAAAGTTTGCGTCTGATCATGGAGTGGGTTCGGGGCTAAAGTTAATTCCATTTTAACTCACGTGATATAGCTGTTGCTGTAATTGTTTAAAAGCGGCCAGCAAGTATGCTGGTTTACCGCCGAACGCTTTGGATGCATCTTTTGTTGTGCCCAACCCCGACAGTTCTATCAACGCAGGTAGACGTTCACGAGATAACTCTGCGCTGCCGCTTTGTTCATATCGGTTGAGTACAAAGTGCAAAAATTTCTGGGCTTTTTCATGCTGGTATTGGCTAAAGAATGCACTGTTAGTACGTACGTTATCGGCTCGTGCTTTTCTGGTTTCCATTGGCTGCTCAAAAGCAAGAAACGCTAATAAATCAAAGATGTCGCAATCTTCGGCTTCAAACATACGTCGAAGAGTAGCTAACTGCTCTTTGTCGAACCCCGCTTGCACCAGTTTCTCAAGCAAAGTCTCGCGTTCATCTGGATCAGACCAAGTTCTTCTCAGTTCGTCAGCTGACTTAAACAACCCAGGTAACTGATTGATTAGACGTTCGACAAACTCCTGTACGGTGAGAGGTTTCCCGTTTTCATCAATGTAACGAGTCTCTACATCAATGACTTTAATCTCACGATGTTTGCTCAGTTTTACCTTTAATCGCGTTTTAGGCTCTTTTCGTTCAGTATCTGAAGTGTTACCACTTTCGTCAGCTTCTGATGGTGGATAGGGAGTTGGTGTCGGTTCACGCGCTTCATTTGGCTCAGGAGGCTCTGGCTCGCCATCCCAATCTTTGTCATAGAACTTATTGGTCGCACCACGAAAATCGATAATAGTGAAATAATCTTTACCATCAAAAACACGGGTTCCGCGACCAACAATTTGTTTAAACTCAACCATTGACCCAACGGTACGATCAAGCACCACGTTTCGGACGTTACGTGCATCCACGCCAGTGGTAAGCATCTGTGACGAAGTGAGAATGGTTGGAATGTCTTTATCGTTGTCTTGAAATTTTTCCAAAAGCTCCCGACCAACCTTTCCCTCATCGCTGGTCACTCGAACGCAGTAGTGCGGATCTTTTATTTTTTTATATTTATTAATCATGTCGCGCATGGTGAGTGCATGGTTCTGGTCTTCGCAGAAGACTATGGTTTTATCAAGTGGCTTGATATGGTCAACAATTGCTTTTGCGACTAAATCTGTTCGATCATCAACAGTGATTTTTCGATCGTAATCTTTTACTTCATAGACGTCTTGTCCCGACTCACCCTCGATAATCTGATCTTCTTTTGTCAGAACCAGCTCATCTAAATTAGTACGTATTCGTTTCACCCTATATGGCGTTAAGAAGCCATCATTTATGCCTTCTTTTAGCGAATATTCAAACGCTGGCTTGCCGAAGTAATCATAAGTATCAACGTTCGCTTCACGTTTTGGGGTAGCAGTTAAACCGACATGCACGGCATTGCTGAAATGGTCAAGAATTGCACGCCAGGAGCCTTCTTCATTGGCGCTGCCTCGGTGGCACTCATCTATCATGATGAGATCAAAAAAGTCACTTGGATAAGACCTGTAATAGCCTTCAATGTTTTCACGCTCGGCAATCGCTTGATAGATCGCGAAGAAAATATGCGCATTAGTTGGGACAACGCCTGACCGTTTACGAACCTCTTCTCCGTTAATTTTAATGAGATCTTTTTCGTAGGGATTAAAGGTGTTTATTGCTTGGTCAGCGAGTATATTTCGATCAGCTAAGAATAAAATTCTGGGGCGTCTCGAACCCGGGTCATCTTTATTCCAGCGAGACTGAAATAGCTTGTGAACAATCTGGAACGCGATGAAAGTTTTGCCGGTTCCTGTAGCCAACGTCAAAAGTACTCGGGATTTACCTTGCCCTATTGCGTCGGTAGCGGCATGTACAGCAAGCTCTTGATAATATCGCGGCTGCATAGCGCCTTCTAAATGAAAAGGCACGTTCCGAAGCTCTTGGCCTAGATTGGAGTTTTTACCAGCGTAACGTTTCTCCAACTCCTCAGGTGTCGGATAAAACTCGACATACTCACCTTTTCCCGTTTCGAGGTCGAACTCATACGTCTGTTTACCGTTACTTGAGTAGACGAAACGCACCAAAAGTTTGTTGGCATAATCTATGGCTTGTTGAAGACCTTTAGTGGGGTGCTCCGACTCCTTTTTAGCCTCGACAATGGCGAGATAGCGATTGTCTTTATGAAGCAAATAATCGACGAAACAACGTCGTCCACGAACACCTCCGGCAAGTTTTCTGCCGTCGGTAAAATAATGTTCGCGAATTACGTTCACGGGCTTCCAATCTGCCGCCGCAAGAGCGGGGTCAATATAATTTGCCCTAGTATCAGCCTCTGACTGCATCCCTGTGCTCCATGTTCACTAATCCAAGTCGGACCTGACCTTTCCCAAACTGCCTTGATTGAAGAAACGTGATGGTTTTAAAAATTGTAAGTTATGACGTACATTACCAGAGTTTGTTGATAATTTGGATCTGATTCAAAAGTGTGCACGAGTCATCGCCCATAAGACAGGCTGATTACTTTTAAAAAGCTGTATATCTGAAGGGATTAATCTTCTGGCACTAGCTACCCTAATCAGGTTTGTTTTGAAATAAATTGGTTAAGTTCGGTAAGTAAATTTACGGTTGATTCTCTATGTTCATCCCTAATTCGTCGTTTGGAATCAAGCAAGCCTTCAACGCCGCGGGTCTCCTTCCGAGGCTGTTTTGTGCGAATATCATCAGCAGAGATATGTGCAAAATAATAGTTGGGAAAGTCATCTCTAAGCTGCGGAATCTCATCAATTTTGTCTCCATCAAGTATACCGGCGACTTTTTTGAATCCTAGCTCATTCAAAAAATAGCAGATGTAGCTAATATTGGATGCGCCTCCAGCTCCCCAGCCAAAAAAAGAGGCAGAAATCGACGTGCCAAGTTGATTAGCGATATCCGGAAAAAGCAGAACATCTTCCTGACCCTCAACTACGATGATTCCGTCTTCTTGGAAAAACAACTCTCTAGCGTCTAAACCGAAAGTGTGCGGGTTGTACAAGTTACCTTTTGACAATTTATCTAAAATTGTCCGACCAGTGTCAGATAGCTGGAAAATTTCTGTTCCTTTGCCTGTATTAACGACTCTAGCAAGGTTTGCTCCATTTATAATCGACGGAATATCTACAAAGTACGGAGAATGTGTCGACAATATTATTTGTCTATCTTGCGAGTATTCTTTTAGTAAGTGGAAGACTCTCTTTTGAAGAGCGGGGTGCAATGATAGCTCTGGTTCATCAATTACGATTACGTCATTTGGCTTCGAATCATACAATGAATCTACAATGGCAAATATGCTCACAACACCTTCGCCCATGCCGTCGCTGGTGTGTGAAAATTCGCCATTATAAAACTTGAGAAAATACTGGCCTTGATCTGACTGGTCAATCGCCCACTCAGGCTTAAAGGTTAATACTCTATGCAATATTTTATTAAACGCTTCCTGATTTTCGAGAATATTGAACAACCGATATTGAAAATCGCCAAGCATTGCACTTCGCTGCGGAGACAGATGGCTATTACCTAAGTGCTGTTCTCTCGAATGGCTTCCTCTTCCAAAAAACGGCTCAAACGCTCTGCGGGATGGAAGAACAAAGATATGAAAGTTACCATCAACATCGACTTTTTTTGATTCACTACTACCTTTTTTGAGTGAGACAACTCGCTCCTCTGTTCCATTAATGAAATACTTAATTTCAACATGGTCAACAGCTGCGTTTCGCGCCCCTACAGTAAAGCTTGGTGATTGATAGCCTCCTCTTGCTTTTAAGCATTCGATGATGGATGACTTTCCCGAATTGTTCGCGCCTGTGATTATTGTCAGACCACTTCCAGGATCACCATTCGGCACCGAAAAGCTCAAAGCTTGACGTGTGCTGAACCCTCTAAATCCTACAATTTCCACCCTTTCTATAGCCATGCCTTCCTCTAGCTAAAACCAGCTCACACATTTATTCCAGTTATACGCCATTGTAAAACCTCCGACAACAACCACCGTTTCATCTGCCCAATCCGATAAACCGGTGGCATTTTGTCTTGACGCTCTAGCCGCCACCACGTTGTCCGGCTGGTGCCGGTTATTTCCGCCCGCATCTTTTCATCGATGTATTGATCAAACGGCGCTGATAGTGATGTTTGAGTCTGCTTTTTACTTTGTTGGGACATAGCTCTTTTGAATCCATGCATCAACTTCAGAGCGTTTGAACATGACACGCTTGCTGGGCTTTAAATGCAGTATCTCTTTTCGATGCGTGAGCTTGTAAATGGCCGAGCGTGATAGCCCGTTTGGGAACGCCGCCAAACTTTGATTACTCGTAAATTGTCTATGTAGTTGAAACCAACTGACGCGAGTAGCCAGCTTTGTCAACGATAAAACTCGCCAAACCAACCAAGTATATAAATCGAATGCGAACGGCGTGTCAATAAGAGCGTCATAAGCAGCCTTAATCTACTGCACAAACAACAAGCTCGGCTGCTAAAGCTAATGCAACGTTGAAGAGCATTGCAAACTAGCTTAAAACAGCGATTCAGCGTCGCTTCCAACCTGTCACCATTCGCGTATAACAGCCCAAAAACCGGCAATACCTCCATCGCAAACACACTAAAACCTATTGCAGTCCAAGAGAAGTCAACCATATCACTCTCCGTTGAAAAATAATTGTGAATAAATCTGTTTAAGTGTTGAATTTTTAACCCGAAAACCCCACTTAATCCACAAGGCAAGGATCTGGTTTGTACCTCGCTGATACCTTTAGTCTAAATTTCCATGAGGATGATCGCATGGCTAAGACGACAAGCGGCAAAAAGAAGGTTCACGTTCCTGCGCACACCAAAAAAGATGGCACGAAGGTTCCTGAACACTATCGCTCGACGCCGAACTAACGTTATCAGGGGCAGTTTGCAGTCGCCCCTTCCTTAACCCCAGTAAATAGCAAATCTATTACAAGGAAGGGCAATGATAAAAGTCATAATCAACGAGCAAGACCGAATTTGGGATAGCAGCCAAGCAGGGTGGCTTAACGGCACAATAAATGAGTTACAAAAAGCAGGTAAGCCTGTCTGTGTAAGAGTACTAATCGAGTATGGTGATATCAACTTATGTCTCAGTGCCGGAACTTGCAATAAGTCAGGTGGTGGTGGCGGTCGCCCATTAAATACTCACGAGGACGATATTGTTGACTACTGGAACAAACTGGACGTTGACGCTACTCCTTTGAATAGCGGTAAGCTTGTTGCTTTTTTGAATTCTATTAAGTAAAGGCGTGACAGCAACCATGCGTAACCATGTGGTTGCTGTTAAGGTTATTTAACTATTAATCGACGGGATGAAATCTTCCCTCTCAAGCACCTGAATCAAGCTTCTCATCAAATAATTATTCATAAAGCTAACGCTGTATGTGCGACCGTTGGGTTTTAGTGGCCTAATAAAGCCAGCGTCCTTCATTTTTGCTATCAAATGTGTTCTCTGTCGCACGGTGAGGCTATCCAAAGTATCATCGAGTTCACCAGCTTTAAAGTGCTGCTTTTCAATTCCGATACTGAGCACCCTAGCCTCTTCCTTTGTAAGGTACCCGCGCTCCTTCGCTAAATCTAACGTTGGAACAAGAATTTTCCCATATAGAAACTCAAAATCGAGTAACTTGTTTACTTTAGTGACCTCGTGCAAGATCCCCGTTAACACATAGTCACACCAATTGAGTACTGACTCATCTGTTCCTTGGTCAGCATCAGCTAGCCGTTCATAATAATAGTCGCGGTCATTACAAAAGACTGCGGTCGGATTCAAAATTTTACCGTCCTTCACATTGAACCCATACTTAATCAGCAATGCGTAGGTGAGCAAACGAACAACTCGCCCATTGCCATTTCCAAATGGGTGTATCCACGTGAATCGGTGGTGTGCAATGGCGGTTTTTAGTAAGTCATATTTTTCCGAACTCTTTTCATTAATAAAAGCAAGCAACTCGTCCATGTAGGTTTGTACATTAATTGCATCCGGAGGCAGGTGAGCAGACTGAGATATAGCAACATTCCAAGATCGATAAGCACCAGGAGTTCGATCACCCTCTACGGTCAAATCTCCAACAACCAATTCATGTAGTTGTCGAATAAAGTGATGCGTAATATCAGAACCTTCTTCGATGGTCTCTTCAATGAAATCCATCGCTGCTTCAACATTAGCTATCTCGGAAAATCGCTCAGAAACGTGCTCATTTTTCTCTATTTTGCGTTCAATATATTCCGATATGGTTGTCCGATTTCCTTCGATGCGAGCCGAACCCACACTCTCAAGGATGTGAAATATTTCTTTTAACTGAAAAAATATCCATGGCGCTGTGGTTCCGTGCAACCGAAGCTTCCTTAGATGGTTTAATTCCATCAAGGTATCGGTCAAGGCAGAATCGAAACTTGGACTCACAACACGAAGCGGGAACTCCATAAGATAAATCCTTTATTTACAAAATAAATTAAAATTATTAAATAATTCAAGTTTTTGGCGATTACACTAAAAACAACTAATTACATTATAGCTGTTATATTAATTACACAAAAGTTTTTATAGAAATACAATTTAGAATCACATACTAATCATTTTCGGGAACGGAGGGCTTACCAAGAATTAGTTACTAGAAAAGAAAAACCGCCAAGGTTTCGCGTTACTCTCTCGAGCACTAAGCGTGGCGGTTGTGTTACGGAGAGAGCGACGGGCTATTCGATATTCTGGATCTGCTCCCGCATCTGCTCAATCAGCACCTTCAACTCAACCGCTGCTGCAGTGATGTCCGCATTAATCGACTTCGATCCCAAGGTATTCGCTTCGCGGTTAAATTCTTGCATCATGAAGTCTAAACGGCGGCCGCAAGCGCCGCCTTTGCGCAGAATTTTGCGGGTTTCCACAACGTGGGCGTTTAAGCGGTCTAGCTCTTCGGCTACGTCCACTTTCTGCGCCAGCATGACCATTTCTGCTTCAAGGCGGGCTGGGTCAAGCTCTACTTTCGCCTCTTCGAAGCGTGCGAACAGCTTGTCGCGCTGCCATTGCAATACTTCTGGCATATGTCCGCGCACGAAAGTCACTTGCTCAGAAATGCCCTCTAGGCGCGTTGCAATCATGCTTTCTAACGCCTTGCCTTCGCTGCCACGGTTGGCAATAAACTCTTGTAGGCAGGCTTCAAACGCGCTCAAAATGTCGGCTTGAATGGTGTCCATGTCTTCTTCTTGCTGGGCCACCACGCCAGGCCAGCGCAATACGTCTAACGGGTTCAGTTGGGCGCTTGAACTTTGGTTCGCCACCCAATTGGCCGATGAAATGACGCTGCGCGCCAGCTCTTCATTTAAGTTCAGGCCGCCTTCGGCTTTTTGTTCAATCTGTAAGCGCAGGTTGCACTCTACTTTGCCGCGTTGCAGTTGCTTACGCAGCCTGTCGCGCAGGCTGTTTTCCATAGAGCGAATTTGTTCTGGCAAGCGAAAATACGTTTCTAAAAAGCGTTGATTTACCGAGCGCATTTCCCACGTTGCTGTGCCCCATTCGGCTTTGAGTTCGTGACGCGCGTAGCCAGTCATTGATTGAATCATTGGTATTCCTCTAAATTTTAATTGCGGCTAGTTTAGCACCTCTCGCATAGCAACGGAATTTCGCCAGCACTTCTGATATAATTGCCGCCACAAATTTAGCGCCAACAGCAGAGGAATACATCATGCGTCCAAGTGGTCGTACAGCTCAACAGATTCGTCCAGTAACTATTACTCGGAATTACACGCGCCACGCCGAAGGTTCGGTGCTTATTGAGTTTGGTGACACCAAAGTGTTGTGTACCGCCAGTGTGGATAAAAGTGTGCCGCGCTTTTTAAAAGGCAAAGGGCAAGGCTGGGTCACTGCTGAATACGGCATGCTGCCACGTTCTACCCATTCGCGCATGGACCGTGAAGCGGCGCGCGGCAAGCAAGGTGGCCGTACCGTTGAAATTCAGCGCTTAATTGGTCGCTCGCTGCGTGCCTGTGTCGACATGGCGGCATTGGGCGAGAACACCATCACCATCGACTGTGACGTGTTGCAAGCCGACGGCGGCACGCGTACTGCGTCAATTACCGGCGCTTGTGTTGCACTCGTGGATGCGCTGAACTGGATGCGCAAGCAAGGCATTGTTAAAACCAACCCGTTGAAGGGTTTGGTGGCTGCGGTTTCTGTGGGCATGTACAACGGTCACGCAGTGGCTGATTTGGACTACCCAGAAGATTCAAAAGCACAAACCGACATGAACGTGGTGATGACTGAAGCTGGCAAATTTATTGAAGTTCAGGGCACCGCAGAAGGCGAGCCTTTCTCAAGCGAAGACATGACCGAAATGCTGGACTTGGCCAAGCACGCCATCCGCGAGCTCATGGACTTGCAAAAGCAAGCCCTTGCATAACGAATAACGAAGCGGACGAACAGCGCAGCGCACGAATAACGAGAAACGTACTTATGAAAGCTTATCAAAAAGAATTTATTGAATTCGCCATTGAACGTGGCGTACTGAAATTTGGTGAATTTACGCTGAAGTCGGGCCGTACAAGCCCGTATTTCTTTAATGCGGGGCTGTTCAACCAAGGCTCTGACTTAGCCCGCCTTGGTCGGTTTTATGCTGCCGCGCTGCAAGACAGCGGCGTGCAGTATGACCTGCTGTTTGGTCCAGCGTACAAGGGCATTCCAATTGCCACCGCAGCGGCAATTGCGCTGTATGACACCTACCAGAAAGACGTGCCGTATTGCTTTAATCGCAAAGAGAAGAAAGACCACGGTGAAGGCGGTAACTTGGTGGGTTCACCACTGAAAGGCCGCGTGATGTTGGTTGACGATGTGATAACGGCCGGTACTGCAATTCGCGAGTCGATGGAAATTGTGCAAGCCAATGGCGCCGAGCTAGCGGGCGTATTGATTGCGCTCGACCGGCAAGAAAAGGGCCAGGGTGAGTTGAGTGCCATTCAGGAAGTTGAGCGTGATTACAATGCCACGGTTATTAGCATTGTGAAGCTCAATGACGTGATTGCTTACTTACAAAATTCAGCAGACTTTGCTGAATACTTGGACGCGGTAACTGCGTACCGCGCCCAATATGGTGTTGCATAACCAAGTAAGCGAAAGGCTTACCAGGTTTCGGGTTGCCAAGACACGCCGATGCGCGCATCGGTAACTTGGCATTCCCCGCCGGCTTTTTGGCGCTTGGTGCTCTCGTCACCCACCACCATTAAGCGAAATTCGTTTTGTACCAAGTTAAAGCTGTCGCGTTTTTGGCACAGCAACCGCAGTGAATCAACCATGCCGCGATTGTTTAAGAAACGCGTAGTTGGTTGTTCTTGCACCACCCCTTCACCTTTGGCAAATTCAATGTTACGCACGCTATTGTCGGTTATTTCGCCCGACGCGCCGCTCACTAAATAGTGAAAGGTTGCGGCAACTGCAGTCTCGGTTTGCTGCGCGCCAATACCGAAGAACACGCCACGCTCACCAAGCACCTTAAATTTCCCATTCAACACGTTCACGGCTAACGCTGTGCGCGTATCAATGCCGATTGCCAGTTGGGTATTGGTGGTTGCTGCAACGCGCAACAACCGGCCGTGGCGACCTAACTCTGCGAATTGCCCGTCAAGCGTTGCCTGGCTCAATAAGCCCACGCCGCCAAGCGGATGATAAGTGGTGCTTTCGGCATTCATGTTGCGCGGGCAGCTGTCGTCTTTGTCACAGGCAAACGGCGGTGCTTCGCCAGCAATCGCACCGGCACGCAGCGCTTCAGCACTGGTACCGCTGGCCACCATAGACCGCCCAGCCATGGCATTCATGGCATCGCTGGTTGCGCCCACCACCAATTTGTTGGCGCGCATTTTCAGATAAATGCTGGTCATCAAATCCGTTGGTTGGCTAAGCGGGTCTAAAAAGGCTTTACGCACTAAGTTGGGTTCGTTACCAACAATCAGTACAGCGTCGGCCCAGTCGACAATTTTTGCACCTTGCAATGGCGCCTTGCAGAACTCAACTTGCTGTTTATGTTGGTTCGGGAATACTCGCGCCCGCTTCCAGGTGCCAAGTTCTTCTTCACGAATCTCATCCAGCTCGTCGCACTTACCGGTGCGCTGCGCGGTATTTACCGCTGCGTCTATCGGCAACCAACGCACTTCTGCGCCTAAGCTGACAAAGGCACTGATAAACGGTTCTACAGCGGTAATCGGGTCACGTGCGCCAGCAGCGGCAATCGCAATGCGCGGCATGTCGTCACCACTGCGCACTTGGTCAGCTTGCACCAGCATGGCCTGCAAAATATCGCGCTTAGCACGTACTTTGGTCAGGTTAATGCGCGCGGTGTCATGCTTACCTTTTGGCTCCGGCATTTCTAAATGATCAACAATCAGGTTCCATTCGCGCTCCGACAAGCTGTCGTACAAATGTCGTGTGGCGCGGCGTGTAAACTCTTCTTGAAAGCTTCGCTCAGGCACTACTTCCGAGCGCATACGTTCATACAATATCTCTATCGCCATTTTCACGTCGTCACGGGTTTTGCGTCGGTGCGCTGGCCATAGTTCGTCATCAAGCATGGGTTTTACGTAGTTATCGCCCAAGTTAATGTAGCGATCGGTCCGCATGCTTTCACCGTCTAGCCAGTCGGTGTCGTTACAATGGGTCCAGGCCATGCTTGAGCACAGCGCCATTTCATCGCCCATTAAAAACAATTGATAGTCTGGCCCGCTCGCTTTCGCAGGTTCTGATTCCTGCGCCTGCGCTGAATTGGCAATAACGGCGCCACCCACTATGAGTGCAGCAAAAATGGAAGCTTTCATGGTTTACTCCTACAACTTAAGGCGCTCAACCTAACGGCATTAGCCGCTACAGTCAATTCTAGTTTAGTTTCATAAGTTGTACGACCTGATATACTGCTAAAGGTTTAAAGCGAAAGGAACGTTGTATTGCGTAACCTGATAAAACAACTTGTTTATATACTTGCAGTGGTGATTGCAGCCAGTCCCCTTGTGCCTGCGCAAGCACAAGAAACCACCCTGACCTTCCGCGAGCCTGACGCAGGCCCAGTTGTTTACGCGGTACAAGAAATTCTTGAAGAAGCCTATGCGGCGCTGGGCATTACCCTGCGCTACGTTGATATGCCACGTAACCGTAGCTTGGTAGAAGCCAACAACGGGCGTATAGCAGGTGAGTTGGGGCGCTATGGCGAGCTCGATGACGCCTTCCAAAACCTGAAGCGCGTACCCTTTCCGTTATTTGCGTTTGAAATTGTGCTGGTCGCCGACCGACGCAACTGCGGTTTGTGCAGTATCAACGACGTTGAAAATCTGGCGTTTATCAGCGGTATGCAAACC
The DNA here is from genome assembly GCF_048267825.1 of Pseudidiomarina sp. Lineage (NCBI taxonomy): Bacteria > Pseudomonadati > Pseudomonadota > Gammaproteobacteria > Alteromonadales > Idiomarinaceae > Pseudidiomarina > Pseudidiomarina sp. Next base: position 26,180 of record NZ_JBLWWR010000005.1, read on the forward strand.
GTCATGCAACTGCTAAAAGACAACAACTTCACCCGTCCAACGGTGCAAGCACTCGATATTCAGCAACTGAACCTAATGTTCATTAATAATCGAGTTAACGCGGTACTCATGAATGACTTTGAGGCGCGCCAACTCGGTTACTACGACAATCCGCACCTTATTATTACGCCCATGCTGTCGTTAATTGGCTACCATTATTTGCATGATAACTATGCGCACTTAATTCCAAAGTTAGATGAGGAACTTGAACGCATGCATGCCGAAGGCCGGGTAACCACTATTTATCGTGAGCACGGCGTAGCGTTTGAGCGCATGAGCTTGTTTGAAGAAACACCATTTTATCCGACAGTTTCCATCACTGCCGGGCTGATGCGTGATCGCACCCATGTTGACGGCAGCGGCAGCTACTGGGCCTTGATGAAACGTGTGTTTGAGCCAGTTACCGACACGTTGGAATTGCATACCAACAGTTATCAGCGCGCGGTATTGGGTTTAAATGAAAACCGCTTTGATGTGTTAGTGGGTGGTACCCAAACACAGTCATCCATTAAAGGCATCGCGTCGTACACGCACTTTGACTATGACCGCGACGTGCATGCGTTTACGCTGACACAACAAGCCATGGATGACCTGTTGATGGCACGTTTGGAACGCCCCGTCTGTTTTGTTGCAGGGTATGAGTACGACACTTTTTTTCAGCAGGGCCTAACCTACTATCGTGCCAACAACACGCTAGACTGCTTTGCCATGTTGGATATGAAACGGGTGGGTGCGGTAATTACTTTTCATGACAATACGCCGGACTGGAACACCACGCCATACGTAGAACACAAGTTGCGTGAAGCCTACCCGATTCACGTCATGTTTCACGACACCCCGCGCGGTCGCGAATTGCGCGACTGGTTCGATAAACGCATGCGTGAACTGGTGCACAGCGGTGAAATTCGAGAACTATTCGACGAGACAATGCTGCGGCGTTCGTACCTTTATCGCAGTTTACCTGCCAGTTCAAACTAGCCGTTACAGCGGCTCAGCAGCAAAGCTTTGTTGACGCCACGCTTCATAACTCACCAACGCCACGGCGTTGGATAAATTCAGTGAACGGTTATTTGGCATCATGGGAATCAGCAGGCGCTGACCGGGTTCTATTTGTGCCATCACATCGGGGTCGAGCCCACTCGTTTCAGAACCAAACAACAACACATCGTCCGGTTGAAACGCAACGGAAGCGTAACTGCGCGTGCCTTTGGTGGTAATGGCGTAAATTGTCCGTTCGCCCATCGCTTGCTTGAAGGCGTCAAAATTTGGATAGCGTTGCACGCGGCTTAGGTCATGATAATCCAACCCTGCACGCCGTAACTTCTTTTCTTCAAAATCAAAGCCCAATGGTTCAATTAAATGCAACACACAGCCGTTATTTGCACACAAACGAATGATGTTGCCGGTATTTGCGGGCATCACTGGATTGAACAGCGCTATATGAAACATCCAATTTCTCCATCGGTTGTAAAGGGTGTATTCTATCTTATTAACACGGTGAATACAGAGAGAAATCAAGGGTAGGTATGTCGACCGCACAGCAAGCAAAACAAGAAAATTATGCGTTTTGGGTAAAGCTGGCGACGCGCGCGTCGGTGACTGTTGCGTTCGTATTAATCAGTGTGAAGGTTGTGGCATGGCTGATAACAGATTCGGCCAGTATGATGGCCTCACTTACCGACTCTATGCTCGACAGTCTGGCCAGCTTGTTTACTTTTTTTGCCGTACGCTACGCCATACAGCCTGCCGACAACGAACACCGCTTTGGTCATGGCAAGGCCGAGTCGTTAGCCGCAATGGTGCAGTCAGCATTAATTACTGGCTCAGCTATGCTGCTGGTTATTCACAGTGTGCAGCAATGGATACAAGGCACACCGGTACGCCAAGCTGAAATTGGGGTGTATGTGTCACTGCTCGCCATTGCGCTTACGTTAGCGCTAGTGATTTTGCAACGCATTGCCATACGCAAAACGGGTTCGCAGGCAATTGCCGCCGATGCGCTGCACTTTTCCTCCGACTTGCTACTGAACAGCGCGGTTATTGTGGCACTCATTTTAAGTGCTTATGGCATGCTGTGGGCCGACAGTGTGTTCGCAATCTTAATTGCGATATTCTTGGCCCAAGGTGCCATTCGTATTGGTTGGGATGCGTTTCAAAGTTTAATGGACCGCGAGTTGCCGGATGCTGAAAAGCAATTGGTGATTACCACCATTAAAGAAGTGCCTGGCGTACGTGGCTTGCACGGGTTACGCACCCGCTCTGCTGGCCCCATGCGCTTTGTGCAAGCACACATTGAGCTTGACGATCATTTAAACCTGCGCCAAGCACATGACATTGCCGATATGGTTGAAGTGCGGGTTGAAGCCTTATTTGACCATACCGATGTGATCATTCACATGGACCCACTGTCGGTGGTGCCGCAAGAGCTTCCTACTGAGACGCGTCCGGCTGAAACCAGCGCAATACCGCATCAAGAGCCGGCTGACGGTAACGATCAGACTCCATAAATAGCTCGTGCCTTGCACCGTCGATGCATTTTATCTGGCTGCGTTGGTCTTGCAGACGCGCCACGAAACGCTGATGGCTGTGATTATCCACTACGCTATCTGCACCTGACTGCAAGACCAATACCGGTATCTCAATTTTGTCGGCCTGCTGCTGCGCTGCACGCATTGCTGCGAAGGCCTGCGCCAGCCAATTAAACGTTGGGCCACCCAATTGCACTTCGGGATTTTGTTCGTAGGCGTCACGAAACATTTGATAGCGGGCTTCACTGTGAGTCAGTTCATTTTCATCAAAAGGCACGTACCGATAGTCAGTCATGCCGAAGAAATACCACGGCTTGCGTGGGCTAAATAAACGGTTCAACAGAGCGCCTGCAACGACCATGGTTTGCGCATACCACTTAGGCTTATTGCCGGTTAGCACGCCCAGCATGGGCGACGATAATACGGCTTTTTCAATGCGGTGTTCATGCTGCGCTAAATATAAGGCGGCAATCGCGCCTCCCATTGAGTGGGCAAGCAGATATTGGGGCACCTTCGGATAATAGCTGGTTACTTGCTGCACCACGGCATCCAGGTCATCCACAAAGTCCTGAAATTGGTCAATGTGACCATGATGCGGATTATTACTGAGCCTATCTGAGAAGCCTTGCCCGCGATGATCAACCACTGCGACCGCGTAATTAGACTGGGCCAATTGCCAGACTAATTCTTGGTATTTTAGTGCAGCTTCAATGCGGCCTGGACAAATCAATACCAGCCCTTGCGGATGCACCGGGCGGTGCAAGTACCAATGCAATAATACGCCGTCGGGGCGCTCTAACTGATGCGACTCAACGTGGTCGCGCCAAAAGGGTTCAATTTGTTGGGTGTAAAAACGAATCCACTGCGGATCATCATCCGTGTACATCTAAGCGGGCTCCTGTTGCTCCTGTTGCAACGTGTCAATGGCCACAACTGGCAGGTGTATGGATACCTCGAGCCCTCCCTCAGGATGATTGCGCGCTGTAACCGAACCGCCAAGTACGTTTGCTGCCCTTAAGCTTAATGCCATACCTAAGCCAACGCCAGCTTTGTGATGCCGCGACGGGTCACCACGGAAAAAGGGTTCAAATAATTGCACCAGTTGGTCTTCTGGCACGCCGTCGCCATGGTCACGCACAATAATTGTGAAATTGGCGTCATCGTGACGCTCACAGCTGAGCTCGATAATTCCGGCGGTATACTGCAGTGCGTTGCGCACTAAGTTTTCCATGACCAATCGCAATAACTCTTCGTCAGTACCCGTGACCAGCCAACCGCCATCCATAACAATCACGCGTTCGCCATGCCTGGCGTCGGCATAGGCCAAGTCGGCCGCGAGTGTGTTGGCAAGGGCGTGGGTATCAACCGGTTGCGGGTTCATTTTCACCAAGCCGTTTTCCAACCGCGACAGTGACAAAATGCGTTCAATGATGGTGCCCAGGCGGTCCACATCGCGGCTCATTTGCACTAAGTGCGGGTTGGCATCAAGGTTATCTTCGTCCTGGCTAAGCATTAAGGCCACTTGCATACGGGCAAGCGGTGAGCGCAGCTCATGTGACACGTCGCTCAATAAGCGGCGCTGGGCGTCGCGGGACACTTTTAAGTCATGGGCGGCAGTTTCTAATGCACGTGCGAGTTCACCTAACTCGTCAGTGCGGCGTGGTAGGCGTTTCAGGTGCAAGTGATCAGCGCCTGCGGCAATTTCTCGCGTCGCGCCAATAAGGCGTTTTAATGGCAGCACCAACCAAAAGCCGAGCAATACTGCAATCAGCAACGAGCCAAACAACAGCGTCATGGTTTGCGCTTTATCAGACTGTTTCTGCGAAATAATTTGCTGCTGGCGTTCGTCATCGGTTAACGGTCGAATCAGCAAAATACGCTGCTCGCCCAGCACGAACGGGCCGAGCAACATACCATTGGGCATCCGCAACTGTTCCGGCTGTTCGGCGTCGAGTTGACGCATCAGCTCGCGCCTGTGGGTATTGGCTAGGTTGGGTTCTAACTGTAACCGGCTTGGCCCTTCTTCAGGCGTAACGGCGGCAGCAACGCGATAATTGCCCGCCAGTAAGCGACCAGGAGTTAAAGAGCTGAAGGTGATTTGGTCAGTCAGTAGAGGCGATAGGGTTTCACGCACATCTTCCGAGAGTGGTTTAGCTGTTTCCGGCTGTGCATACCAAATCGCCAACAGGAAACCGCTGCTGGCTACTGCGAAAAGCAGCGCCCAAAACAGCAGCAACAAACGAAGCGTTAGCGAATGGTACCAGCGGATTTGCATGCATCCCTCAAGCTAACTGAAGTAGGCGATAACCTCGACCGCGCACGGTTTGAATACGCTCTGGATTATGATTGATTTTTTTGCGGATGTTGCTGATGTGCACGTCTAAGCTGCGATCGAATGGCGCTAATTGGCGGCCAAGAGCTGCCACGGACAATTGATCTTTGCTGACGACCTGACCTTTGCCCTGCACCAGGGAGCGCAGAATATCGAATTCAGTTGGGGTTAGTTCCAATACCTGCTCGTCGCAGCGTACTTCGTTTTGCAACGGATCAACGTGGAAGCCGGCAAATTCTAGTGGTTCTGGGCGTACTGAGGTATTCGGGGTGCGACGCAGTAGAGCGCGTACGCGCGCAACCAGTTCACGTGGGTTAAACGGTTTCGGCAGATAGTCATCGGCGCCTAGCTCAAGACCTTGCACCCTATCTTCGTCATCGCCACGCGCGGTTAACATTAATACTGGTGTGCTGCGGGCTTGTTGGCGGAGGCGTTGTAACAGCTGGAAGCCGTCAATACCTGGTAACATCACGTCAAGTAGAATCAAATCAAACGAGCCGCTTAACGCGCGTTGTAAGCCAATTTCACCATCCGGCGCCAAGGTAAGTTGGTAGCCTTCTTTGGTAAGAATTTGTTCCAGCATACTGCTTAGTTCTGCGTCATCATCTACAAGTAAAAGCTTGGTCATTTGGATGTTGTCCTGCGTCATTCGTTACAGCTTATATTAGGTGGTCTTGATTATGTAAAGATCCGCTGCGGCTGCATACCCTGTTTACTGAACTTTTACTTGAAGTTAGTTACTTGAAATTAGTTACTTAGATTCGTTCAGTTTTCGGGCGAGGGTATTGCGTCCCCAACCTAATAATTCGGCTGCTTTTTGTTTATGCCCGTCGGTATGCTCTAAGGCAATCTCAAGGGCTAAATGTTCAATGGTGGGTAACAGGTTATCTAAGATGTGGGTGTCACCTGTTTCGCACCGGTTTTTAATTTCGTTACGTAACAGTGTATACCATTGGGCGGAATTTGCTTGGGTATTTTTTACCTCGTCGTTTGATAAATCGTGAGGTAAATCAGCAACATCGATAGTTTGCCCCGGCGCCATGACAGTCAGCCAGCGGCACGTGTTTTCAAGTTGTCGGACGTTCCCCGGCCAGGCGGCGTTCACCAGTATCTGCTCTGCGGCAGCAGTAAGTCGCTTCGGGCTGCCTCCTAATTCTTGGGCCGCGCTTTGTAAAAAGTGCTGCGCCAACTGCGGGATATCTTCACGACGCTCCGCCAAAGTCGGCAGTTGCAGCCGAATCACGTTCAGCCGGTGGAATAAGTCCTCACGAAAGTCGCCCTGACTTACCCGCTGCTCCAGATGCTGATGGGTGGCGGCGATAATACGTACATCAACTTTCACTGGCTGGTAGCTACCTACTGGGTAGAACTGTCCTTCAGCCAACACCCTGAGCAAGCGCGTTTGAACAGCTAATGGCATGTCGCCAATTTCATCTAAAAATAAGGTGCCGCCATGAGCTTGCTCGAAGCGCCCTTGGCGCTTTTGCGTCGCGCCGGTAAACGCTCCTTTTTCATGACCAAACAGCTCTGACTCAATCAAGTCGGCAGGAATTGCGGCCATGTTCAGTGCAATAAATGGCTTCTTCGCGCGCGGGCTGTGTAGGTGCAATGCGCGGGCAACCAGTTCTTTACCACTGCCCGATGCGCCAGTAATTAATACGGTAACGCTGGAATGTGACAAACGACCAATGGCGCGAAACACGTCCTGCATGGCAGGCGCGTTGCCGATAATTTCTTGCACGTCGTTGGCTTGCTCAGCGGCATCAGCCGGGCTAGCTGTGTGTTCGGTTTCACGCGCAAGTGCGCGGCTGACGGTATGCACCACTTCGTCAATATCGAACGGCTTGGCCAAGTACTCGAATGCACCGCCTTGAAAGGCGCTTACAGCTGAGTCTAGGTCAGAATGTGCCGTCATCACAATCACCGCTATATGCGGGTAGTCGTGATTCAGTTTGCGCAGCACAGCTAAGCCGTCATCGCCCGGCATACGAATGTCTGTCAGCAATACTTTGGGTTGCTCTTCGGCAAGCGCAGCATACAGGCTTTGTGCATCCGCAAAACTGGTGCAGCTTAGCCCGGCTCGCGCCAAAGCACGTTCCAGCACCCAACGAATCGAGCTGTCATCGTCCAGAATCCAAATCGAGTTCATGCTTTGTCACCGTTTGCTTTATCCCCGTTTGCTTTGTCACCGCAAAGGGTTTCACTATAAGGCAGGTACACGCAAAATTCGGTGTGGCCTGGTTCAGATTGCACTTCAATTTTACCGGCATGTTGGTGCACCAAGTTTTGCACAATCGACAGCCCTAAACCTGTGCCGCCAGCGCGGCCACTTACCATTGGATAAAACAAAGTGTCACGCAATGCTGCTGGAATGCCGGGGCCATTGTCCTGAATAACCACCACCGCGCACTGACGGTAGCGCTTGCCATGAATGGTCTGCTGGTGGGCGATGCGCGTGCGCACCGTGACGGTTGGCTTGCTGATATTTTCGCTCTCCAGAAGCGCATCACAAGCGTTCATCACTAAATTCAAAAACACCTGTTCCAGTTGTTCAGGGGCCATGGTCAGTTCGGGCAGACTGGGGTCGTAGTCACGCAGCCATTCGATACCCGTACCGGCACCTAAACGTGCCACTTTTATCACTTGCTCAAGCAGCGCGTGCAGGTTGGCTTCTTTGCGCTGTGGCAATTGATGCGAGCCGAGCATTCTGTCCACCAAAGTGCTCAGGCGGTCAGCTTGGCGAATAATTAAATCGGTGTATTCCTGCAGGGCGCTGTCGTTTAATTCACCAGCCAGTAACTGCGCGGCGCCGCGCAAACCACCCAGCGGGTTCTTAATTTCATGAGCCAGCCCACGCACCATACTTTGCGCAGCTTGCAGTTGTTGCTGCTGCGTTGTTTCCTGATTAATACGGCGAATTTGGTCAATTTGGCGCAGCTCAAGCAGAATACTCAAACGCCCGTCCGGTTGGCGCAGCGGCTGTGCGATAAACTCAATGGTAATGCGTTGACTGTCGTGCAACACCAGCGTTACATCGCTGTCGGAAACCGACTGCTCGTCGCGCAATGCGTGTTGTATTACCATGGGGTCCAGACTGCTGAAATGGAATAAACTAAAAAACGGCTGCAACTGAAAACGCCGCAGGCTGCCATCTAAAATAGCTTCAGCCGCAGCGTTCATATATTGAATTCGAAGTTGGTCGTCCAGCAGTACAACCGCAGTAAGCAATTGGTCAAGGTGCGGTTGCACCAAGTTGGTGCAATCGCTGAGTGGCGTTAGTTCGCGATCAGGCTCCGCCGCCATTGCCACCACTACCTGCGCCTACACCATTGATGGCGACACGCAATACAAACACGACAAAGGTATCCGAACGTGCAACTTGATTGCCTTGTGCATCAACAATACGCACATAAATACGCCGCTCGCCGCGACTAATTTCTGCCAAAGTGACCTGATTGCTATCGCTGCCACGCCATGCCGGTTGCCCGTCAACGAACAACTCATACACGTAACCTTCGGGTAGACGCTCAGGATCAGACTGCCACAACACATCGAACTGACCGTTGTTGGCACGAATCGGTTGTTGCTGCTCAGGCGAGGTAATCGCTACCGAAAACTCAGTGGGAATCGCCTTAGCTTCGGCGACGCTGTCACCGCCAGTCGCTGAAACTTCAGGTTCATCCGGCTGTGTGGCCACAGCCGGCTTCGCAAACTCAGTCACCGGCGCCTGCTCAATCTCTACCTGTTCAGCGCCTTCCAGCGGCTTGTCCGTGTAGGTGATTGAGCCATCGGCATTCCGCTTCTTGTAAACTTGCGCATCGCTCGGTTCAACGTGCAACGCAGTGCCTACCAAAAAGATTAATAAAATTGCCAATAACGCCAGTGGTTTCATCGTTGCTCCAAACCTTACACGCTGTAGTACAAGTCAAACTCAATTGGGTGCGTGGTCATTTTCAACTTCATCACTTCTTGGTGCTTCAGTTTAATGTACGCATCAATCATCGCGTCAGTCATCACGCCGCCCGCAGTCAAGAACTCACGGTCTTTGTCCAACGCTTCCAACGCCATTTCTAACGAGTGACATACCGTCGGAATTTCTTTCGCTTCTTCCGCTGGCAAGTCATACAAGTCTTTGTCCATTGCATCGCCAGGGTGAATCTTGTTTTTAATACCGTCAAGACCAGCCATCAACAACGCCGCGAAACACAAGTACGGGTTTGCCGCCGGGTCAGGGAAACGCACTTCAATACGACGTGCTTTTGCACTTGCAACAACCGGAATACGAATTGACGCAGAGCGGTTACGCGCCGAGTAGGCCAACATAACTGGCGCTTCATAACCTGGCACCAAACGCTTGTACGAGTTGGTGGTTGGGTTACAGAACGCGTTCAGCGCACGTGCGTGCTTGATGATACCGCCAATGTAATACAACGCCATTTCGCTCAAACCACCGTACTGGTCGCCAGCAAACAGGTTTTTACCGTCTTTGCTAATCGACATATGCACGTGCATGCCTGAACCGTTATCGCCAACAATTGGCTTCGGCATAAAGGTAGCCGTCATGCCGTATGAATGCGCGACGTTGTGCACTACATACTTATAAATTTGGATTTCATCCGCTTTTTTCACCAAGGTGTTAAAGCGTGTTGCCACTTCGTTTTGACCCGCAGTTGCAACTTCATGGTGATGCGCTTCAACAACTAAGCCCATGTCTTCCATAACCGTACTCATGGTGCTACGAATGTCGTGCGCCGAGTCAACTGGTGGCACTGGGAAGTAACCGCCTTTCACACCTGGACGGTGCGCCAAGTTACCTTCTTTGTATTCTTTTCCTGAGTTCCATTTCGCTTCGTCTGCTTCGATTTTGTAGAACGAGCCGCTCATATCAGTATGAAAACGCACATCGTTAAACAAGAAGAACTCTGGCTCTGGGCCGAAAAACGCCGAATCACCAATGTTCATGCTTTGCAGATATTCTTCCGCACGACGCGCAATTGAACGCGGGTCACGGTCATAACCTTGCATGGTGTCTGGCTCAAGGATGTCACACACCACGTTCATGGTGATTTCATCCGTGAACGGGTCTAAAACCACAGAGTCACAATCTGGCATAAGCACCATGTCTGACTCGTTGATGCCTTTCCAACCGCCGATGGACGAACCATCAAACATTTTGCCTTCTTCGAAAAACTCTTCGTTGATTTGCGAAACCGGGATGGTCACATGCTGTTCTTTACCTTTAGTGTCGGTAAAGCGTAAATCCACGAATTTGACATCGTGTTCTTCAATGTAAGCCATAACGTCTTGTGGTGTTGCCATGTGATCCTCCGCGATCGTGCATGTACTAGGTTCAGAATGAGTATAGCAAGCATCGAATGAAGTGCTTGCTTCTTTGCACCAAATTAAAGCAAAAACGATGCCAAGATTATATTTGACACATTTTTCAATAGGTTAACTTGTTTTATATGCATTGAAGGTGCTGGCTAATGACTCAATTTGCACCATTATAGTGCAAATTAATGCACCACGGAAGTGCAAAGGATTTGAAGGCGTTGTTCGTTATTGGTTATTCGTTATTCGGAACAACCAATAACGATTAACGATTAACGATTAACGCTCTTCAGCAATTCGGCGTCGCAGAAGCGACGCGTACAACAACGGAATAACCACGAGCGTCAACGCCGTGGAAACCGCGATACCGAAAATCAGGCTGACGGCAAGGCCGTTAAAAATGGGGTCGTCGAGTATAAAGAACGCACCCATCATAGCGGCAATTGCGGTTAGGGTAATCGGCTTGGCGCGCACCACTGCGGCTTCGATTACGGCGGTATTGAGATCTTTGCCGGCGGCGACTTCTTCCCGAATGAAGTCCACCAGCAAAATCGAGTTACGCACGATAATGCCTGCCAGCGCTATCATGCCAATCATGGAGGTGGCTGTGAATTGCGCTCCCAATAACGCATGGCCTGGCATGATGCCAATTAACGTTAGTGGTATTGGCGCCATGATCACCAAGGGCGTCATGTAGCTGCCGAAGTGGCCGACCACAAGCACATAAATCAGCAGCAATCCGACCGCATAAGCCAGGCCCATGTCGCGGAAAGTCTCATAAGTAATTTGCCATTCGCCATCCCACTTCAGTGCAGTTTGATCCCAGATATCGGGTTGCGCAATGAAGGTTTGGGGAATATCAATATCACTGGCGGCGTCGAATAAGCCGTACAGTGGGCTGTCGAGTTCACCGGCCATGTCGGCGGTTACATACACAACAGGCCGCAGATCTTTGTGATATATCGGCTGGGCATAGGCCAGCTTTTCTCGGTCAATCAATTCAGCAATAGGAATCGCTTCACCGGAGGTTTGGCTGGTCACCGACAGGCTTTCCAGTTGTGCTAACTCCCCTTGCCAATCGGCCGGCAAACGCAGTTTTACGGGCACCGGCTGGGTTTGTCCGGGTGTCGCCAAAAAGGTGACATCCATACCGGCCAGCGCTGTTTGTAGAACCTGTACCACTTGCCCCGCAGATACGCCAAGTTGCGCCGCACGTGCGCGGTTTACTTGCCAGATTTCTTGCGAGGCATCGGCGACGAGGGTGCTGTCAATGTCCACCACACCTTCGGTAGCGCGCAACTGTGCAAGCAAGTCACGCGCACCCTGTTCGCGGGCATTGGCCGATGGGCCATAGAGCTCGGCGACAATCGGTGCCAGCACGGGCGGCCCCGGTGGCACTTCAACAATCTTCAACGAAGCGCCTACGGCATCCGCAATAGGTGTCAGCATGGGGCGAAGGGCCAAGGCAATGTCATGGCTGGCGCGGTCACGGTCGCCAAGGCCAGCAAGGGTGACTTGTATGTCGCCCATATTGGCGCCTTGCCGCAAGTAATACTGACGCACTAAGCCGTTGAAACCTATCGGTGATGCCGTTCCCGCATAAATCTGGGTGGCGACAACTTCGTCCACTTCATCGAGCTTCTGCGCTAATTGCATCAATACGGCATTGGTGTCTTCTAAGGTGCTGCCTTCTGGCATATCCAGCACCAGTTTAATTTCGCTTTTGTTATCAAACGGCAGCATTTTCATAACCACGGCTTGCACAAAGGCCAGCCCCATCATCAACACAATCAGGGCAATTAAGCCAAAGCCCATAAAGTAGCGCCGCTTGCGGTGGGTTAGCAGTGGCTGCATGATTTTTTCAAAAAAGTTATGCAGCTTGCTGCTATGTGCTTCGCCTTCGTGGTGTTCGTCTTTCAATAAATGACGGGCCAGCCACGGTGTAACGGTTAACGCAATAATCAGCGAGAGCAACATACCCAACGACGCATTAATCGGAATTGGGCTCATGTACGGGCCCATCAGCCCGCTCACAAAGGCCATCGGTAGCAATGCGGCAATAACGGTGAAGGTGGCCAAAATCGTCGGCCCACCCACTTCGTCAACGGCAGCTGGAATTGCTGTTTTTAATGACTTCCCTAAGCCAAGGTGGCGATGTATGTTTTCCACCACAACAATGGCGTCATCGACCAAAATACCGATTGAAAATATCAGTGCGAATAACGACACGCGGTTCAGGGTAAAACCCCAAGCCCAGGATGCAAAGAGTGTCATGGCCAAGGTCAGCACCACCGCACTACCCACCACAACGGCTTCGCGCTTGCCCAGCGTTAACAGCACCAAGGCAACCACCGAGATGGTTGCAAAAATGAGCTTTTGAATCAGCTTGGAAGCTTTATCATCGGCGGTTTGCCCGTAGTTACGGGTCACGTCGATGGTGATTTCAGGGGGTAGCCACTGCTGCTTGAGGGTGTCTAATCGGGCCAGCACTTCTTGGGCCACCACCACCGCGTTTTCACCGGTTTTTTTGGTCACGGCCAAGGTCACTGCAGGTTGTGCTTCACCGCCTGCGGGGCGCGACCATACATAGCGCGACGGCACCACTGCGCTGTCACTTATTTCAGCAACTTGCTCCAAGCGCACGGGCTTGCCGTCAACGTTAGCAACAATCAAGTTACGCAAGGTGTAAACGCTGTCGATAAAGCTACTGGCTTGCACTGGAATTTGTTGCCCGTCTTGCAAGCGATAGCCCGCTTGAGCACTTTGATTTTGTCCTGATAGCGCTTGGCTGACAGCATTAAAGTCGAGGCCAATACGGCTTAGTGCGGTGTTATCCAGAGTCACATTGATCTGTTCTGGCTCGGCACCAATAACGGCCACTTCACGCACACCGCTCACATTTTGGAGCGGTTCAATTAAGGTGTCAGCTACCGATTTTAGATCAAGCCCATCTGAGGTAATGGTTAACCCAAGTATAGGAACATCGTCAATGCCGCGCGCTTTCACTAAGGGCTGAGAGAAGCTGGGGTGGCGTACTTGCCAGCTCGATAAACTGTCGAACAGTTCAACCAGCGCTTTTTCGCGCGGTACGCCCACTTCAAACTGAACCGTCACCAGTGCTTGGCCCGACTGAGATACCGAGTAAATGTGTTCAATGCCCTGCATGCGGGAAAAATGCTGCTCTAACGGGGTAGCCAGCTGCGCTTCAACTTGGCTTACATCGGCGCCGGGAAACACCACCATGACATCCGCCATGGTCACGTCAATTTGCGGTTCTTCTTCACGCGGCGTGATTAACGCGGCCATGATGCCGAGCAAGAGACCAAAGATAGCAAGCAGTGGGGTAAGCTGAGAACGTTCACCCCACGCCGCAATTTTACCTGCGATGCCGAGGGGTTTGTTACTCATAGCTGATCACCTCGCCCGCTTGTAAACCACTCACGATTTCGATGTGTCCGTCTTGCTGCAAGCCCAAACGCACTGCGCGCCAGGTATTGTCTTGCATTCGCACCATGGTCAACTCACCTTGATGGTACACCGCTGCTAATGGCACTTGTACGCCTTGATGCTCACCAACTTTTACCAGCACTGGCTGCCATTGCCCTGGCATTAGCCCACTGTCATGGGGCAATATCAAGCGCATGCGCACGGTGCTGGACTGGCTGTGTACGGTTGGAAACACTTGCTGCGAGGTCGGCTCCAAGCCATTAATACGAGCCCATTCAAAGTCTTTTGCCGCTTGGGCATAGCTCGCTGGCAGGTCGACATGCAAACGCAGTTCGCTTGGGTCAAAGCCTGATAGTAACGGGGTGCCGGGTTGCACCAATTCGCCCGGCTCTACCATGCGCGCGCTGACAATGCCGGCATAAGGCGCTTTCACTTCGGTGTATGACAACTGCTCTTCAGCGCGTTCAACGGCAGCTTCAGCCGAACGCCGTTGTGCTTTGGCATTGTCGAGCCGTGCTTTGGCACGATCGCGCTCAGCAACCGGCACCAAGTCACGTTCAACCAGGCTTAGAATACGGTCGTACTCTTGCTGCTCGGCAATCAAGGTGGCCTGGGCTGCGGCAACCTGCGCTTGCGCTTGGGTCAGCATTTGGTATTGCTCAACGGAAGTAATCGTCAGCAAGGTTGTTCCAGCTGGTACTTCATCACCGACATCTACCAGCACCCGTTCAACACGACCAGATACCTGTGCCGATACCGTGGCGCTATTGGTTGATTCCACCAAGCCTTGTAAGCGCAGATACTCTGCAATCGTTGATTGCTTCAGCGACAATTCGGCGGCAGTAGCGCAGGCCACTCCAGCGATACAAATAACGAGTAGATAGACCCATTTGTAGACAGACATCATCATCTCCAGACTTATCGTTGCCAAACTTCAATACGGTATTTATTGAAATTATAGAGCAAAAAATAAGTCTGTTAATGATTTATTTCGTATTTATCTAAAATAACGTTTTAAATGCCAAAGTCATCGTAACGAATATGCTCTTGCGGAACCCCTATTGCGCTCAGCATGGCTTGCGTTGCAGCTAACATAGCGGGCGGACCGCAAACATAAACATCGAGCGATTGCACATCTTGTGTTTGAACCCAAGCTTGTGCAATTTCATGTACAAAACCGCTCAGACCCCGCCAATTATCATCTTGCTCAGATAAAACTGGATGATATTGCAAGCGTTCTTCGCTTTGCAAAGCCATAAAGTCGTCGTAATAACACAGCTCAGATTTATTACGTGCGCCGTAGAAGAACTGAATTGGACGATTTGACTGTGCCGATTCCAATTCCGCTTGGATCAGTGCACGCAATGGCGCAATACCCGCGCCACCGCCGATAAACACCTGTCGCCGTTCATTCGCCGCTTCATTGTTGAGCAAGAAATCGCCCATCGGCCCTATAGCATCTATCGTATCGCCAGTTTTCATGCTGCATAAATAAGTCGACCCGAGTCCAGGCTGACAACTGGTATTCGGCGCTGGCATTTTACGAACTGTAAACGTCAGTTCCGGTTGTCCTGGTGCGGTTGCGAACGAATAGTTTCGATGTAACACCACAGCTTCATTGCCGGTTCTGCACGGGATAAGAAACTGCATAAACTGTCCCGCTTGATAGTTGAAGTCCGATTCTGTTTGAGGCAGAAACGTCAATTCATGAATGCTCGGGGTTAATACGCGATTATGCACAAGCTTAAGTTTGATCTGACGCGCGTCGGTGGCAGCAATATCAACCTCGTGACCCTTGCTGATACGATGTTGACAGCTTAAGCGCAGTCCATCATTCAAATCGGATTCCGTCAGCATGGCGCGTTCGTTTTTCGTTGGGCTGGGCACTAAGCCCCGAAAGCGTACTTTGCACAACCCGCACGTTCCGCCCCCACCGCATCCGCTAGCAATTGGCTGTTGCTGCGCTTGGTAAAACTCTAGGTAAGTTTGCTTACGGCGAGGATTCATATCACCGCGTGCAAGGTTACGCCCTAACAAGATCAAACCTGATAAGGTAAACCAAAGTGTTACAACACCGGCACTGACAATAAGTAGATGGTTAAAATTGCGCTCACCGCTGTAGTCCATAAAGTGCAACTTGAACGCCCAATCCGCCAATAACCATGGGGTATTGCGATGCTCAATCACTGTGCCCGAAGCTGCGTCGACATAAATCCGTGTATTTAAATCGTCGCGCATATCAACGCGATACCCCGGCTCGCGCCAGCCGTTAACTTCCGTGCTTCCATCGGTAAGCGGTGTGACGCTTTCAATGGCCCCGGGGCCTGAATAGGTTGCTAGTGCCAAGCCAGTCGCCATAGCTTCCGAAGTTGACCACAGCTCACCCGTAGTTGCATTAAGGTAGCTAACGCCATCATCGTGCGTCACCACGTATTGTGGAACCTCACCTACGGTACGCAAATCAACACCGCTGATACCAGAAAATTGGTTTACTATCTGCGGCCAGTCAAGTGCCCGCGAAGAAGCTAGCGGTGCATGACTATGGTCCATTTGGTGATATTGATGACCCGACATCGCATGATGGCCGGATAATGAAAAATAAAAACCGCTGATTACCCACAACAATACTTGGATAATAATAATGAGGCTCGTCCACCGGTGAAGCCATTGTAAAAAGCGCATCATGCTGAACCCTCCGTGGTGGTTTTCAGTGATGGCTTAGGCTTACGCAAGGTGTAAACCAACAGTACTGCACCGGTTATTAAGAAAATAAAATTGGCAATAATAAATCCGCGCAGCAACCAACTTTCAATATCCACACGCTCTTCGTAATCCATAATGTGCAACATCCACATAATATCGAAACCACGCCAAAACGTGTGGCGCTTGGTTACTAGTTCGCCTGTTGATGGTGAAAAATAAAGGCTGGTGCTACCAAAGTCATCGAAATCGACCCGCCACACAGGCAAGTGATCAGGGTTAAGCTCACTCGGAGGGTTTTCGGTTAACCATTGCACTCGGCTTGCTGGCTGCTCACCCAATGCATACATTTTTTCCGCAATAGCTTGTACGTCTGACTGGCTAAGCTCAACGACTGCTATACTTTGCGCGTCAACGAGCTCAGTCATACCATGGTGGCTAATACGATACACAGGTTGCCACTGATGATTTAACCACTGTGATGTAAGTTGAATCTGCGACGCTTCCGGATACGCCTTTAAGACATCATTGAATGACGCCACATGGTTCCCATGTTGAATAACAGCATCATGTTGATGAACCAAATGATCACCGTGAATAAATGGTAATTTAAAGAAAACCATGTATGCGCCGCTGATACTCCAAACTACCATTTGTAAGCCGACAATCAACGCCAACCAGCGATGCCACACACGCCAGCGGCTACTGGCTATTTTTACAGCCATAAAACTCTCCACAAAATTCTATAAAAAACTGCGGGAGAGCCTAAGCCCTCCCGCAATTAAACGTCCAGAGTTAGAACGTATAACGCATTTTAACGAACAACTGACGTCCCAAAAGGTTGTAAGTCATGGTATCCGTATTCGCATCAGTCCAGCTTTGTATAAATGGAGGTTTCTTATCAAATACGTTGTTAATACCACCCACTAAGCTCATATTTGAATTCACAAAATAAGTGCCTTGTACGTTGTGGTAGAACACACTTGGCGCATGGTCACCTACATCGCCTGGTGCCGCATTGATATCATCTGCGCCGCCAATATACTGAACGCTCCAATGTGCCTGCCAGTGGTCATGGTCGATCGTTACCGAGGCATTTGAGCGCCAGTTGGTGTAACTACCACTGCCACCGGTGATTTTCCCAGCATATGCGATAGGTGTTCCGCCAGCGAATGGCGTCACAGTGTATTCATCTAAATAGCTAACTGTCCAGTTCATGGTTGTTGCAAAACCAGAAAGATCCGTTTTATAGAATACGGCCGCATCTACGCCCGACACTTCTTCCGTTGCTGCATTCGTTGGCTGTGCCGAGAGAAAGTTAATCTCCCCCGTTAAACTGTCCCGGGTGAACTGACTGTCATTACAGAACGGATGCGATAAGTTTTCTGAGTTGTAACATACCGATAACTTGGTTGACCCAGGAATACGCTGAATCGCGTTCTCAATGTCAATTTTGTAATAATCGACCGTGAACTGCAGATTATCTGCAAATGGCGCATCCCATACCATCCCAGCGGTAAAGGTTTTGGCATCTTCCGGTTCAAGGTTTGGATTACCGCCAACCGTCGTCAATACTGTTGAACCTAATTGGGTGTACCCAGATGGTACGCCAGCAGCCTGGCAGTTTGCCGCTACGGTTGGATCTTTTCCAGGTTGATCCCAGCCGTCGCACGGGTCAGTTGTGGTTAAGTTACCTTCAGCCACACCACCAAATAATTCAGGAATATTCGGTACACGAAACGCTGTAGAACGCGTCGCTCGCAACTTCAATGAGTCATTTAGTTGCCAGTGCAGGCTTGCTTTATAGTTACCGTCGCTACCAAAGGTATCGTAATCACTGTAACGGTATGCCAGCTCTAAGTTAACTTCCTTAGCAAAAGCCTTATCGGATAACAACGGTAGTGCAGTTTCGACATACACCTCGTCGACGCTATAGCTGCCATCAATTGGATCGGCCTGGTTGGTATTCATAACACCAGCAACAACTGCGGAATCTGGATTACGCCAGCCTTTCTCTTTTCGATGCTCAACGCCAAACGCGACTGGCACGTAACCAGAAGGCAATTCAAACAAATCACCCGTAATGCTTGCTGTTATTGAGCGCTGCTCGTTGCCGCCCTCGGAATCAATACGGAACATAATATAATCAACCGCATCTTGGCCAAAGCCGCCAAAACCAAGTAAGTCGAGGCATGGAATGCCTGCCTGTCCACATTGGTCGGGATCAATAGCGCGATTCAGTCGCTCCATATTGGCGATGTTAGTAGCACCATCAATACCTGAAGTACGACCGAAGTTGTAGGCAACTTCCCAATTCCAATTCGCAGCAATTGTGCCATTTAAGCCACCAACAAAGCGCCAAGTGTTCACGTCTTGGAAGAACTCACGAGGTCCGGCTTCAAGCAAGCGACGACTATCAAGACGAATCGCCTCGCCAGTCGGGTTGTCCGGATGATCAACGGCATACTCAATGCCACCAACAGTTCCTGAAGTTGCTAACTGGTTTGAGCGCCGGTTGTTGTACAGGACTTCGACAAAGCCGTAGGTATCACCTGTTAGGCGATAGTCTGCAAACGTCGAGAAATTCCAGTTGGTAATTGGGTTAACTGAGTTCAGTTGAGAAAAGAAATCAAAGTTATGCTTGGCTGGGTCGTACGGCTCATAGAAATCGCTATCACCACCCGGCTCTTGATTGAAGTTGATACGGCTGCCAGCATCAGGCCCGGTCAATACTGTGGCACGACCGCCAATGGTGCTTGAACTGCCGAAACAACCGAGCTCTCCTGGAGAAACCTCGGCTAATGCACAACCGGCTTGCTCTTGCATATTGTAGGCATCACTTGAGCGGTAGCCCACGGTACCCACAATTCGGGCACGATTTGTACTTGCACCAAATACCGTATTAATCGCTCTTTCTTCGGCATCACCGCTATCTGTGGCACCAACGCGAGCGTCAATTGAAAAGCCCTCATAGCTCTTGCGCGTAATAATATTCACCACACCGGCAACCGCGTCAGCACCATAAATAGCTGATGCACCATCTTTAAGTACTTCAATGCGCTCAATCATCTCAACAGGAATCATATTCAGGTCAACGCTGCTGTTGGCACCGGTACCACCATTGACGACACGGCGCCCATTAAGAAGAACCAGCGTACGGTTAATACCTAAACCACGTAAGTTGACCTGCGCGGTTCCCCAGCCATTACTGGTCCAGTATGCGTTGCTTTGGCCACCAGCCGCGCCGGCCGAAGCCGACATACGCTGTAAAATAACCTCTAACGAGTTCACGCCTGAGTTCTCAAGATCTTCCGCCGTGAAAATCTGAACCGGCGCAGCACTTTCGGCTTCGGTGCGTTGCAATCGGGAGCCGGTTACCGTAACGCGCTCTACTTTTTCTTCTTCAACTTGTTGTTGGGTGTCTTGAGCTATAGTTTGAGTGGGTAATAGCAACGCAGTTAGTGCAGTTGCCACACCTGATAAGGCGAATTTTTTCATAGTGTCCCCTGAATATATTTTCATTGTTATTTTGTGTGGTATTGATTGACCAACCCTACAGCTCAACTGAGTTGTCTATACATCTACAACATAGCTAGTTTTGGCAAGCTGTAAAGTTAAAAATCTCGCAAGTTGTCTATTTTTAAGACGTATAGCGCAGTTGTATAGTCAACTTGATGGGTGCTGGATGGCTGTTTAACTTGTTATTTTCTGCGAAAATTTCGCAAAACAACGGGTGTCATGAAAAAAAGTTGTCGAACTACCCATTAAACAGCTATGAATAAAACCAATTAATAAGTGAATAGTTATTCATACTGGCGTTGCCGTAGGTTTTGATTTGCAGAAAGTCGTTCCGTTGTTATTGTGAAATTGGCGACTCTTTGCGAGAATTTAGCCTCGAATTAACAATTTGCGAGCCTCATGTTCTTATTAATTGTTTTTGCATTTATTGCTGTAGGTATCTCGTTTATCTGCTCCATTCTTGAAGCCGCTTTACTGTCTATTACGCCAAGCTATATAGCGCAGCTTCGAGAGCAGCGCCCCAAGTTGCATGCCAAGCTAGCGAAACTCAAAAACAATATTGACCGCCCCCTGGCTGCAATTTTAACGCTCAACACCGTGGCGCACACCGCCGGCGCAGCAGGTGTTGGCGCACAAGTTGGTGTGGTGTTTGGCGACGGTTATTTGGCTGTGGCGTCGGCGGTTATGACCGTGCTTATTTTGGTGCTTTCAGAAATTCTACCGAAAACCATTGGCGCGAAATTCTGGCGCCAGCTAGCGCCTGTTTTACCTGGCATTTTGAATTTCCTAATCAATAGCTTGCGCCCGTTTATCTGGCTTTCTGATCAAATCACCAAACGCATTGGTGGCGAAGAAAACATTGATGTGCGCTCAGAAATTAAAGCCTTGGCAATTCTAGGGCATGAGCAGAAGTTAATCGACACCGACGAGCGCCGTGTCATCGGCAATATTCTCGACTTGCACACCATTCGTGTTCGCGACGTGATGACGCCGCGCACCGTGTGTCAATCAGTGCGCCCTGACGAGACCATCAGCGAGTTCTTGTACCGCGCCAAAACAATGCCCTATTCGCGCTTTCCAGTGATTGATGCCGACGAAGTGCCGCATGGAATTATTTTACGTAACGAAGCGTTAGAAGCCGAGACCGATAAAACCGTGAATCAATTGAGCCGCAATGTTGAAGTGGTGAGCGAAACCGTGAACGTTGAAAAGCTGATGACGCTACTGATTCAGAAACGCCAACATATGGCCTTGGTGTTCGATGAACACGGTACATGGATGGGTTTGGTGACGCTAGAAGACATTATTGAAACCATATTGGGGCAACCTATTATGGATGAAACCGATACCATTCCGAGTTTGCGCCGCTACGCGCAACAGCGCTGGGACAAGCGCCTCAAGCAAGAAGAGCCCCCGGAAGACGCGCAATAAAACGTTACCTGAGCCCTCTCACAGGTTACTCCACGTAAAAAAGCTAGCGTGTGAGTGCCTGCACGCGTATAATACGCCGCTATTTTAACCAATGGTGGAACACCACCCGCGGTGCTCTACTTTTGGGTACACACCTCGCGTTTTTACAGGCTTTATCAATGACAATTCAAGCAACAGAACTTTCCAAGCTGCGTAATATTGCAATTATTGCGCACGTTGACCATGGCAAAACAACCCTGGTTGATACCCTTCTGCAGCAATCGGGCACGCTCGAAAGCCGCGGTGGCGCTGAAGAGCGCGTCATGGACTCCAACGATCTTGAGAAAGAGCGTGGCATTACCATTTTGGCGAAAAACACAGCGGTAAACTACAACGACTACCGTATCAACATTCTGGACACTCCAGGCCACGCCGATTTCGGCGGTGAAGTTGAGCGTGTTATGTCAATGGCTGACTCAGTATTGTTGGTTGTTGACGCGGTTGACGGCCCAATGCCACAAACCCGCTTCGTAACCCAAAAAGCGTTTTCTCACGGCTTGAAGCCAATTGTTGTTGTGAACAAAATTGACCGTCCGGGCGCACGCCCTGATTGGGTTGTTGACCAAGTATTCGATTTATTCGACAACTTAGGTGCAACTGACGAACAGCTCGACTTCCCTGTGGTTTATGCATCAGCGTTAAACGGCTGGGCGACTCTTGATTACAACAACGTAACCGACAACATGACCGCCTTGTTCGAAACCATTTTGGACAAAGTGTCACCACCTGATGCTGACCGTGACGGTTCGTTGCAGATGCAAATTTCACAGCTTGATTACTCAAGCTACGTGGGCATCATCGGTATCGGTCGTATTAAACGCGGTACCTTGAAGCTTAACCAGCAGGTCACCATTGTGAGTGCTGATGGCTCGAAACGTAACGGCAAAGTAGGCCAGATTTTTGGTTACTTGGGCCTTGACCGCATTGAAACCGACCACGCAAGTGCCGGTGACATTGTTGCGGTAACCGGTTTGGGTGAATTGAAAATTTCTGACACCGTGTGTGCAGCAGGTGCTGTAGAAGCACTGCCTGCGCTAACCGTTGATGAGCCAACCGTAACCATGACGTTCCAGGTAAACACCTCACCGTTTGCGGGTAAAGAAGGTAAGTTCGTAACGTCGCGCCAAATTCTTGAGCGCTTGCAACAAGAATTGCGACACAACGTTGCGTTGCGCGTTGAAGAAACTGACAACCCTGATCGCTTCCGTGTTTCAGGCCGTGGTGAACTGCACTTGGGTGTGTTGATTGAAAACATGCGTCGTCAAGGTTTCGAATTAGCGGTGTCACGCCCAGAAGTAATTTTGAAAGAAGAAAACGGCGTAACGCTTGAGCCGTTTGAAAACTTGACCATTGATATCGAAGAACAGCATCAAGGTTCAGTCATGGAAAAACTCGGCATCCGTAAAGCGGAAATGAC
The DNA here is from genome assembly GCF_048267825.1 of Pseudidiomarina sp. NCBI lineage: Bacteria > Pseudomonadati > Pseudomonadota > Gammaproteobacteria > Alteromonadales > Idiomarinaceae > Pseudidiomarina > Pseudidiomarina sp. The sequence goes on from NZ_JBLWWR010000005.1 coordinate 48,963, forward strand.
CAACATGACCCCAGATGGTAAAGGCCGTGTGCGTATCGACTTTACCGTTCCAAGCCGTGGCTTGATTGGGTTCCAAACTGAATTTATGACGCTCACTTCAGGCTCTGGCTTAATGTATAAGACCTTTGACCATTACGGCCCGCATAAAGGCGGCAAAATTGGTCAACGCGTCAACGGTGTCTTGATTTCAAATGCCACTGGTAAAGCGTTAACCTATGCACTTTTCAACTTGCAAGAACGTGGCAAGTTAATGACTGCTCACGGTGATGAAGTGTACGAAGGACAAATCATTGGCGTTCATAACCGTGGTAATGACTTAACCGTGAACTGTCTGAAAGGCAAGCAGCTAACCAACGTGCGAGCATCAGGAACGGATGATGCCTTGACCTTGTCACCGCCGATCCGCTTAACCCTTGAGCAAGCACTTGAGTTTATCGATGACGATGAGTTGGTGGAAATCACGCCGAAGTCGATTCGTATTCGCAAGCGTTTACTCACTGAGAACGACCGCAAGCGCGCTGGCCGTAGCAGTAAAGAAGACTAATCTGCTTCAAGTTCGCCATAAAAAAAGCACCCGTTTGGGTGCTTTTTTGTTTGCGCGACTGCCAATTACAGCAATTGCGGTTGCGGCAACACAAAATAGAACACCGAAAGGAAGTGTAAAACGCTGCCTGCCAACACGAACAGGTGCCAAATAGCATGGTGAAAGCGCAACGATTTCCACACGTAAAAAATGACGCCGAAGGTGTAGGCTAAGCCACCGGCCAAGAGTAACCACAAGCCACCCGTTTCAACGTTATCAAGCATGGGTTTAATCACAATCAGTGCCATCCAGCCCAAACCAAGATAAAGGCTCAGTGACAACCACTTTTTACGTTCCGAAACGGCCAGCTCTAGCACCACGCCAATAATCGCGATACCCCACACCACACCGAGCAATGACCAGCCCCAAACACCACGCAAACTGACCAGTGCAAATGGGGTGTAAGTACCTGCTATGAGTACGTAAATGGCGGCGTGATCCATTTGCTGAAAAAAAGCTTTAATGCGCGGCCATGGAAACGCGTGATAAAAAGTGGATGCGGTATACAGCAGAATCAGGCTAGCACCGTAGATGCTGGCGCTGACCACATGGTAAGTGTCGCCATAGCTAACAGCCCACACCAACATGAACACCAAGCCAACAATGGCAGCTATCGCGCCAACACCATGGGTAAGCGCATGCGCTACTTCTTCTGCTACGCTGTAACCTTTACCTTTAGTCACTGATTACCTACCTATTCTTCGCCACGCTCGGGGGTGTAATGCCCCTTGCTTATATTCTCAAGCGCTTTCATAAAGTTTTCAAACTGACGCTCGTTGTCATAGTCCAAATGATACTTGTTATGAAACTCCAGTCGCATTTTTACGCCTTGCCCTTCAAGGTAAACCGTATAGCCGTCGAAGTCGGTATAGCCGGTAATGCCATCAAGGGTGCGACGTCCTTCGTCGTCCACTTTGCCGTACTCATGGATGGTTTCAAATGCATCAAGCACGAGCCGTTGGTCAATATCATTTTTCATGGTCGACCTCCTTCGTAAATAAGAGACTTATACAGCATAACATCGTTTATTCGTGTATTTGTTGATCTTTCTTCAAACAAACATACATACATGCATGTTTGTTTAATTTCGATTATAATACAACCATTACTACGTAATGAGGTGGCTTGTGGTTCGTCGTACAAAAGAAGATGCTTTAACAACGCGTGGAGAGCTGCTTGATGCGGCCGAGCGTTTGTTTAGTGAAAAAGGTGTGTCTAACACATCGATGAACCAAGTTGCGGAAGCCGCTGGGGTAACACGTGGTGCCATTTATCACCATTTTCAAAACAAGCTCGACTTAATTGACGCGCTGATGGAGCGCGTGCGCTTGCCCGTTGATGAAATGCGCGATGAATTGGCGCAAACCTACCAAGGCGACCCGATTTCTTTGCTCCGCGCGCGTTGCCTGCACATTATTGGCCAAGTACAAGATGATCCACACACCCAAGCGCTTGTGAATATATTGCTGCACAAATGCGAATACGTTGACGATGCCCTGCCCATACATTTACGCCATTTAGGTGGCCGCAATGCATGTATTACGGAATGCATTTTGTTAGCTGATAAAGCTAAAACACAGGGGCTAGTGGACGACAAGTATGATTCTAAAGCTGCCGTAATCGGGTTGTTTAGTTTAGTCGACGGTTTGCTGTATAACTGGCTGCTTGATCAAGATTATTTTGACCTTTCCCAAACAGCCACTCAAGCTATTGATACCTACCTGGCAGGGCTAAAGCCGCGCGGCGCCTAAGTTTCGTAGTCATTAATCGCCCTGACGCAAAAACGCGCGAATTTGTTCATCGTCCAAGTTGTTAATGGCTTGTGCGCTTGCCTGTGGACAACTTAAAAACATGGGTGCCACCCAACTTTGTACAGCGCCCATAACCACCATCAGATGAGTCATGGCGCGCATGGCACCGAGCCGCCCCGGCGAAGCACCGGCCAACAACACATTTTTACCAACCCAAGGGTTTTGTTCTAAGCGCGTGGTCCAGTCGATGGCATTTTTTAACAGTGCTGGAATCGAACTGTTGTATTCCGGTGTCACAATGACAATTTTAGTGGCATCGGAAATAGCCGTTGCCAGTTTTTGCGTGTTCGACGGCACGCCATTTTCCTGTTCATCGTCGCCGTTATAAATCGGCGCATCCAACTCTTCTGCGGCATACACATAACATGCGCGGCCGTCAGCTTCTGCGACATCAGCAATGCGTTGCTGCAATTTTCGATTGAGTGATTCGGTACGGCTGCTTCCTGCTAAAATAAGTACACTCACTACGATCCCTCCTGCATGGCTTCAATAAAGGCATTGGATTCTTGAATTGCGGTTTCCATTTCACGAATCAATAAGTCAACATCGTTGCTTAAACTGCGGTATTCACCGCGAATGGCATCCACAGCTTTAGCATTTAAGTTGTGCTTTAAGTACAGCACATTGTCTTGCAGTTTCGACAACACGGGGTCCATGGTGGCAGCAGCGCGTTCCATGCTTTGCAGCAAGCTGGTGTAACGGCGCTCAGTTGCGCGCAGTGAACGCTCACTTTCGCGGCGCATTGCATCATTGCTGTACAGCTCCAGTTCATCTTGCCATTCATCAAACAGCGCTTGGGCAACATCATCAATCGCTTCGATGCGATCATACACACGCTCAGCCGCACTTTTGCTGCTTTCGTAGTCGTCATTGAGCGCGTTGTAGCGCGCCTCCAATTCGCCGCCATCGAACTGCAACAGCTCATCTAAGCGCTGCAGGGCGGACTTAAACTCTTCCTGAGCATCGGACTGTGCATCGCGCGCATCATCAACCCGGTCCACTAAAATATCTCGTTTGTGTACGCCTACTTTTTCCATGGCGCCGTAGTAAGCACTTTGACAACCAGTAAGTGCCATGGCTAGTGCAAGTGCCCACACTAAGGTTAATAGCTTTCGCATAACCACTCCTTCGCTTATTTTGCAGGTCAGTGCCTGAACTTATCAGCGGTCAGTATAGCTTAATAGGGTAAAGCCGAGCCATCCCAATGCCAAAATCCGCCTGAATTTTCAGCAGTTAGGTTATGAATAACCGCTGCAATGCGCGCTGCCGACTGCTCTGACGTATACAACTTCCCAGCTGGCAAACGTTGTTGAAAGGGTTTCGATAACTGGGTGTCGGTGGTACCCGGATGAATTGCGGCAATACATAACTGCTTATGGGTTCGCTTTAATTCAATAGAGGCTGTTTTAAGCAGCATATTCAAAGCTGCTTTACTGGCACGGTAGCTATACCAACCACCCAGGTAGTTGTCAGTGGTGCTACCAACTTTGGCGCTAAGCTGCGCCCAAACACACGGCGCTTTATTCGGTAACACCGGCAACAATTGCTGCAACAGTAGAATCGGCAATACCGCGTTAACATGAAAAGTGTGCTCCAACTGCTCCAAATTAACGTCTGCAAGGCGCTTTTCTGGCATAAATTCGCTGGTGTGCAAAACTCCGAGTGTGCTAATCACCACATCAGGTTGCTTCAACTGCGGACGAATAGCCTGCAAACTCGCCATACTATAATCAGCCAATGCGAACCACTGGCCCGGCTGGTCGCTCATGTGCTGCCTGCTTATTGCCTGCACTGTGGCGCCCTGATCTGCGTAATAACGCACAAGGGCCTGACCCAAACCACCGCCCGCACCAATCACTAATACCTGCATGACACGTCTCCTAAAGGGTGTTGCTGAAGCAATCCTTTATTGGCTAACAAATTAGAACAAGGTATGTTGTTTACGCAATTTGCAGGGTTTGGGATTATAGTGGTGGCATAGGTTGCACCAAAATGAGGATACGATGACCGAAGAATCTCCGGTACAGTCAGCACAAGAGCGTTGGTTAGAACGTGCTCGCAAGGCTTGGCGCTTTTTAAAATATTACGGCAAACGCTGCTTGGATGATCGTGTAACCATTGTTGCCGGGCATTTGACCTTTGTTAGCATGCTGGCATTGGTACCGTTGCTGGTGGTGATGTTCTCAGTGTTTTCTGCGTTTCCCATGTTTGAGCAGCTCAAAGAAGAACTCGAAAAATTATTATTTGCCAATTTACTACCTACCTCGGGTGAAGTGATCAGCGAATACCTTGATCAGTTTGTCACCAATGTTTCGAAAATGACCACTGTTGGGGTGATTTTTGTAATTGTGGTCGCGGTGAACTTAATTAGCACCATTGATGCCACCATGAACCGCATCTGGCGCAATCACAAACGCCGCCGCATGGTTGTGGCCTTGGCTGTATATTGGATGATTCTTACCCTTGGCCCGCTGTTAATGGGCTCAGGCATGGCAGTTACGTCCTACGTGATTTCATTAACCGCTGCGGCCGAAGAATACGTGTCGGGTTTGCGTACCACGTTGTTAAGTATTGTGCCCCTGATGACCTCGTTAGTTGCCTTTATGCTGTTGTACATCATGATGCCAAACCGTATAGTGCGCGCCAAACATGCCTTTTGGGGTGCGTTGCTGGCGGCAATTCTGTTTGAACTCAGCAAAAGTGGCTTCGCCGCATACATTACGGCGTTCCCAAGTTATCAAGCCATTTATGGTGCTTTGTCGGTTATTCCAATTTTGCTACTGTGGATTTTTGTGTCCTGGAATATCGTGTTACTTGGCGCCGAATTAACTGCCAGTATTGAAGAATTTTTTGACCCGCCAGAAACGGGTGAAGAGCAAATTAAAGAAGGCACTGAATGAAAGCATTGATTCAACGCGTTAGCGAAGCATCGGTGACAATTGATGCGAAGCGCGTGGGTGAAATACAGCAGGGGCTATTGGTCTTACTGGGCATTGAACGCGACGACGGTTTAGACGATGCAACCAAGCTGGCAACGAAAGTCGCAAGCTATCGCGTGTTTGCCGATGCCGATGACAAAATGAATTTGAGTGTGCACGATATTGCCGGTGGCGTATTGGTGGTATCACAATTTACCTTAGCCGCCGATACCAATTCGGGGCGTCGCCCAAGTTTCTCGTCAGCTGCGCCTCCAGACCAAGCTGAACCACTTTATCGTGCGTTTGTTAACGCACTGCAACAACAAGGAATAACGACCGCTACCGGCGAGTTTGGCGCTGATATGGCGGTCTCGCTGGTTAACGACGGCCCCGTCACCTTTATGTTGCATTCAACTCACAAGGGCTGAACATGTATCGTGTTATCGCACCGGAAACCCCGGAACAGTTTGCAACCTATTATGATTTACGCTGGCGTGTGCTGCGCGAGCCTTTTCAGCGGCCCCGCGGTTCAGAGCAAGACGAATATGATCAGGTAGGCATTCATCGCATGGTAGTAAACAGTGCGGGTCACGCCGTTGCGGTAGGCCGCTTGCACTTTAACAGCCCTGATGAAGGCCAGATTCGCTTTATGGCTTCAGCGCCCGAACACCGTGGCGAAGGCCATGGCGTAGCAATTGTTTATGAACTGGAAAAGGTGGCGCGCGCAGAAGGCGCTAAACACATTGTTATTAACTCACGCGACAACACGTTAGGGTTCTATATCAAGTGCGGTTATGAAGTGGTGGAAGAAGGCGATCGCGTCAAAAACCCACAAGCGGAACACCAACTGCGTAAAACGCTGACTGAATTTAACCGCATTATTTATCGGCCCAGCTGGTGTGCTGAACTGCAAAAAACGTGGCACGAAGAAATTCCAATTTCTGAAACCATGGGCATTCGTATTACCCAGTACACCGGGCGTGATTTTGAAACAACGGCCACTTTGTCGCGCAATATCAATGTGCACGGCACCATGTTTGCTGGCAGTATTTATTCGCTTGCCACCTTGACGTGCTGGGGGTTACTGCATTTACAATTGCGCGAGCGCCAGCTTGAAGGCGCAGTGGTATTAGCCGATGGGCAAATTCACTACCATAAACCCGTAAGTCGTGAACCACGCGCAGTAGCGCGTTTGTCCGCAATGACCGGCGATTTATCGGCACTCACTATGGGAAGAAATGCGCGGGTTACCCTAAAGTCACAAGTATTTGACGGAGATAAACCAGTCGCCGAATTTACTGGCCAGTTTGTTGTGCTAGCCAAAAACGAAAAATAAGAAGGACGTTAACATGAGTGATTCTTTATCCGCCCAGCAGTTGTTACGTATTCGCAGTAAGCTTGAAACCATCGTGACGGAACAAGTCGGCACCCGCCGCGCTGACCATTGCGAAGCCGCTTTGCAACGCATGCGCAGCGGTGAATATGGGTATTGCGTGGAATGCGGCGAAGAAATTTCCGCCGCACGTTTGGCCGCTAAACCTGAAGTGGCTTTATGTGTTGACTGCCAAGCACTGAAAGACGAAGAAGAGGACGCTTAAGCGTCCTCAAGCACTGCCCCTTCCTGCACAAGGTTGTGTAAACCACCTTGCTCAATCAAATCAGCTATCGCTTTGATATCCGGCGCAAAATAACGATCTTGATCGTAAAAGCTAACTTGCGCACGCACCCGTACATGTGCCTCTTCAATGGCTGCAGCAGCGGTTAGTGGGCGGCGGAAATCAAGTGCTTGTGAAGCTTCCAGGAGCTCAATAGCAACAATGTCGCGAATATTATGCGCAATGTCGGTCAACCGACGCGCGGCAAAAGTTGCCATCGACACGTGATCTTCCTGGTTCGCAGACGTGGGTAAACTGTCCACAGACGCAGGGTGCGCTAAAGTTTTATTCTCTGAAGCAAGCGCTGCTGCGGTAACTTGCGCCAGCATAAAGCCTGAATTCACACCACCGTCGTTCACCAAAAATGGTGGCAAGTTGCTCAAATGGTGATCGATAAGCAGCGCACTGCGGCGCTCCGACAACGCACCAATTTCACTGGCTGCAATGGCCAAAATATCGGCCGCCATGGCCACCGGTTCAGCGTGGAAGTTACCACCTGAAATGATGTCACCATTGTCACTGAATACTAATGGATTGTCGGTAACGCCATTGGCTTCACGCACCAGTATTTTGCTGGCGTGCTGCATCTGGTCAAACACCGCACCCATTACTTGTGGCTGACAACGCAGTGAGTATGGGTCTTGTACCTTTTCACAGTTCTTGTGGTTGGCACCAATCTCCGAGCTTTCACCCAGCAAATTACGGAAGGTTTGCGCTACAGCGATTTGACCCGGCTGTCCGCGTACGGCATGAATGCGGGCGTCGAACGGTGACCGAGACCCCATTGCGGCTTCCACCGCCATCGCTCCCGTTACTAAAGCGGCATTGAACACTCGCTCAATTTGGAACAAGCCATGCAGCGCTAACGCCGTGGATGCTTGCGTACCATTGAGCAGTGCCAAGCCTTCTTTTGGCGCGAGCGCCGCCAGCGGTTTCAAACCGGCTTTAGCCATGCCTTCCACGGCCGGGTAAATTTTACCGCCAACGCGCACTTCGCCTTCACCAAGCAATGGCAACACCAAGTGCGCAAGTGGCGCCAAATCACCGGACGCACCGACCGAGCCTTTACTTGGCACACACGGGTACACTTCATGGTTAAGTAAGTTGGTAAGCGCATCGATAACTTCGCGCCGCACACCGGAGAAACCGCGGCTAAGCGAATTAATTTTCAGTAACAACATGAGCCGCACAACGGTATCGCTCATGAGCTCTTGAGTACCCGCGGCATGCGACAGCACAATGCGCCGCTGCAAATCTTCAAGTTTTTCTGGTGGAATACGCGTGTTGGCCAGCAAGCCAAAACCGGTATTAATGCCATACACCACTTTGCCCGTAGCAAGCACGTTCGCAACCGTTTGCTGCGAGCGAGTAATGACTGCATCGGCGTCATTGTGCAAACTCAACTGGTAGGGCTGTTGCCACCATTGACGGAGTTGGCCAAGTGACAAAGTACCGGGTTGTAATTCAAATACGTCGCTCATTACTTGCCCTCCAACATTGGTAAGTCCAAACCTTGTTCACGTGCGCAGTTTTGTGCAATTTCATAACCAGCGTCGGCATGACGCATCACCCCAGTACCGGGGTCATTCCAAAGCACTCGGCTTAGCCGCTTGTCTGCGGCGTCAGTGCCATCTGCAACAATTACCACACCGGAATGTTGCGAGTAGCCCATGCCAACACCGCCACCATGGTGCAAACTTACCCACGTAGCCCCGCCTGCAGTATTCAGCAGCGCGTTTAATAATGGCCAGTCAGACACTGCGTCAGAACCGTCCAACATGCTTTCGGTTTCGCGGTTCGGGCTGGCAACGGAACCAGAATCAAGATGATCGCGGCCAATGACGATAGGCGCTTTAAGTTCGCCGTTTTTAACCATTTGGTTGAAGGCGCGGGCAAGGCGCGCGCGGTCTTTTAAACCAATCCAGCAAATACGTGCCGGTAACCCCTGAAAGCTAATACGCGCGCGCGCCATGTCCAGCCAGTTATGCAAATGTGGGTCGTCGGGAATCAATTCTTTTACTTTGGCATCGGTTTTATAGATGTCTTCTGGGTCACCGGACAGCGCCACCCAACGAAACGGCCCTATGCCTTCACAGAACAACGGACGAATATAGGCTGGCACGAAGCCCGGGAAGTCAAAGGCATTTTCGACACCCACATCTTTTGCCATTTGGCGAATGTTGTTGCCATAGTCCAGCGTAGCTGCGCCACGTTCTTGCAGGGTTAACATCGCGCGCACTTGCACGGCCATCGACTCTTTTGCGGCCTTCACCGTAGCTGCTGCATCGGTTTCCTGACGCGCTTGATAATCTGCAAGACTCCAACCTTGGGGTAGGTAGCCGTGCAGCGGGTCATGTGCTGAGGTTTGGTCGGTTACAACATCTGGGGTTACGCCCCGTTTAACCAGTTCGGCAAACACATCAGCAGCGTTGCCGAGTAGCCCAACTGAAATCGCGCGACCTTCGCTACGAGCCTGCTCGAGCAACGCGAGTGCTTCATCCAATGAGGTCGCTTTATGATCAAGGTAGCGGGTACGTAAACGAAAATCGATGCGTGTTTCGTCCACTTCCACGGCCAACATACTGTAGCCAGCCATAGTTGCTGCCAACGGCTGCGCACCCCCCATACCGCCTAAACCACCGGTGACAATCCAACGGCCTTTCGTGTCGCCATTGAAATGTTGGCGCGCCACCGAGACAAAGGTTTCATAAGTACCCTGCACAATGCCTTGCGAGCCAATGTATATCCACGAACCCGCTGTCATTTGGCCGTACATCATCAGGCCTTGCTTATCGAGTTCGTTAAAATGTTCCCAGTTTGCCCACTGTGGCACAAGGTTTGAATTTGCTATCAGTACTCGCGGCGCGTCTTCATGCGTTGGGAACACGCCGACCGGCTTACCCGACTGCACCAACAGCGTTTCGGTCGGTTTCAGGCGTTCTAATACTTCAACAATCTTGTCATAGGCTTCCCAGCTGCGTGCTGCGCGGCCAATGCCGCCATACACAACCAAAGCTTGCGGGTGCTCCGCAACGTCATCGTCGAGATTATTCATAAGCATGCGCTTTGCAGCTTCAATCTGCCAATTGGCAGTCGTGAGTTTGCTGCCGTGATCGGCACGAATTTTTCTACTTTTATCTAAACGCGTAAAACTCATAAACTTTTCCATCCTTACTGCTTATGGCTTAAATGTTAAATGCCCGCCCAGCACAAAGCGTGAGCCTGGGTGGGTTAGAATTGCGTAGGTCACCACGCCCGCATCACTCCAGGTTCGGCGAATAATTCGCAAACATGGCTCAGGCTTGGCTAAGTCCAGCCACTCACAAACTTGCGCGCTTGGGGTAACTGCTTCAATTTGATGACTCGCTTCGGTAAGTGGTGCCGAAGCACTTAAGTATTCATGAGGGGTAATATAGGTAAAATCCTGGCGCAAATAATCGGCAGCCACGGCTGGGTTCACATAACGCTCTTCAACCTGCACCGCCAAGCCATTTTCAAAATGGGTTATTACCGAATAGAACACCGGACTATCAGGCTCCAGCCCCAGTTGTTCGGCGACCTGTAAACTGGCTGGCACTTGTTTCAGCACATGCACATGGGCAACGTAATCATGGTTACGGGCGCGAATTTCGTCTGCAATATTGCGAATTGCCATAAACGAGGTTTGTGATTTAAGCGGCGCAACATAAGTGCCAGAACCCTTGCTTCGAATCACTAGCCCTTCATCGGCGAGTTCTTGCAACGCGCGGCGAGCCGTCATACGACTTACTTTAAATTGCGTTGCTAGGGCATTCTCAGAGCTTACCGGATGATTTTCCGGCCATTCCCCGGTGGCAATTTTGCTATAAAGATGCTGCTTTATTTTGGAAAATTTCATGGCGATCCTCACTGCAAGTGGCGCTGTCGCGTACATACTGTCGAGAGTTCTTAGATTGTGCTAAAGTGTAGGCATGTTGAATTGTATATACAAGTAGTCGCGGGGATATTTTTTATGACAATGCCTTTGCAGCGCATTCACAACGTGCGCCTCGCTACCATGACAGACGACGGTTACGGGCTCATTGATGATGGTGTGGTGGTTTTTGATCACAACCAGATTCATTACGTCGGTTCACGTGTTGCGGCGCCCGAATACCCACAGGCCGAACAGATTGATGGGAACGGCGGGTTGCTGACCCCAGGCTTGATTGATTGCCACACGCACTTAGTCTGGGCCGGCTCGCGTGCCGATGAATTCGCGCAACGCTTGCATGGTGTCAGCTATGCCGATATTGCCGCGCAAGGCGGTGGCATCGCGGCAACCGTACGCGCAACGCGTGCTGCCACTGAGCAACAATTAGTGGCAGTGACCGAGCCGCGACTAAAAGCCCTGATGCGCGAAGGCGTCACAACCGTTGAAATAAAATCAGGCTACGGCCTTAGTCTTGCTGACGAGCGCAAACAATTGCGTGCAGCACGGCAACTTGCAGTGCAACACCCCATAAGTGTTGCAACCACGCTGTTAGCAGCCCATGCCGTTCCCCCAGAATTCAAAGACCGCGCTGATGCGTACATTGATGAGGTGGTCAATTGCATCATTCCAACGCTTGCCAAAGAAGGCTTAGCGGATGCTGTTGATGCATTTTGTGAATCGGTTGGGTTCAGCACTGCACAAACAGAGCGTGTATTCCAAGCAGCAAAAGCCGCCAATCTGCCCGTTAAGTTACATGCGGAACAATTAAGCAACCAGCACGGCAGCGCGCTTGCGGCAAGCTATCAGGCGCTTTCGTGTGATCATTTAGAGTACCTTGATGAAGCTGGGGTAAAAGCAATGGCTGCTGCAGGCACAGTGGCTGTTTTGTTACCTGGCGCGTTTTATTTCTTACGTGAAACCAAGCAGCCGCCGCTTGCGCTTTTGCGTGAACACGGTGTACCTATTGCGGTTTCGACAGATGCAAACCCGGGCACGTCGCCAATTCTAAGCCTGCAGTTAATGTTGCAGATGGCCGCAACCTTGTTCCGAATGACACCGGAAGAATGTTTGCGTGGCGTAACCGTAAACGCGGCAAAGGCGCTTGGGCTGAATGATCGTGGCCAGTTACGCGAAGGCTTGCGCGCTGATTTGTGTTTGTGGAATGTGGATGACCCGGCTGCGCTTACCTATCAGTTTGGAACCAATCCATTGGCGGCATGCTGGCATCAAGGTGCGCGGCGCTGAAACCCATGCAGATAAGCAAGTACTAACTCACTCAGCAATTGAGCGCACGCCATATCGCCGGCTTCGCGGCCGGCCGGGTGCAAGCTCGGTGCTGCTTCGGCCAAATGCAGATAGCGGGTGCGCGGCAGACTCGCGAGTTTCTCGACTAAGCTATACGCATTTGCCACCGGTAACCCATTAAAGTTTATCGCACTAGCAGGAACACCGTGTAGCGCGTCGACATCAATTTCAATGCCGAGCGGTACATGCCAGGCTTCGGCTTTTGCCGCGGTTGCCTCAAGCTCTAAGGCCCAATCAGTGCAATAGAGTTCGTGTACGCTGCGATAGGTAAATTCTGCATCAACCAATTGTTTTAAACTTTCGGCGTTATTTTTCCCTTCATGCAAGCCCACCACATGATAGTGCGCCAAGGCACCGTCCACGTAGGCATAGCTAAAGCCGTTACCACTGTGACGACCTTCGCGAGCGCGAAAATCAGCATGCGGGTCAAGATTCACGGCACCAACCGGTTCGCCGGATGCTTGTTGCAAAGCAGTAAGCAACGGGTATGCATTGTTATGCCCGCCACCGATAAGTATCACATCAAAACCGCCTTCAAACAGTGGCAATAGCACTTGGCTGACCCGCTGATCTAAGCGCTCACAGAGTTCGCGTAGCAACGCTAACTCACCGCTGTCGGTGTTACGAAGTGCGTCACCCTGCTGTTGCAAATCGTCGCACTGCACCTGGCCGACCATCAACAGTTCATGGTCAGCAATCATTGGGTTCGATTGCAGTGCCAGCAACCCCTTTAGAGCCGCAGAAAACGCATGTTCAGCGCCGCCACGGCCTAAATTGGCGCGCGGCCCAATGGATTCGGGCACGCCCACGATGGCAATGCGTTGACCATTCTCCCACGCCTGCTGGATAGCTTGGTGATACGCGTGGATATCAGCGATTTCAGGTAGACAATTGACGGTTTGACCGAGGCGAACCTCGCCGCTACGTGGGGTTACCCACGCAGCGGAATCGATAGGTGTTAGAAACATAACAGGTTATTCAATATCAAGCGGCTCTGGGGAAATAATGATACCCGTACTGTCCGCATACAAATGGTCTTCGGGTAGGAAGGTTACACCACCAAAGTTTACCGCAAGGTCCACTTCACCAATGCCATCATTGGCTGCGCCAACCGGAATTGACGCAATCGCCATAACGCCTAAATCGAGCTCGTCAATCGCGTCAACGTCACGCACGGCACCGTAGCAAATGATGCCTTCCCAGTCGTTTTCAAACGCTAAGTCAGCGACCGCAATGTCAACCAAAGCACGACGGGTTGAACCGCCACCATCGATTAACAATACTTTGCCGGTACCTTGCTGCTGCACCACTTCTTCAATGATGCCTTTGTCTTCGAAGCACTTCACGGTGACTAACTGACCGCCGAACGAAACCCGACCGCCGTAATGGATGAACATCGGTTCAACCACATCGACCATGTCAGGGTATAAGTCGCAAAGTTCTGACGTGTTGTATTCCATTGCCGTACTCCATACTGTGACTTAACGTCTTGAATGTTAAGCCACAGTATAGCCCCTTATGCGCAACTGCAAAAGCGACGCGGCGCAAGCGATTACAAAATAAACCGACTGAGGTCTTCGTCTTGTGCAAGTTCGCCTAAATAACGGTCCACATAGGCCCCGTCAATTTCTATCTGTTGGCCTTGTAAGTCACTGGCATTAAATGAAATTTCTTCCATTAGTCGCTCAAGCACCGTGTGTAAACGACGCGCACCAATGTTTTCGGTGGTTTCATTTACCTGAAACGCTATTTCTGCAATTCGTTCAATTCCGTCACGGGTAAACTCTACGCCAACCCCTTCAGTGTCCATTAACGCCTTATATTGGGTGGTCAATGACGCATTCGGTTCGGTCAGAATACGCACAAAATCACCGCTGGTTAACGCTTGAAGCTCTACGCGGATAGGCAGTCGCCCTTGCAACTCAGGAATCAAATCAGAGGGTTTGGACATCTGAAATGCGCCCGAAGCAATAAATAAAATGTGGTCGGTTTTCACCATGCCATGCTTGGTTGAAACCGTGGTGCCCTCCACCAATGGCAGCAAGTCACGTTGCACACCTTCACGCGACACATCAGGGCCCGACACATCGCCACGCTTACAAATTTTATCAATTTCATCCAGAAACACGATGCCGTTTTGCTCAACCGAATGCAGCGCTTGTTCCTTAATGTCTTCTGGGTTCAGCATTTTGCCCGCTTCTTCTTCAATCAAGTGCTTAAATGCATCTTTGATTTTCATTTTCTTCGGCTTCGATTTGCCACTACCGAGATTTTGGAACATGCTCTGCAATTGCGAGGTCATTTCTTCCATGCCCGGCGGCGCCATAATCTCCACGCCCATTTGAGCGGCACTAATTTCTATTTCAATTTCTTTGTCGTCCAACTGCCCTTCGCGCAGTTTTTTGCGAAACACTTGGCGGGTATTCGACTGTTCACGCGGCTGATCTTGCTCGTCTGCCCAACCCGCTTTTTGAGCCGGTGGCAACAGGGCATCCAAAATACGTTCTTCGGCGGCATCTTCGGCTCGATGACGTACTTTTTGCATCATCTGCTCGCGAGTTTGCTTTACCGCCGTGTCGGTAAGATCACGAATTATCGATTCAATTTCTTTACCAACATAGCCAACTTCTGTAAATTTCGTGGCTTCTACTTTAATGAATGGCGCGTTAGCGAGTTTCGCCAGGCGGCGGGCGATTTCCGTTTTACCCACACCGGTTGGGCCAATCATCAAGATGTTTTTTGGTGTTACTTCCTGGCGCAATTCATCATTCAATTGCATTCTGCGCCAGCGGTTGCGCAACGCAACGGCAACGGCCTTTTTGGCGTCGTTCTGACCAATAATGTGGCGGTTCAGTTCATCAACAATTTCACGGGGGGTCATATCAGACATTACTTACTGACTCCTGTTCTTCAATAGTTTGGAAACTGTTGGTGTAGACACAAATGTCGCCCGCAATGGTCAGGGCTTTTTCAACAATCTCACGTGCGCTTAAATCGGTGTTTTCCAATAATGCCGTTGCTGCAGCTTGGGCAAAAGGGCCACCTGAACCAATCGCTATCAGATCATTTTCGGGCTGCACCACGTCGCCATTACCGGTAATGATTAGGGAAGTGTGTTTATCAGCCACGGCTAATAACGCTTCAAGTCGGCGCAAGGCGCGATCAGTGCGCCAGTCTTTAGCTAATTCCACCGCGGCCCGCATCAAGTTGCCTTGGTGCGCTTCAAGTTTCTTTTCAAAACGTTCGAATAAGGTGAAGGCATCCGCAGTACCACCGGCAAACCCGGCTAATACTTGGTTGTTATATAGGCGGCGCACCTTACGTGCATTGCCTTTCATGACAGTGTTGCCAAGTGAAACTTGGCCATCGCCACCGATGACAACTTTGTCACCGCGACGGACAGATACGATAGTAGTCACAAATACGTCCTCTTGGTTGCTATGCTCCAGTTATGAGGTCGTATTTGTGAAATTCAATGGGGGCAGGGTTAATTCCAGTTCCAAATTTGGCAACCATGAATGTTGCCGCGCTCAAGTTTATGGCGATCGCGCTCGGCATCACGCTTCGTTTCATAGGGGCCTAATACCACACGGTGCCAGACGCCGTTACCGCCATCAGTCGTGCGGATTAATGACTCAAGCCCAATCATGGCAATCATTGCACGCATTTGTTCCGCATCACTTAAGTTACGGAATGAGCCGCACTGCATCAGTTTAGGCGGACCAATTTCGCGCTCAGGCACATCCACAATCACTTCCTGATTTTCCAGTACATCTGGGTATTGGTAACGCTCTTCTGGCATATCAGGTATGGGTTTAATTTCTTGCGCCGGCTGTTTTTCCGGCACATCCGTGACGACTGGCGCCGGATCGGTTTGATTGGATTTACCAGAAATAGTCACCAGAAACCAGACAAACCCAGCAACCAGAGCTACAGCCAACAGCACAACCCACCACGATACCGCAGGCTTCGCTGTCTTCTTGCTCTGTTTTTTAGGCGGTGTACGTTTTGGCGGACGTTTCCGATTTGCGTAATCCATGCTTACATCTTCTCGAGCGTTGGAATGCCTAATAAATCAAGACCTTGGCGCAAGGTTTTCGCGGTAAGAGCAGCGAGTTTCAGGCGACTTTGGCGTAAGTGTTCGTCTTCAGTTTGCAGAATCGGGCACGCTTCATAAAAGCTTGAGAACGCACCAGCAACATCATACAGGTAGCCACACAAGAAATGCGGCATGGCTTTATCGGATACGTTATGTATCACTTCGTTAAAGCGCACAAGAATATTCGCCAGCGCAATTTCACGCTCGTCATTCAAACTAAATTCACCGCTGATATTATCTGGGTTTACCCCAGCTTTATCAAAGATACTATTCACACGGGTAAACGCGTACAGCAAATAAGGTGCGGTGTTGCCTTCAAAGCTGAGCATGGTGTCCCAATCAAAAATATAATCGCTGGTGCGGTTCTTAGATAGGTCAGCATACTTCACTGAGCTAATACCAACTACCTTCGCCACATGGGCTTGCTCTTCGGCACTCAGTGATGTGTTCTTACGCTGCACTTGTTCCAACGCGCGCTTTTCTGCTTCATCGAGCAAGTCGGCCAGCTTGGTTACGCCGCCGTCACGGCTCTTGTACGGGCGTCCGTCTTTGCCCATAACCGTGCCAAAACCATAATGGTCCATTTGCAAATCTTCACGGGCAAAGCCTGCTTTTTTGGCGAGCGTGAAAATCTGCTGGAAATGCAACCCTTGACGCTGGTCGACAAAGTAGATCAAATGGTCGCCTTTAAGTACGTTTTGACGATAACGCACAGCGGCTAAGTCGGTCGTGGCATACAAATAACCACCGCCAGACTTTTGCACGATAACTGGCAATGACTCGCCATCTTTGTTCTTAAATTCATCTAAAAATACGCACTGTGCACCTTGATCTTCAACCAAGAGGCCTTGTGCTTTTAAGTCTTCAACCACTTGTGCCAGATCATCGTTATAGGCGCTCTCGGCCATAACGTCTGCACGTGTCAGCTTCACCCCAAGGCGATCATACACTTCCTGACAGTGGCTCAAGGACACATCGATAAACTGTTGCCATAGCGCCCGGCACTTCGGTTCACCGGATTGCAGCGCAACCACCAGCTCTCGCGCACGTTTTGCAAACTCTTCGCTTTCATCAAAACGTTTTTTTGCGGCTTTATAAAAGGTTTCTAAGTTACTCAACTCCATGTCCAGTTCGGCATTGTCGAGCTCTTCCATGTGCGCCAATAACATACCGAACTGCGTACCCCAGTCACCCACGTGATTTTGGCGAATCACCTTATGGCCAAGCAGCTCTTTAACGCGAGCAACCGCATCGCCAATAATGGCTGAGCGCAAATGGCCCACGTGCATTTCTTTAGCAAGGTTTGGTGACGAATAGTCGATAACCACCGTTTGGCTTTCGGCAGCTGGCAGCACCCCAACATGGGCATCGGTATAGGCATGCTCGAGCTGATCAATCAGCTGCTGTTGACTGATGCTGAAATTGATAAAGCCCGGCCCGGCAATTTCTGTTTTGGCCACAAGGCTGTTTTCAGGCAACGCACCGATTAACGCTTCTGCCAACGCGCGTGGATTCATTTTGGCGGGCTTAGCCAACATCAACGCCAGATTGGTTGCAAAATCGCCATGGCTTTTATCGCGGGGGCGGTCTAGCTGAATCCGAGCGTGCACGTCATTAGGCAGCGTGCCTTGTTGTTGCAGGGTGGCCACGGCGGTGGCAAGTAAGGATTCCAGCTGTTCTTTCATGAATAAAAAACCTTAAAAACGTTAGTCGTTATTGGTTACTCGTTATTAGTTGTTGGTCATTCGTGTTTGGCTCGAGCGAATAACTAATAACGATTAACGAATAACGATGAGCGAAGCGAACAAGGTCGTTATTTTATATGCTTTTGCGGACTAACTAAAGTCTTGTGGGTCGATGTCGAGCGACCAACGCACCTTTCGTAACTCCGGTAACTTTTCAAGGTGCGGCAATACGTAGCGCAATAGTTGTGCGCGTAAGCCGCGTTGCTCAGTTTGTAGCAGCAATTGATAACGGTAGCGCCCGGCGCGACGTTCCATCACCGCGGGTATTGGGCCCAGCACAATCACGTCATCACGCACTGGGAATAACTTTGCAATGCCTTCTAAAGCGGCGATAACCGCTTCGCTGTTATTTGCTTCAGCACGAAATAAAGCATGCTGACTGAATGGCGGCAAATGCGTTAGCTGCCGCTCCCGCAGCGCAGTTTCTGCAAAGTGGCTGTAGCCGTTATTGATTAGGTCTTGAATTAACTCATGTTCAGGGTGGTGCGTTTGCAGCACGACAGTACCCGGCTTGCTTGCACGCCCAGCACGGCCCGCAACTTGGGTGAACATTTGGCCGAGTCGTTCCGCCGCACGAAAATCAGCACTGTAAAGCGCCCCATCGACGTCGAGCAGCGCCGCCAAGGTGACATCAGGAAAGTGATGGCCTTTGGCGAGCATCTGGGTGCCCACCAGAATCGGATATTTATTATCCCGCGCGTCTTCCAGGTGCTGCTGCAAGCTTCCTTTCTTGCGGGTGCTGTCGCGGTCGATGCGCAATACTGGATAGTCCGGAAACTTCTCGTGCAGGGTTTGTTCCAACTGCTCGGTGCCAACACCGCGACCAATGAGCTGGGTCGAGCCGCAGTCATGGCATTGTCTTGGAATGGGCTGTTGCGCACCACAATGGTGGCATTGCAGTTGCCGTTTGCCTTGGTGTACCGTGTAATACGCATCGCAGCGCCGGCACTGCGCCAACCAACCGCATTCATGACACAAAAGAGCGGGCGCAAAACCGCGCCGATTTAAAAACAATAGAACCTGCTGACCAGCTTTAAGGTGCTCGCCCATCAACTGAATCAGTGGCTGCGAAAGCCCGGCTTTCAGCGGCAGATTTTTAATGTCCATCAACACATGCTTGGCCGCGATTGCTTGCCCCGCGCGCTGGCTCAGTTGCAGGTGCGCATAGCGCTTATTCAATGCATTATTCAGGCTTTCTAGCGACGGCGTGGCCGTACCTAAAATTACCGGAACCTGCTCTTCATGACCGCGCATCACCGCAATATCTCTGGCGTGATAGCGAAAGCCATCTTGCTGCTTGAGCGAGCCGTCATGCTCCTCATCGACAATAATCATGCCCAACGCTTTACAGGGTGTGAAAATTGCGGAGCGGGTTCCGATGATAATGGCAGCACTGCCAGCACGCGCATCAAGCCACGCGTCAAGGCGTTCGCGATCGCTCAAGGCGGAATGCAACATCACTACCGGCACTGCAAATCGCTTTTGGAAGCGGCGTAATGTTTGTGGCGTCAGGCCAATTTCTGGTACCAATACCAACACTTGTTTGCCGCGTCGCAGAACGTCTGCCATGGCTTGCAAGTAAACTTCGGTTTTCCCGCTGCCGGTTACCCCTTGCAACAAATACGTTTGTGCCTGCTTAGCGGCACCAATTGCTGCCACCGCGAGTGCTTGTTCGGGGTTTAACTGCAACGGTTCAGCAGCAATTTCAAACTGCCAGCTTTGTGCTGCTGCGGGAATGTGCTCAACCGCTTCAACCCAGCCTTTTTCTTGCAGCGCTTTGAGTGCCGATGGCGAATATTCCTGCATGCGGATATCGCGACTCAGCAATGCTTTTTGTTGCAATACGGCCAATAAACGCTGTTGCTGCGCGGCGCGTTTTAAGTCATTCAACGCAACTGCAGCACCTTGCTCAGTGACTTGATAACGGGTTGTCGCTTGGTAACTGGCGCGCTCGCCTTGGCGTAACAATACGGGTAAGGCATTTTGAATCACGTCGCCCAAGGGGTGATGATAGTAGTCAGACGCCCAGTTCAAAAGTTGCCACATGGGTGCGGGCCATACGGCATGCTCATCGATAACTTCGATAACCGCCTTACGCTGATAGCTATCATCCGGCGCACTGGCCTCACCCACGCAAACGCCAATTAACTCGCGTTTGCCGAAGGGTACGCGCACGCGAGCACCCACCACAGGTAGAGTGTCGCTGTCGTAATCAAAGAGGCGCGGCAGTGGAACGGGCAGCGCGATTTGGATAATAAATGCCATGCGCCAGAGTTTACCGCGTTAATCGTTAATCGTTAATCGTTATTCGTGATTGATTACTAGCGAAGAACGGTAACGAATAACGGCGTTAGTCTTTCATATAATTTTTGGGTAACGCGATGCGGGCGGCGCCAGAAGCTACTGCGGCTTCCGCTACTGCGCGTGAAACGCGTGTACGCAAACGCGGATCAAGTGGTTTTGGGATGATGTATTCAGTGCCAAATTCCAGTTTATCGACGCCTGCAGCTTTCAAAACCGCCTCTGGAACAGGTTCTTTTGCCAAGGTGCGAATTGCTTCCACAGCGGCAAGTTTCATCTCGTCGTTAATGGCTTTTGCACGAACATCCAGCGCACCGCGGAAAATAAACGGGAAGCACAACACGTTATTCACTTGGTTTGGATAATCTGAACGGCCGGTTGCCATGATTAAATCGTCGCGTACCGCCAGGGCAAGCTCTGGTTTAATTTCCGGATCAGGGTTCGAGCAGGCGAAAACAATTGGCTTCGCGGCCATCAGTTTTAACGCATCTGGTGACAACAGGTTAGGCCCCGACACACCAACAAACACATCGGCTTCCGTGATCACTTCTTCAAGTGTGCGCTTATCGGTGTTATTGGCAAATAACGCTTTGTATTCGTTGAGGTCTTCCCGGCGGGTATGAATCACACCTTTGGAATCGAGCATGTAGATGTGCTCGCGTTGCGCACCGCATTTAATCAATAATTCCATGCATGCAATGGCAGCAGCGCCAGCACCAAGACAAACGATTTGAGCTTTGCGTAAATCTTTGCCCTGAATCTCTAACGCATTTAAGAGGCCAGCGGCAGTTACGATGGCGGTGCCGTGTTGGTCGTCATGAAAAATTGGTACTTCACAACGCTCAATCAGCGCTTGCTCAATTTCAAAGCATTCCGGGGCTTTAATATCTTCGAGGTTTACACCACCGAAACTGTCCGCAATGTTGGCCACGGTATTAATAAAGTCTTGGGTAGTACGATGGGTTACTTCAATATCAATCGAATCGAGCCCAGCAAAGCGCTTAAACAATAATGCTTTACCTTCCATAACGGGCTTAGAGGCCATCGGGCCGAGATTACCTAACCCCAATATCGCTGTACCGTTTGAGATTACCGCAACCATATTGCCCTTAGCGGTGTACTTGTACACATCGTCGGGGTTTTCGGCAATCGCCCGAACCGGCTCTGCTACGCCCGGACTATACGCTAGCGCCAAGTCTTTGCTGGTTTCAGCTGGCTTGGTCAATTCAATACTGATTTTTCCAGGGGTTGGATACGCGTGATAATCCAAAGCTTGCTTGCGAAAGTCGGTCATAATATGAGCATACCTATTTTAGATATAGAGAAAACAGGAATAGAGAAAATAACGTCTATGAATACCCCACATTGTAGAGGGAATCCACTCAATAAGACATCTTACCTGATAATGGCTTATGAAAAGCTTTGAATATTTTGGATTGTACAAATTGACACCATCGGTTTTTTCAATAAAACCGCTGGCTAGAGAGGATATCGGAAATAAAAAAGGCGCCTTCTGGCGCCTTTCTTGTAAATCTGTGCAGAAGCGTCTGAATTAAGACTCTTTCTTGCCACCCAACACTGCGAAACGCTTGTTGAATTTTTCGATACGACCGCCAGTATCCATAATACGCTGCTTACCAGTGTAGAATGGGTGACACTCTGAACATACGTCCAAGTGCAACTCGCCGCCTTTGGTTGAATTGGTCACAAAAGAATGACCACAAGAGCATGATACGCTCAGCTCAACATATTCTGGATGAATACCTGCTTTCATGGGATTACCTCGTTAGGCTGCATCGCCATCCGATCTTTTGCCGGATACCATACAAATTGTGTTTAAAAAATGCGTTGCTTTATTAATCAACGCAGCAAATTAGGGCGCGAATTATAAGCGCCAAGGGCTTTAAGATCAAGAGCGTTACTCGTTATTCGTTAATCGTTACTCGTGGTTGCGCTTTTTCGAATAACCAATAACGAATAACCATTAACGAATTATGTATTTTTATTCTTGTTTTATGAATTTATATGCATTATTATTCAGCCATGTTATTTCTTAAATGGTTGAGTGAGTTTTTTGGTGGAGCACAGCAATACAATACCGTGTGCAGTATTTGGCGCAAGTGGCTACAGTGGCATTGAGCTCGTCTGGCTGCTGCATAACCATCCACAATTCACACTTATCCATGCATTTTCTTCCAGCGCGCGCGAAGAAGCAGAGCCTATTGCTAGTTTGTATCCCCAGTTAGCGGGACAGCTTGATGTCATTCTGCAACCTTGGCACTCGAACTTGCTGAGCCAACTCGCTCAGCAAGTTCGGGTGGTTTTTTTAGCGCTGCCCCATGAAGCAAGCGCACAGCTGGCCCCCCAATTAATTAAAGCTGGACTGGTTGTATTTGATCTTTCCGGTGCCTTTCGCTTGCACGACAACGCGGCACATGAACGTGCTTACGGATTTAAACGCACGGCTGATACGCCCACACATATTCCTTATGGTTTGGCAGAGTGGACGCCGCTGCAAGGTTCCGAGCAGCTCATTGCAGTGCCCGGCTGCTACCCAACGGTTGCCGCACTTGCGTTAAAACCGGTGATGGAGTTTATTCAGGGCACGCCGATTGTGAATGCCGTTAGCGGTGTTTCGGGTGCGGGACGAAAAGCCGCCGCTCACACCAGTTTTTGTGAGGTGAGTCTTGGTGCCTACGCCGTAGCACAACACCGGCATCAACCCGAAATTGCGCAAAGTATCGGTAGTGACGTGCTCTTCGTGCCCCATCTCGGTAATTTTAAGCGGGGCATTTTGGCCACCATTTATGCACAGCTAGCAACCGATATAACCCAGCAGATGGTTGAACAAGCTTTGCAATCGGCTTATGCAGCACATCCACTTGTGCGTATGCGGCAGCAACCACCGACTATTAACGACGTTGTGGGTACCGCATTTTGTGACATTCATGCCGTTGTTCATGGTCAGCAGCTTATTCTGTGTGCCGCCATTGATAACTTGCTCAAAGGCGCAGCAGCCCAGGCGGTACAGCTGGTCAACAATTACTTTAAATTACCGGCAACCTTAGGCCTGACTTCGCGCGGAGGTGTGGTATGAACACACTCGTACTCAAACTAGGTGGTCGTGTGCTGCAAAACGCGAAGAACTTGTCAGCATTACTCAGTACAGTGCAACAACTTGCCCAATTGCGCCCGTTGGTATTGGTACACGGTGGTGGCGACCAAGTTGAACAGTTGTTGCTGCAACTGGGGCATACCAGCTTGAAAGTTGATGGGCAACGCATCACGCCTGCTGCGCAGATGCCCATTGTGGCGGGTGTTTTAGCTGGTGATATTAACTCGCAGTTGGTTTCGCTGGCACAACAGCACCAATTAAACGCGGTGGGCCTTACCTTAGCCGACGGACTGTCCGTACGCTGCGATATTGACAACAGCCGGGGTGCGGTTGGCGTACCTCACCCGAATAATGCCGCGTTGCTCATGCTGCTATTAGCCCATAATTATGTGCCCATTTTAAGTTCTATCGGGGCAGCGGCTGACGGCCAGCGCCTCAACGTCAATGCAGACCTCGCGGCAGCTGCGGTCGCACAACTTTTGGACGCTGACTTAGTTTTACTCACCGATGTACCCGGAATTTTGGATAAACACGGTGCGCTCATTAACAGTATTTCTGTCGAGCAAGCCGACGCACTCATTGCCGACGGCACAGTGCGCGATGGCATGCTGGTCAAGCTCAACGCTGCGGTTCAAGCCGCGCAAGCATCGCGACGAAGCATCGCGGTGGCCGGCTGGCAAAACGCCAAAGCGCTAACCCGATTGGCACAGGGTAAAGCAGCCGGAACCCGCATCCACCTCTAATTAGCCGCTGATTACCATTTTCTAATAGTAGGTTATTAAACAGATGAACGATTTACTTCAATTGCAGGACATTGATCCGCAGCAAGCTACAAATTTATTGCAACTGGCGCAGTCTATGAAACAGCGGCCAGCTTCTTGGTCAACTTATTTGCAAGGCAAAAGCATTGCTCTGCTGTTCGAAAAACCGTCGCTACGCACCCGCGCCAGCTTTGCGGCAGGCATTAATCGGCTTGGCGGCCACAGTATCTATCTTGATGCCCAGCATCTGATTGGCGAACGCGAGCCCGCGAGCGACGTTGGCGCGAATTTAGCGCTGTGGCACGACGCCATTGTCGCGCGGGTTTATTCGCAAGACACGCTTACAGAGTTGGCGCAGGCTTCAAATAAACCTGTGATTAACGCCCTGAGTGATCGCTGTCACCCCTGCCAGGCTCTGGCTGACTTACTCACCCTGCAAGAGCAATTTGGCGACTTGAGCAAGGTGCATTTAACTTACATTGGTGACGGTAACAATGTGTGCCAGGCCTTAATAACCGGTGCGGCACTGGTGGGTATGTCACTGCAGGTGGTTACACCGCTGGGTTATGAGCCGGATGCCGAACAATTGCAGGCGGCACAACAATTAGCACAGCAAACGGGCGCGCAGATTACCGTGCTGCATGACTTAGCACAATTGCAGCCAACTGACGCGATTTACACCGACACCTGGTTTTCAATGGGTCAAACGCGAGACAACAATGCCGTGATGCACGACTTTGCGCCATACCAAGTGAACAACGATTTGATGCAGCGTCTGGGTGCTAAATTCTTCATGCATTGCTTGCCAGCTTCGCGTGGGCGGGAAGTTACCACCGACGTGATTGACGGTGCCAGTAGCTTGGTACTGCACCAGGCAGAAAATAGGCTACACGCCCAAAACGCTATTTTAGTTACTTTATTTGAAGGGGAGCACGCATGAGTAAGTCCGTTAACAAAGTTGTTTTAGCTTATTCAGGTGGCCTAGACACTTCGGCCATTGTGCCGTGGCTAAAAGAAAACTACGACTGTGAAGTGGTCGCGTTTGTAGCGGATGTCGGCCAGGGCGATGATGAACTGCTTGGGGTTGAAGAAAAAGCCATTGCATCAGGCGCCAGCAGCTGCCACATCGTTGACTTGAAAGATAAGTTGGCCCGCGAAGTGATTTACCCCACGCTTAAAACCGGCGCAATTTATGAAGGGCAATACCTACTAGGAACAGCGCTAGCACGTCCTATCATTGCCGAAGCTCAAGTTGCGGTAGCCCGTGAGGTTGGCGCTGATGCGCTGGCACACGGCTGTACCGGTAAGGGCAACGATCAGGTTCGCTTCGAGTCCGCCTTTGCTGCGTTAGCTCCAGAACTTACGGTGATTGCCCCTTGGCGTGAATGGCACATGCGCTCACGCCCACAGCTCTTAGCTTATCTGGCCGAGCGCAATATTCCTTGCAGTGCTTCGGCGACTAAAATTTATAGTCGCGATGCCAACCTTTGGCATATTTCCACCGAAGGCGGTGAGTTGGAAGACCCATGGAACGAGCCAACCGAACAAGTTTGGACGTGGACCGTTGCACCCGAGCAAGCACCCAACCAGCCTGAGTACCTCAAGCTTTCTTTTGTACAAGGCGAGTTAACCCGTATTAATGATAAGCCGTTTGCGCCGGTTGACGCGATTTTGCAGTTAAACCAGATAGCAGGCGCGCACGGCGTCGGCCGATTAGACATGGTGGAAAACCGTTTGGTTGGCATGAAGTCTCGAGGTTGCTACGAAACGCCGGCAGGTGAAGTGCTGTATGCCGCCCTGCAAGGTCTAGAAAGCTTGGTGCTTGATCGCACCACGCAAGATTATCGCATTCGTTTAGGCAATGAGTTTGCCCAGCTGATGTATGACGGCCGCTGGTTTACGCCGCTCAAAGACATCATGCTGGCTGCTGCAACCAAAATTGCTGAACCTCTGAGCGGTGACATTGTAGTGAAGCTGTACAAAGGGTGCGTTACCGTCACTCAAAAGCGCTCGCCAAACAGTCTATACTCCAATGCATTCGCAACCTTTGACGAAGATGACGTGTACAACCAGCAACATGCTGAAGGCTTTATTCGCCTCTACAGTTTGGCCAGCCGTATTCGTGCTTTACATGCGCATACTGACGGCGGCAAGGAGTAAACCATGAGTTTATGGGGTGGACGGTTCAGTCAGCCGAGCGCTGCTGAATTTAAACAATTTAACGACTCGTTGCGGTTCGACTATGTGCTGGCGCCGTTTGATATTCAGGCGTCCCAAGCATGGGCCGGCGCGCTACAAACAGCCGGGCTCATTTCAACGGAGGAAAACCAGCAGTTGCAGCAAGCCCTGGGCGCGTTGGCCAAGGCCGTTGCTGCGGAACCGGAATTACCGCTGCAAACAGACGCGGAAGACATTCACAGTTGGGTAGAGTCACAACTGATTGCAAGCATTGGTACTACAGCCAAAAAGTTGCACACCGGGCGCAGCCGCAACGACCTTGTAGCAACCGATTTACGCTTGTTCTGTAAACAGTTCGCTGAGCATCTGATTAAGGCAAATTTGGCCGCCATTGAAAACTTGCTGACCTTTGCAGAGCAGCATACAGATGCCATGTTACCTGGCTATACGCACCTGCAGCGGGCGCAACCGATTGTCGCTGGCCACTGGGCTATGGCCTACGTCAGCATGTTGCAGCGCGATGTCAGTCGGCTGCGTGAAGCAGTGCGCCGCATGGATGTTTGCCCTCTGGGCAGTGGTGCCCTGGCGGGCACGACAGCCGCCATTAATCGCGAAACCCTCGCGCATGAACTCGGGTTTCGGTATGCCAGTGAAAACAGCCTCGACGGGGTGTCTGACCGTGACTTCGTGCTGGACCTATTGAACGCCGCCAGCACCGGTATGATTCACTTATCGCGACTGGCTGAAGACGTTATTTTTTACTGCTCCGGCGAATCTGGCTGCTTCAGCATGAGTGATCGTATTAGTAGCGGTTCATCGCTGATGCCGCAAAAGAAAAACCCCGACTTGTTTGAATTGCTACGCGGCAAAACGGGCCGTGTGCTGGGCCATCAACATGCCATGCAGGTGACTCTAAAAGGGCTACCGCTGGCCTATAACAAAGACATGCAAGAAGACAAAGAGGGACTATTTGATGCCCTGCACAGTTACTTGCAATGCCTGCAGATGCTCGCGTTTGCGGTGCCGGAACTTACCGTGAACCGTGAGCATGCTGCATTGCAGGCGGCTTTGGGCTACAGCAACGCCACCGAATTGGCCGATTACTTGGTTAGCAAGGGCGTTGCTTTTCGCGACGCACACCATATGACGGGTACGTTGGTGGTAAACGCGCAACAACTTGGTGTCGCCCTGGAGCAGCTTACGCTTGAGCAGTTTCAACAGGTGTGCCCAGCTATCGATGCGGATGTGTATGCCAGCCTGGATTTGCAGTATGGCTTAAATCAACGCCAAGCCATGGGCGGTACGGCACCCAACGCCGTAAAAGTTGCGGTAAAACATGCACAAGATTGGCTGCACGCGGCCGAAGCTGCCAGCAAACATGTGCGCCAAGCACGTTTAAGCGATGCGGATAAAATCTGCGAACTGATTGCATACTGGGCTGATCAAGGCGAAAACCTGCCGCGCGATAAAGCCGACGTACTGCAAGCTATTCAAAGCTTTGCCGTAGCTGAAATCAATGACGAGGTCGTTGGCTGTGCGGCATTGTATGTGTACAGCACTGGCTTGGCTGAAATTCGCAGTCTTGGCCTGTTTAAGAATGCTCAAGGCAAGGGCTTAGGCGCTGAGTTGGTGGCGTTTTTGCTTTGGAAGGCGCGTGAGCTAGGCATTGCCCGTACCATTGTGCTGACCCGGGTGCCGGAGTTTTTTGGCAAGCTGAACTTTCGCATCACGCTGAAAGAAAAGCTACCTGAGAAAGTCATGAAGGACTGTGAATTGTGCCCACGCAAGGACAACTGCGATGAAACGGCACTGGAATATCTGCTGTAGGATTTCCTACAGCAGTATTTTGCTTATTCGACCTCGTCGAACTCAGCGTCGTCTGGAATCGGCAGGCCTCGGCGCGTTAACTCTTCGCGCACGGCTTTGGGGATTTTGTTAGGGTTGTCTTTGCGTAAGTCATCATCGGTTGGCAGTGGCTGTCCGGTGAACGCATGCAAAAAAGCTTCAC
The DNA here is from genome assembly GCF_048267825.1 of Pseudidiomarina sp. Taxonomy (NCBI): domain Bacteria; kingdom Pseudomonadati; phylum Pseudomonadota; class Gammaproteobacteria; order Alteromonadales; family Idiomarinaceae; genus Pseudidiomarina; species Pseudidiomarina sp. The sequence goes on from NZ_JBLWWR010000005.1 coordinate 77,394, forward strand.
AAAGCAACTCACTATTAGTTGCATGGCGCAGGTTTTTAATTTGCCGACGGGTACGCTCGTCGGTCAGCACTTTGAGTACGCGCGTGGGAATCGACACGGTTATTTTCTTCACGTGCTCACTTTTCTTACCGTGTTCAACATACGGGTAGATATAATCGCCGTCCCATTCCATACTGCGCCCCTTTACTTGCTAAGTGTTGCTGCGTGACTAAAAAACCCTGCACAATGTGGTGAATTGTACTGCCGAATTTTGCGCAGTCAACTTTATACGCATAGCTGTCTATACGTCTTTTTGTGCTAACCTTGCGTAATGGCGCTTTATTGGCACAAAAACGCACCGTATAATCGACTTCTTTTTTACTTTTTCTCACAGGAGAACGCACGCGCATCATGACGGTTGAGGTTCAAGTTACCCCAGAGCAAATCCAAGCCGTGGCCGATACGGTTCAAGTTCACAAATTTGGTGGCAGCAGCTTGGCTGATGCGTACTGTTACCGTCGTGTGGCACGTATCGTCACTGAATATGCTGGCGCCAGTGATCTCGTGGTCGTCTCGGCAGCAGGTGACACCACCAACCGCATTCTCGAAATCATTGATGCAAAATCGGATGACAAAGGTGTCGCCGAGGTTCTTCTAAAACAACTTGAAAAATATCAGCAAGGCCTGATTCGTGAATTACTTAACGGTGACGTACAAGCGCGTGTGTTGCAACAGTCGCAAACTGATTTTAAACGTTGGTACGCTTGGTTAAACGGTCAAGAAGAAATTAAGCGTCGCCCAGAACTGCTGTCGTACGGCGAGTTGTGGAGCGCGCGTTTATTGTCCGCGCTATTAGAACAGCAAGGCGTAACTGCAAACTATATTGATGCACGCACTTTCCTGATTGCCGATGATGCGCCAGAGCCGCACATTCGCGTAGAGATATCACGTGCTGGTTTGCTCAATCGCATTGCGCCGCACCCAGGCACGCGTTTCATTGTAACAGGCTTCATCTGTGCCGATCCTGACGGTAACTCACTGATTCTAGGCCGTAACGGCAGTGACTATTCCGCTACGCTGGTTGGCAGCCTGATTGACTCGAAGCAAGTGACCATTTGGAAAGATGTAGCCGGTGTTTACTCCGCTGACCCACGTAAAGTTGAACGGGTGGTAAGCTTGCCAACTATTGACTGGCAAGAAGCCGAAGAACTGGCGCGCTTAGGTAGCCCAGTTCTGCATCCACGTACTTTCCAGCCCGTTAATCGCGAGCGCATGGTAATTGCTGTGCGTTCCAGCTTGAAGGTTGAAAATCAACAAACCCGCATTGGCCAATACAACGATACTGAGCCGAAGGGTAAAGTACTCACCTCGTTAGCCGATGTGGTGCTGTTTCGGGTTGATTTAAGCGACCCGCAATTGGTTGAACAATTTGAAACGCTTGAATTAACGCCGTTAATCAGCTGGAACGAAGTTGCCCAGCACCACGCTTATTATGCCTACCACCAGAATCATTTAGAGTACATAGAGCGCTGGTTGGAGCAGGTGGATAAAGCCGACCATGTGGTGCAAATGGCAGGGTACTCGATGATTGCGCTGGTTGGTGCACGCATTCAGGAAACCGATCAATACGGCACCTTTAAAACTGAATTGAGCGCGCAGAATTTACGGCGTTTGGCATTTTCGCCAGACAGTAACTCAGTTATTGCGATATTGGAGCAAAAGCTCGATAACCGCTTATTGAATCGTTTACACAGTCAGCTCTTTAATTATCGTCGTAGTTTGGGTGTGTTGGTGGTTGGCCGCGGAAATATTGGCAGTGCCTGGCTGTCGTTATATCGTCGCCTACGTGAGCGGATTAACGAGCAAATGGACGTGCGCATTATTGGCATTTTGAACTCAACCCGCATGTGGCTGGACTATAACGGCGTTGAACTTGATGACTGGGAGGCCAGCTTTGATAAGTTCGCGCGCCCTTATGAGCTCAGCCAACTTATCCCTGAGCTACCGAATGCTCCGTATGATGAGCTGGTGATGCTTGACTTGACCGACTCCGTTGGGGTCGCCCAGCTGTATCCAAGCTTTTTTGCCAACGGGTTACATATTATCAGTGCCAACAAACGTGCTGGCGCATCCGGTGAATCGCAATATCAGGAAATACGCACTATCCAGCGCGAATATGAGCGCGAGTGGTATTACAACACCACCGTGGGCGCTGGTTTGCCTTTAAATTATGCATTGAATGACCTGCGCAACTCAGGTGACACCATTCGCAGTATTTCCGGTATCTTCTCAGGCACCATGAGTTGGTTGTTTGAAAACTTTAACGCTGATGTGAAATTTAGTGACTTGGTGCGCGAAGCAAAAATGAGGGGGCTGAGTGAACCCGATCCGCGTGAAGATTTAACCTGTCAGGATATTGTCCGCAAATTGCTTATCTTGGCACGTGAAATTGGCTTGAAGCTAGACTGGAAAGACATCGATGTTGAGAGTTTGCTGCCCGATCAGCTCGAAGATATCTTACTGGATGAATTTATGCAGCGCCTGCCAGAGCTAGATGATGCAATGCATCACTTATATCTGGATGCACAGCAAACCGACAAAGTGCCGCGTTTGCTGGCCAGCTTCGCGGTGCAAGATAATGATCAGGTACGCGCTCGCGTTGGAATCGAATACATTCCAGAGGGCGATATGCTGGCGAATCTGATTCCAGGGGAGAATATTTTTGTCATTTATACCGATTGGTATCATGAAATGCCGCTGGTTATCAGCGGCCCTGGTGCCGGTAAAGAAGTGACCGCAGGCGGCGTACAATCTGACTTGAACCAGTTACTGAGTCGCCTCAGCAACCGGCATCAAGGTTAACCACGCACGGGCTTCCAACACTTAGAATATGGAATCGTCTTCTGAGAAAATATCCTTTGAAGACGATTTTTCGTCAGCGTATTCAGTTGGTGCAGTGCCCGGCAAGAAGTACTCAAACCGTGTGCTGTAATCACTCTTACGACTCAGCTTACCGGTTTCTAAATCAATGCGCGCCATGACGAGCCCTGGCGGCACTTGAAACGGCTCAATGGTTGCATCTTCAAGTGCGGTTTCCATGTAATTTATCCACATTGGCAGCGCCGTTTTTGCGCCGCCTTCAGCACCACTGATCGGCTGTTCGCTACTATCCAGGTTTTCATTCATGGTCGTACTACCCAGCGCACGCTCTAAGTTATCAAACCCAACCCACGCCGTTGTCACTAAGCCGCTGACGAACCCTGAGAACCAGGTATCTTTACTGTCGTTGGTGGTACCGGTTTTACCGACAATATTGCGCCCTGCTAAATCAACAATCGGCTTTGAGCGTTGAATACGCCATGCAGTACCGTTCCAGCCCGTGCGATGCTGCCAACTGCCGCCACCCCACACTGCTGAATTCATTGCTTGGGTTACCAAATACGCATTTTGCTCCGTGATCACTTGTGGCGCTTGCACCACTTCGCGCTCTTCATTTTCACACAATACGCAGGCAACGGCTGGGCGTGCGGTGTAAACCACTTGTTCATTGTTATCCACAATGCGTTCAATAAAGTACGGGTTAACCAAATAGCCGCCGTTGGCAAACACTGCATACCCGCGCGCAACTTCGAGAGGCGTCATGGACGCAGAGCCAAGCGACAAGGATTCATTGCGCGGTAATTCATCAATCGCAAAACCGAATCGCGTCAGGTACTCCACGGTGGTATCAATACCCAGTGAACGCATTAGGCGCACAGATACAACGTTCTTCGATTTCGCCAGAGCTTGGCGCACTCGTATCGGCCCTTCGTAAACATCGGGCGAGTTGCGGGGGCGCCAGGCGATACCGCTACCGGGGTTCCATTGGTTAATTGGCGCGTCATTGACCAAGGTTGCCAAAGTGAACCCATTTTCTAAGGCTGCTGAATAAATAAACGGTTTAATATTTGAACCCGCTTGGCGTTCCGCTTGAATAGCACGGTTGTATTGGCTAATGGCAAAACTGTATCCGCCAACAGCTGCAGCAATGCTGCCATCTTGCGGGCGCAGTGAAATAATCGCGCCACTGGGTTCCGGCACTTGTGCCAAGCGTAAGCCGTTCTCTGTAGCACGCACACGAATCAATTGACCCGGCGCCAGTACTTCCGCGGCAGTGCTCGGCGCAGCACCTTGACGATCCGCATGCATGTAAGGGCGAGCCCAGGCAATACCTTGCCACGGTAATTCACGCGGGCTGCCACTTGCAGTTAGCACCAAAGCAGCCCGTTCGGTCACACCGAGTACAACGGCCGGCACTGTTAAACCAATAGCCTCTTGCTGACGCAAAAATTCGCGAATGGCGTCATGCTCCCACGCGCTTTCTTCGGGCTGCCACAACACTTGTTCAGCACCGCGATAGCCATGGCGTTCGTCATACTCATGCAAGTTAAGTTGCACTGCACGTTGCGCCGCACGTTGTTGTTTCGCATTAACCGTGGTGAATACTTTAAAGCCACCGTTATAGGTTGCGTCTTCACCATAGCGAGACACCATATCTGCGCGCACCATTTCTGCCAAATAAGGCGCGCTCATGGTTACTTCAGCGCCGTGCAGTCGTGTGTCGATTGGCTCAGCCAACGCATCACGGTATTCCTGCTGGTTGATAACGCGCTCAGCCAGCATACGCCCCAACACCACAGCACGGCGCTCACGCGCACGCTCTGGATTCGAAATGGGGTTCATGGTTGAAGGCGCTTTCGGTAACCCAGCAATCATCGCCATTTGCGCCAAGCTCAAATCGGCAACATCTTTGCCATAATAAACCTGCGCAGCCGCACCAACACCGTGGGCACGGTGCCCGAAGGTGATTTTATTCAAGTACAACTCAAGAATTTCGTCTTTGGTAAGCTCTTTTTCCATGCGCAGCGAGATAAAAGCTTCTTTTATTTTCCGCGTCCACGTTTGATCAAAGCTCAAATAAAAGTTTCGCGCCAACTGCTGGGTTATGGTGCTACCGCCGCCTTGAATTTCGCCAGAACTCACCATTAAAAAGAAAGCACGTGCCACGCCGATAGGGTCGATGCCGAAGTGATCATAGAAACGTTGATCTTCGGTGGCTAAGAAAGCGTTGATTAATGGCTGGGGTATTTCTTCTAATTGCAGCGGAATTCGACGAATCTCTCCGAACTGGGCGATCAGCTCGCCGTCTGATGAATACACTTGCATAGGGGTTTGCAGGCGCACTTCTCTCAGCTCGGCAACACTCGGAAGTTCGTCTTCCCAATAAAGGTACAAGCCAGCAACGATTATCGTCCCGAAAATAGCTAGCGCTACGGATACTCCAAGCACCCACTTAAAAATTTTCAATGAAAAACCCCTTTTTTTCCTTTCGACTATACTGTTTTACAGGTTGCGCATTTTACGCTCATATTATAGAAAGATAAGGTAAGAAACGTAATGTTTATTTAGAAAGTGCAAAGAACTTTGCACAATGCTTACCTTTCTGCTTAATATGAGGTTCGGCATAGAACAATTTTAATAATATAATGCCGTGCAAATCGGTCCACTTCAGGGGAGCATTATGGGGCTATTTGGTCTGGGAAAAAAGCCAGGTCTTGGAATTGATATTGCTTCGGATGCAGTCAAAGCCGTTGAGCTGATGCCCAGCGGGGATACTTACGACATTACACATGTGGCGGAAGCATCACTACCGAAGAATTTAATTACCGATGACGAGATTACCGATATCGAGAAACTTGCTAAGACGATTACGCAGGTGCGTAAGCGCATGGGCAGCACCCGTGTTGCCGTTGCAGCGGTATCTGGTAACCAAGCAATTTCAAAACAAGTACCGATGAGCCTCGACCTTGATGACGAAGCTATTGCGGAGAAAATTGAAAGTGAGGCCGAAGCACTTATTCCCTTCCCCATTAATGAAGTGCGTTACGACTTTGAAAGCTTAGGTGAACACCAAGCTTTACCGGGCCAACAACGTGTATTGGTTACCGCCACACGCACTATAAGTGTTGATAGCCGGGTGCAAGCGCTTGAAGGTGCCGGTTACAAAGTGGGCATTATGGATGTGGATAATCAGGCTATAGCCCGAGCCTGCGGCCATTTGTTGCCGCACATGCATCCTGAAATTCTAGAAAGTAAGCTACCGTATTTAATTCTCGATATCAGCACCAGCGCCATTCAAATTGTCGTTATTCATCATGGCGAGGTTGCCTTTAACCGCTTCCAGTCGGGTGGGTTAGCACAATTGCTTACTGCGCTTGACGAGGACGGCACTATCGACCATGGCGAAATTATGGCAAAGTTGCGGTCCGGCGATATCGACGATTTTCCATCACTGATTATTCAAGACTTTTTAAGTAATTTGTGGAACCAGGTAAGTCGCGGTGTGCAAATGTACCAAAGCAATGCCGCCGATAAAGGGTTTTCTGCAATTCTCTTAATCAACACCGGAGCCATGCTACCGATGGTTGCTGAAGCACTGAGCGATCAAGTTGAGTATCCGGTACATGCGCTAAATCCGTTTGAGCATTTTATTTTGCCAAGCAAACTGTCGCACCTTCAAAATCACGGCCCGCGCTTTGTTGAAGCAATTGGCCTGGCGCTTCGGAGTTTCGCAACATGGCACATGTAAACCTACTCCCATGGCGCGAAACGGCGCGCCAACGCGCAAAAATGCGATTCGGCATTCACATCGGAATTGCCATTGGCATTGCGGGCGTTTTGTTCGGTGCCGCTTACATGGTGATTGGCGACTATAAGAGCTACCAACAACGTCGCAACGGCTTTTTACAGTCACAAATTCAGGTGTTAGATAGTCAGATTGCTGAAATCAGCGCCATTAACAAGAAAAAGCAAGAAATCTTAAATCGTATTAAGTTGATTCAGTCTTTGCATGAAGACCGTAACACGGCAATTACCATTTTTAATGAGTTAACCGAACGCACTCCTGATGGCGTTTACCTGCACTCACTTGAAAAGCGTGATCTGCAACTCATTGTCAGTGGTCGCAGCATTTCAAATAATCGCGTGTCTGAGTTTTTACGTGACTTGAAAAATTCACCGGTGTTTGAAAACCCAGAATTACGCAGTGTTACCTCAGCCACAGTCGGCAACCGTAACCGCAGCGGCTCACGTGAAGCGAATTCCGATTACGATGCATTTTCTTTAGTGGTTACGATTGTGCCACCAACAACCACGGAGGCAGAGAAATAACATGAGTATGGATAGCCTACGTGAACTCGACATTAACGAGCTGCCGTTCTGGCCGCGCCCGTTTCGAATGGCGATACTTGCCATCATTGGTGTTGCGGTGTTGGGCTTAAGCTATCACTTTATTTTGGCAGACGAATGGGCCAACTATAAACGTGAAGTGGCACGCGAAACGCAGCTGAAGCAAGATTACCAAACCAAGTACCAAACCGCGGTTAACTTGCCACTATACCGAGAGCAGTTAGCACGCCTTAACAGCGACCTTGAAACGCTTTTAAACATGCTACCCAACGATGACGAAACGCCGAAGTTACTTGACGACATCAGCTTAATTGGTACGCGTAGCGGGCTGCGTTTTGACCGCATTGAATGGCTTAACCCGCAGCCGCGTGAATTCTATACAGCACTACCGATGCGGATTGAATTGCGCGGCGCCTACCATCAAATTGGTGATTTCGTTGGCCAAATGTCTGGGCTTGATCGCATTATCAGCGTTAAAAACTTCAAAATGCAGTTGCAAGATGACGAAGGTACGTTGAACCTGTCTGTGAATGCCGAAACCTATCGTCAACAAACCTTGAGGGCACAACCATGATGCGTTTTATGCTCTCAATTGCTGCACTAAGTTTGTTGGCTGGTTGCGCGCCAACCGGCCATCAAGATCTGGAACAATTCACTGCCGAGGTACAGCAGCGCGCCAAGCCGGGCATTAGCCCGCCACCCGAGCTGCCGTTACTGGAACGTATTGAATATACGGGTGCGGACATTCGTAACCCATTCCAGCCAACGCCATTGCGTGGCGATGCGGCGCAGGCTACGGGACAGAATTGCCCGCAGCCAACTCTAGGGTCACCCCGGGGTGGTTTAGAAGGCGTCGCGCTTGATCAGCTTGCTTTAAGCGGCACCATGCGCTCAGGTAACGGTCAATTAATTGCCTTGTTAGTTTCAAACGAAGGCAAACTTTTCCGGGTAGAACGTGGTGATTTTGTCGGACTCGACAACGGCCGCATCACCTCTATTACTCCACAACAAATTTCGATTCGTGAATGGCTAGCTACCGGCGACGGCTGCTGGCAACAACGTGACGTATCGCTAACCTTGCTGAACTCGCAAAGGAGCTCGAACTAATGAAGCACTTAATCCGTACCCTATGTCTCCTGCTCTTGATGCCGCTAACGGTATCTGCCAACGAGCTCTTACGGGTTGAGCAGATTGCGTTAAATAAAGATCGCTTTAATTTAGAGGCGCACTTTTCGAAACGTGTCGAGTCACCCGTTGTCCGTCGCAATAATGACGCTAACCTGCATGAGTTCTTGTTATTAGGCACCCGTGCCAACATGCCTGATGGCCGTTTAAACTTGAGCGAACACCCACTCTTGGATTACGTTGAAATTGAGCAACAACGTGAAGACTTGCTCGTTCGCGTACACACCAAGAAGCCATTGGAAAACCTGATGAGCCGCTTTGGCGAAGTTATGGTGATGGTGTTTGTTGCCAGTAAAGATGAAACGACGCAAACAGCAGCCACAAAGCCTGCTGCCAGTACGCCTGCGGCGCCAAAACAACAACCGGCGAAGCCCACTCCGGCCAAAGCTGATACGGTTGCTGAAACCAAGCCCGAGCCCGCTCCGGAGAAAGCAAAAAGCGAGCCGACTAAACGTGCCGAAGTTCGCACGGACAGCCAGCAGGTTTCAGACAAAACAGCGGTAACAAACATTAATTTCTTCCGCTTACCCAATGATGTCGGTCAATTAAGCATTGCGTTGAATAAAGACAACGTTGAGCATGAAGCACGTGTGGAAGGTAATAACCTTGAGCTGATTCTGTATGACACGCAGTTGCCTGAAGATCTCCTCTATGTGCTTGATGTCAGCCAGTTTGCGACGCCTGTTGCCTACGTTGAAACCTTCCGTGAAGGGCGCCACAGCCGGATAAAAATTGCCGGAAAACGCAAGTTTAAGCATCAACTTGAGCAAATCGATGGGTACCTGCGACTCAACCTTGCGGAAGCGCCGCAGGTTGATGCTGCCGAGGCTCAAGCGCAATCAAGCCAAAAGCCAATTTCATTGAACTTCCAAGATGTTCCTGTGCGCCAGTTACTGCAAATTTTGGCCGATGAAAACAACCTCAACCTAGTCGCCAGTGAGTCCGTAACAGGCAATATCACGTTACGTCTTGAGAATGTGCCATGGGAGCGTGCGCTGGAGACTATCTTGCGCGTTAAAGGTCTGGATAAGCGTTACGACGACAATATTTTGATTGTTGCGCCAGCCTCAGAACTCGCCCAGCGTGAAGCGGAGCAGCTCGAAAGCCAGCAGCGCATGCAAGACCTGACACCACTGGAAAGCTCATACATTCAAATTAATTATGCCAAAGCTGACGAAATTGCACAGATTCTGCGTACCGACAGTTCTGATTTACTGTCAACACGCGGTGCTGTAACCGTTGATGAGCGTACCAACACCCTGTTAGTACGTGATACGCCGGAGCAAATTGCAACCGTTAAAGCCATGGTAGAAGTGCTGGATGTACCGGTTAAGCAAGTCATTATTGAGGCGCGTATGGTTACCGTACGTGACAATATTAGTGACGAGCTGGGTATTCTTTGGGGCATCAGCGAGCCGAGCGTGGACACATCAACACCACCGCCTTGGGGTGCAGGTTCAGGTACCAGTGTAACCGGCGACTTCAATGTGAACTTACCGATTGCCTCACCAGCTGCAACCATTGGTTTTCAGGTCGCTAAACTGGCTGATGGCCGCTTGCTTGACCTTGAACTGTCCGCTTTGGAGCGCGAAAACAAAGGTGAAATTATTGCTAGCCCGCGCATCACCACAGCGAACCAGAAAGAGGCCTACATTGAGCAAGGTACTGAAATTCCATATGTGGAAAGTGCCTCGTCGGGTGCCACTTCGGTGCAGTTCAAAAAGGCCGTATTAGGCTTGAAGGTTACGCCACAAATCACCCCAGACAATCGCGTTATTTTGGACTTGGTCATCACCCAAAATACTCGTGGTGAAACGGTTAGCACGCCGACCGGTCCGGCTGTTTCAATTGATACGCAAGAAATTGGTACGCAGGTATTGGTTGAAAATGGCGAAACCATCGTGCTTGGTGGTATTTACCAACAGCAAATTTTGAATGATATTTCAAAAGTACCGTTGCTTGGCGATATTCCATACGTTGGCGTATTGTTCCGCACCGATAGTCAGGTGAACGAAAAACGTGAATTGTTGATATTCGTGACGCCAAGAATTGTAACGAATAATCCGTAAACCTTGCTTATATAGCTGTGACTTGCGATAATCGCGCATCTTTTTGGTTGGGTAAAGGAAGGTCTTGAGACACTCCGGATTCCGTGAGTCACAGCTAGTTAAATAAGTGAAGTAACACATCAATATGGCTGAAAAACGTAACATTTTCTTAGTTGGCCCTATGGGGGCCGGCAAAAGCACAATAGGGCGGCAACTTGCCCGCCAACTCCACCTCGAATTTTTTGACTCTGATACGGAAATAGAACGCCGTACCGGTGCAGATATCGCCTGGGTTTTTGAGTTAGAAGGCGAAGAAGGTTTCCGCGCACGCGAAGAAAAAGTTATTGAAGAGCTGACCGAAAATACCGGTATCGTGCTCGCAACAGGTGGTGGTTCTATCTTAAGCAAAGAAAGCCGCAACCGATTATCTGCGCGTGGTGTTGTGGTTTATCTGCAAACCACTATCGATAAGCAACTTGCTCGAACCCAGCGCGACAAACGTCGGCCTTTAATCGCTGAAGCCGAGAACCCGCGTGAAGTGCTTGAAGAGCTGGCTGACGAGCGCAATGCACTGTACGAAGAAATTGCCGACATTATTGTTCGCACGGATGAACAAAGTACGAAAGTTGTGATTGACCAAATTATCGAGAAAGTGGGTATATAAACATCACGTTTATCGTAAACTGGAGGCGCTCATGCAGGAAACCACACAACAAATCATCGTGGGCTTGGGTGAGCGCAGCTATCCGATTGATATCGGTGCAGGCTTATTAGCGCGCACCCCCCTTTTTGACAACCTTCCTAAACAACTACTCATTGTAACCAATACGGTTGTGGGGCCTTTGTACGAAGCAAAGGTTCGCGCACAGCTAACTGCGCATGACGTTGTGACACACACCATTGACGATGGCGAAAGCGCCAAAAGCCTGGTTAATTTCGGGGCTATTATCGACACGCTTATTGCGCACAATTTTAATCGCGACTGTGCGGTTATTGCGCTAGGCGGTGGTGTAGTTGGCGATTTAGCCGGATTCGTTGCGGCCACTTATCAGCGCGGTGTGGATTTTTACCAAATACCCACCACCTTACTGGCGCAAGTTGACTCATCGGTGGGTGGAAAAACTGCCATCAATCATCTCGGCGGTAAAAACCTTGTTGGTGCCTTTTATCAGCCGCAAGGCGTACTTATCGATACGCAGTGCTTAAGCACCCTTAACGATCGCGATTATGCCTGTGGCCTTGCGGAAGTGGTCAAATACGGCATCATAGCCGATGCTGATTTCTTTGCCTGGCTAGAAGCCCACCAACATGACTTGAATCAGCGCAATGCTGCGGCATTAACCTACGCCATTCGACGCAGCTGCGAGATTAAAGCGGACGTTGTTGCGGCTGACGAGCGCGAGCAATCGGTACGGGCATTGTTAAACTTGGGGCATACCTTTGGCCATGCGATTGAGGCGGCCCACTACGAATCGTGGAAACACGGTGAAGCCGTTGCTGCAGGCACCATGATAGCAGCAACCTTAATGCACCAGTTGGGTGAGCTCAGCGCCGCCGAGTTAACCCGTATTGAAACCCTTCTGAGTGGACTAAAACTGCCCGTGCGTGCGCCGAAAATGCCATTGGAACGGTGGCAGACGTTTATGCAACGTGATAAAAAAGTAAAAGGCGGCACACTGCGTTTTGTGCTGCCTACCGCCATTGGCGCAGCTTGTTTGCGGCCCATTTCCGATTGGCAAGCCATTGGCGCAGCCATTGCTGCAATGAGTCATGCTGACGCACGTAGCCCCTTGTAAAATGAGCACGCAACATGAGTAAGCAACGCGCCTTCCTAAAATGGGCTGGCGGTAAATACAACCTCATCGAACCGATTACCGCTGTGTTGCCAGAAGGCAACAAGCTGATTGAGCCTTTTGTCGGTGCGGGCTCGGTATTCTTAAATACCAATTACCCCAGTTACTTACTGAATGATGTAAACCCGGATTTAATCACTCTATTCAAAACCGTGAAGCGCCGGCCCATGCGCTTTATCGAAGACGCACGCAAACTGTTCTCTACGGCCAATAATACGCCCGAGGCCTATTACGCGTTGCGTAAGCAGTTTAACGCCACTACCGATGGCTATGAACGCTCGTTATTGTTCCTGTATTTAAACCGCCATGGTTACAATGGGCTCTGCCGCTATAATTTATCAGGCCAATTCAACGTGCCGTTCGGACAATACCTACGCCCCTATTTTCCACGCGCTGAAATCGAGTTCTTTGCCGAAAAAGCGCAACGCGCAACCTTTACCTGCATGAGTTTTGAAAAAGTATTTCGACGGGCTCGCAAAGGCGACGTAGTGTATTGCGATCCGCCCTATGCGCCACTGAGCTTGACGGCTAATTTCACCAGCTATTCCAGCGGCGGCTTTAGCATTGCTCATCAAACCGAGTTGGCGCGCCGCGCTGAACAGACAGCGCGTAAACGCGGCATACCGGTACTAATTAGTAATCACGACACTGACTTTACCCGTTTACTGTACAAGAAGGCGCAGTTGGAAACTTTGCAGGTATCACGGTTTATTAGCCCGAAAGGCGAAAGCCGTGGCAAAGTTGCCGAACTGCTGGCTTTGTATCAATATGACAACCGCGCCAATGTGGTCGTGCTTAATCCCCAACTTCGGAAGCGTGCACAATGAACTGGCAACTAAAAACCTTTGCTGCGTTGAACACCAATGAACTGTATACGCTACTGCAGCGCCGTGAACAGGTGTTTGTGGTCGAGCAAGCTTGCCCCTATCTCGATGCGGACGGTGCCGATACCCAGGCATTGCACCTTTGGGCCGATAGTGACCACGAGGCAATGATTGCCTACGCGCGGATATTTCTTGGCCAGGGTGGCGATGCCTACAGCCGTATAGGTCGCGTGTTAACAGTGCAATCGGTACGGCGCACGGGCATTGGCCGTGAGTTAATGCAGCGCGCAATTGATATCTGCCGTGAGTACACGCCTGAACTGCCAATTCGTCTCGGCGCGCAAGTCTATTTGCGTGCGTTTTACGAGAGCTTTGGTTTTGTCGCAATCAGTGCCGAATACTTAGAAGACGACATTCCACACATTGATATGGAATTGCGCCCGTGAGCGAAGCACTTGCCGATAGCTTGCTATACGGCTTGGTGGTGTTGGATGCGTCAACAACCGATGCCCAACGCGAGGCCATTCTCAGCCAAGGCATTACCTTGTGTGAAGCAGCGCAGTGTAACCATCGGTTTCACCTCGAGTTGAGTACTACCGGCTTGCAATTACGTTGGCTTGAGCACCCCAAGATGCTACCGTTGCGGATTGATTTTCAAACCGGTAAGCATGCCTTTCGTGCCGCACAAGCGCGGATAAAAGATGAAGCCATTGCCCGCGCTTGTGGTTTGCAGAAAATGAAGCAACCACACATTCTTGATGGTACCGCAGGGCTTGGCCGCGATGCTCTTGTGCTGGCCCAGCTTGGTGCCCGTGTTGGCCTTAATGAGCGTCATCCCGTTGTCGCTTTGTTGCTGCAAGATGGGCTGCGTCGTTTATATCAAAACGCCCAAGAATGGCAACAGCGACTATACTTTGCGGGTACAGATTGCTTTTCAGCAGTCTCCGCCGATGTTTATGACGTGATTTATTTGGACCCAATGTATCCAAAGAGTGATCGCAAAGCCAAAGCGGCCGTAAAAAAAGACATGCAAATGTTTCAACACCTTGTAGGTAGCGACACTGACGCTGATGCGTTGTTAGCCGCAGCAATGCGCATGGCAATTCATCGCGTTGTTGTCAAACGCCCACAACACGCCGATTTTTTGGCCGGGGTGAAACCCGATGCCCAAGTGATCAGTAAAAAACATCGATTCGACATTTATTTTCCGGAGCAACATAATGATTAAAACTAATGACCGTATTCCCGCTGGCACACTCACTGCACTTGGTGAAGTGGGTATGCAGCAATTCAACCCAGCTGAACTTTTTGACAAGGGCACGCACATTTTGTTTGCTGTACCTGGTGCCTTTACCCCAACTTGTTCAGAAAAACACTTACCTGGTTTCGTTGAACACGCAGCCGAACTGAAAAAACACGGCGTACAAACCATTGCCTGTGTTGCCGTAAATGACGCTTTTGTGATGAAAGCTTGGGGCAAAGCGCTGAATGTTGGCGATAGCGTGATGTTATTGTCTGACGGCGATGCTTCGTACCATCGTGAACTCGGTTTAATTAAAGAAACCGGTAGCTTTGGTGGCACCCGTGCTGAGCGTTACGCCATGGTGATTACCGATGGCGTTATCACGCATCTGTTTGTGGAAGATGAAAAATCCTACGGCGTTAGCAGCGCTGAACATGTGTTAGAAGCATTGAAAAAAGGCTAAGCACATTCATGGCTGACTCAAGCACACTGGACGTGATTGTGATTGGGGCCGGCGCTGCCGGCCTCCATTGTGCAGCCACAGCCGCCAAGCGAGGCAAACGCGTACTGGTGTTAGATCACGCCAAACAGGCCGGTAAGAAAATACTTATCTCCGGCGGTGGCCGCTGTAACTTCACCAATATGTACGCCAGTGCTGAAAACTTCCTGTCAGAAAACCCGCATTTTTGTAAGTCTGCACTAAGCCGTTATACCCAATGGGACTTTATTGGGTTAGTAAATGACTATGGCATTGCTTACCACGAAAAAACGCTTGGCCAACTTTTCTGTGACCACAGCGCCAAAGATATTGTGGCGATGCTCATGGCGGAATGCAGTAAACATGGCGCCAAAGTTCAGTTGCGTACTGAAGTGCAGCGCGTGGAGGCAACGGCTGATGGTTATGTGGTGCATACCTCTAGCGGTATGTTGCAAGCCAGCAAACTGGTTGTCGCCTGCGGTGGGCTTTCCATGCCCAAACTCGGCGCCACGCCGCTGGGCTACCAAATAGCTGAACAGTTTGGCCATCGTATTGTGCCAGTGCGCGCGGGTCTTGTGCCCTTCACCCTGCATGAAGCAGATAAAGAACGTTATGCTGAGCTCTCTGGCCTAGCCGTTGATGTGGTGGCTGAAAACGAGCGCGCCAGCTTTAAAGAAGCCTTATTGTTCACGCATCGCGGCGTATCCGGCCCTTCCATGCTACAAATTTCATCGTATTGGTTTCCCGGTGAAACGGTTTCCGTGAACCTGCTACCCGATGAAGACTGCTTTGCACGCTTAAATGAACTGCGCCAAAGTAGACCGCGCATGAGCCTGCGCAGCGTGATTCAAGAATGGTTCCCAAAACGCCTTGCGCTAACACTATGCGACCAATACCAGTGGCCTGATAAGAACCTAGCCGACTGCACCAACAGTTTGTTGCAGCGCGTCGCCGACACCCTGCATGCATGGCAGCTTAAGCCGAATGGCACCGAGGGCTATCGCACCGCTGAAGTTACTCTTGGCGGCGTAGACACCAATCAAGTGAGTTCAAAAACGATGGAAAGCCGACTGCAACCTGGCTTGTTTTTTATCGGTGAAGTCATTGACGTGACTGGCTGGTTGGGCGGCTACAATTTCCAATGGGCCTGGAGCAGCGGCTGGGTTTGCGGCGAAAGCGTTTAAGCACTCAATATACTTTTAGAATCCATCCTCAGCTTAAACTTATGAAGCTCTGTGCATGCTTTGATTTGGTAATATAAAAAATCCGTAGCTAGAATTAACTAACTACGGATTTTACGCCATTTGCAATGCTCACTCGGTTGCTTGCTAAACTATTTAGTCAGCACTCGGTGAGCATATTAGTAGCCAAATGACTGACTTTTATTTACATTGCCTGGCGTACTTGGAGCTGGATTTTTCCATAAGAAGTCACTGTATTGGATGCCCGAGCCACTTAACTGCAAGGACGTATTTACCGGTGAATCAGCCGACTCCGTAACGCCAACTTGTTCAGCTTGCATGCCGGTTGCCGGCCCTGATGTTGCCGTTAATGAGCCTTCGTAGCTTATAAATTGCACCACTTGTCCTTGCGCATCAATCAACGCAAGACCATCTGGGGAACCATTTTGCATACCAACAAAATCAAACGCTAAAGTGCCAAAACCACCTTGTTTGTCGCTGATAACACCAGAGAGCGAAACCGTTGCGTAAACCTCGCCGTTACTACCGTTGTATCCCAGAACCGACCAACCAACAAGATCACTTCCGGCAGTGCCAGCTAGTTCAACAAACTCATTACGATCACCACCTTTATTGTCGTAGTGAAATTCATTGATCCATACCACAGGCGTTACTGGTGGCGCAGTGACATTAACTAGCGCAGAGCTTTGGTCCGTCCCAGTCGCGTTATCGGTTACGGTTAGTATTACAGTATATTCACCCGCTGTCGCAAAGGTATGGGCCGTCAAAGCTCCGGCTGCTGTATTACCATCACCAAAGTCCCATTGATGCGACACCACGCTGCCATCCGAGTCACTGCTACTCGACCCATCAAACTGGCATTCCAAGTGCGTACAAGTCGTGGTAAATACCGCATTTGGTAAAGTATTAACTGGAGCACTACTTACAATACTTTGCCCCGCATTAATGTTTCCTGCTGTCGCAACTTGCGCCGTTTGCCAAGTGAAGTCACTGTATTGGCTACCGCTACCCGATAACTGAAGAGAATAACCCACAGGCGTTGAGCTCGTTTCACTGACACCAATGTCTTGCGATGATTGTCCCGCAGCAGGGCCGTCCGTTGCCGTCATTACGCCTTCATAGCTTAGAAACTGTACTACGCCGCCTTGCGCATCTATTAACGCAACACCGTCTGGCGCACCATTTTGTAAACCACTAATGGCAATACTGATGGTACCAACACCATTACTTTCATCCGTCAGAACACCGTTCATGTTGGCAGTTGCGTATGCAGTGCCTCCATTACCGTTATAAGCTACTATCTGCCAACCGGCCAAATCGGTCCCCGCACTACCGGCAACTTCAACAAATTCTCCAGTATCAGTTCCGTCATTGTCATAATGAATTTCGTTAATCCAAACGCTGGCCACTTGCGTGCCGCCATTGGCTGTTGCGAAAGCTTCCGCACTTAAAGCTGATTCATTTCCTGAACTATCAACTGCAGTAACCACATAGTAATAGGTGGTTCCGCCCGAAATACTATAATCATCATACGCTGCAGAACTAATAACTGCGCTAGTTAGACGACTATAACCATTACCAGAGGTTGTGCTGCGGTAAACATGGTAACCCACCAGATCAGTTTCGGCATTTTCGTTCCACGCTACAGCAACTAAACCGTTCCCGGCTGAAGCACTGACATAAACAGGAGCCGCGGGCGCTGTCGTATCACCACCACTGCTGCCACAAACATTTTCAAAAACACAGCTGGCATATTCTGGGTGATCGATAAACGGGTTACGATTGCCTTGAAATGAATACACTGTGTCATTACGCCGGCGCTCGAAATCATCAACCGGGTCTTCTTTGTGCCACTGTAAAAGAACTGTTTTAAGCCCCATATATGCAACAGAGATATTACTGCCCTGGTTTGATTGTGCAATCAGAGTGCGATCGTCGGTAAGAACCAAATCCGGTTCGCTATGGCCTGTTACACCGTGGACGCCACCTTCATAGCGCACCGCCATATACATTAAGGCACGAGCAACATCACCTCGACGCCCCGACCAAGTTTCCCAACTGCCGGCATCAAACGAACCTTCAGTCCAATTAGACTGACTTGAACTACCGCCTCGCCCATTATTAAATTCGGTCGGCTTTTCGATACATGTCGACGTGCAATTAGCGTAGGGTTTATTACTGCGACTGGAGTTATAACCGCTATCAGAAATAAATAAATGGTGTGCGTCGGTGTAGGCGTAGTTGGAACTACCATCATTTGGAAATCCATAAGACTTCGGCCAGCTGTGCTCGCGGTTATACAGCGTATTTCCACCGCCGACTTTGCCGTAACTGGCATTTTTATAAATATCTATAACGTTATTCGGATTATCTGGATTTTCATCGGCTGCCTCTAATATATCCCACGTATCTGTGCTACTTGATGTGTATGGAAAACGTTGATGGTCATCGATAATTTCGTGAAGTGATTGCTGTAATGCTTGTGCGCTAGTTTGGTCTACTGCATTATAATAACCGGTAGGAGGGGCTGCAGCAGTTGTAAATGAAAAGAATGAAAAACAAATTACTGCCAGTATGCTCTGCTTTATAACGTTCTGTTTTGAAAAGTCGCTCATCGATTTACCCTTATAGTTTTTATAGGTAATTGGTGTATACATCGAATGCTTATTGCAAATTAAGCTTAATCAAGAATGAAAACACTGCTCATTAATTAACCTAACCTTTGCAAAGGCAAGCGCATTAAATCATGTATTTATTAATTTCCAATGACATATTTGAGAAATAAAAAAGGCACCTAATGGTGTAATCCCGATCAGTTAAGGAATTCTCTAGCTCATCGGCTGAGGAAGCTTATAGGTATGAAAAAACTGCAGAAATTAGGTCGGTCAAAAAATATTCGGAAAAAAGCCGCAATGCGTTGCTTGTCCTGTCAAACGAGCGAGTATCGGCATTAACGGCTTATTCATCATTACGTTTATTGAGCCTTAAGCTGCTGTAGGCTTTCTTCAACAACAGCTTTTAACTCATTGTATTCCACATAGCCCGGAATCGTGCGGCCGCCAACCATAATTGCTGGCGTTCCGCGCAATTGGAAGTCGGTAAATACGCGGTAATTACGCTCAATGATAGTCGGCGTAGCATTGGCGCTGTTCAACTGTGAACGGGTACCTGTTTTACGGGCAATCTGTTCCAGTGACGTGCCGGTATGCAAACCATTTTTCGCATACAGCAATTCATGCACATCCGCGAACTGGGCGGGCTGATTTTGCCATACGTTCAAGGCGAAATTGGCTGGGTTTAACTTGCCGCCTTGCACATTTTGCTGACGCAATGGCACCAGCACATTAACCACTTTTACCTGTGGGAATTCTGCAATTAACTTCTGCAAATGTGGCTCTAAACGTTTGCAAAACGGGCAATCGTAATCGGTGAACACAATAATACTCAACTCTGCGTTTTCGGCACCGAACCATGGGTGCGCATCGTCGTTATCGAATAACCACTTGCCATGTTCGCGCTGTGCGTTAAGCGTCGATTTTTTGCTGGCAATGTATTGTTCAAGACTGGCCAAGACACTTGGGATTACTTCAGGGTTTTCAGCCAGAAGTTCGCTGATTTGTTTCAGTTGCTGCGCTTGCTGATCGCCTTGCTGGGCGTTTGCTGGAACGCTGAATACCATCATAACTGTGAATACTGTGCTTAAAAGGTACTTCATAACTTCTCCAATTAATGTGTGAGCCGCGCCCACCAAAGGCGCAACCACAAACCTACCGGCGTTGATGCACCGGTGGTGTAAGAAACAATTTCGCCGTTGGCAATAATCGCAACTGTTGGGGTTGCCGTTACTTGCCAGCGACGCGCAAGCCCGCCCGTATTATCGTTTACGGTAACGAACTGATAGTCGTGTTCGCGCAAAAAATGTTGTACCCGTTCATCGGTTCCAGAGCGGATAGCAACGGTGAACACCTGATGGCTGTCTGACAGCCAATTGATTGACGGTGAAACCCAATCACAAATTGGGCACCAGGTTGCCCAAAAATAGACCAATACTGGCTGCTCATGGCTAAGCGCAACAACATCGGTTTGCTGTTGCTCTAACGTCACTAAGGTTAACGCATCAATTTCACCTGATGGTAACCCACGACCGCGCCAGCTATCTACCGCGTAGCTTATTGCGATAAACAAGACTAAGTAAATCAGAACCGACTTGATAATCTTCATTCGCGAGCCTGCTCAATGGCCGACAATACCGCATTATCGGTCAGTATGACCGGTAGCGGAATGCCCTGCGGAGCGCCCGGCCCATAAACTTGATTGAACGGCACGCCATAACGCCCGTAACTGTGCAGATAATCGGTAATGGCCTGATTTGGGCGGGTCCAATCGCCTTGCATCAACACCACGTTATCAGCGCGTAACGCGCTGGCCACAGGGTCTTGCAGTAGTACGCCTATTTTATTGGCTTGGCAGGTCACGCACCAATCAGCGGTTACATCAACAAACACAACCTGCCCTTGTGCCACGGCTGAAGCAATTGCACTTGGCTTCAACGGTTGCCAAGGATGCTGCTCAAGCGCCTTAGGGCTGCTGGTCCAGCTGCTTGCAACTAGGGCTACACCGCTTAAGAGCAACACTGTGGCAAGGCTTATAAGCACGCCTTTACCACCATGGCGGCGATACGCTAACCAAAATGCAAATGCGACGAAGCTTATTAGCAGCGCTACGAATACCGCGCGGGTTAAATGATTGGCGAGCAAACTTACCAGCCATGCCGTAGTAAGCAACAGTAGGCCGGCAAATACGCGATTCACCCATTGCAGCCACGGCCCTGGTTTTGGCAGCTTCTGTGCAAGCCCTGGCCACACTGCGACCGCCAACCACGGCAGCGCCATACCGACACCCAAGGTGATAAAAATAAGCAGTAATTGTACATTTGAAGCGGCTAACGCAAAGGCCACTGCGGTACCTAAAAATGGTGCCGTACAGGGTGTAGCTAATAACGTTGCAAACATGCCTTGTACAAAATAGCCTGTTGTTGACTGGTTGCCGCGCGCCGCAACCCATTGCCGCATGCCGTGCGGCAATTGCAGTGTCCATAAGCCGCTAACTGATAACGCGAAGAGGCCGATTACCAGCGCCATGCCCCCAATAAAATATGGGTTCTGGAACTGAATGCCCCAACCAATCGCATGGCCACCCAGCTTGAGCGCCATAATCATCAACGCCAGCAATACAAACGACGTGATAATACCCAGCGCTGATGCAACAAACTGGCGGCGAATTTGGCCTCGTGCTCTGTCAGCACCAACAAGCCCTTGCATTTTCAAGCCTAAAACCGGAAGCACGCAGGGCATAATATTTAGAATTAGGCCACCTAATAAGGCCAGCGGCAACATATACCAGAAACTGGTTGATACAGCGGGTTCGGAAATTGTCCCGGCCGTTGCAACCGCCGTTTGCTCCCCTCGCACCAGATTATCGGCAACAGTCACGTGCAGCGTTTCACCCACCAAATTCGGCTGCTCCAACCAATGTGAGATGGCAAAGTGTGCGGTAAGACGATTGCCATCGTGCTGCTGATACACCTGCTCAATCGTTAAATCGGTTAACTCTTGTTGCAAGCTATCCACAAAAATACGCGGTTGTTGCCAGCCATCAGCGTTTTCAACCGTCACCGATAGTTGTTGTTGGCTTGCTGACCAAATCAACTGCTCGACCCGCAGTAATGGGTGATCACGATGGGGGAGTCTGCTCTGCGCCTGCTCTAGTAAGAACATGGCATCCATGTCCGTACGCAGCTCACTGGGCGTAAAGTTCAGTGCAATTGGGTAGTCCGAAATGACACAAATATTGGTGCAACTCGCCAAGGTTAGCGTGCCCTGTAAAGACACCGGTTGCTGCCAATTTTGCACTTCAATTTGCAGTGGAAAGTTAACATCCCCCTGGTAACCGACAGTTTCAATACCCTGCACGCTAAAACGCTCAGGCACGGGGAAACGCCAATTCACTGCAGCAATATTTGCTGATTCCGCTTGCCAGGCTAATTGTGGAGGCACGCCACCTTCACCGGGAGTTCGCCAATAAGTTTTCCAGTCGTCTGCTAATTTCACTTGTAACAGTGCATCAACTGTCAGGGCATCACGGTCAATTTTACCTGGCACAACAAGGCGCACTTGCACAGGCTGATGCGACTCAAGCTGCTGCCAGTCGGTTGCGACTTGCGCCTGCACTGAACTGCTTAGCAGCAGAAGCAAGGTAACAAGCTGCCAAATTACTAAATGCTGTTTCATAAATTTATCTCATGTATTCAGTTACTTCACTGCCACTAGCTATGGCAGCACAACGTATGCACGACGTGTTGCGTTATTCGTTGAATACACAAAAAACAAGGTGGGGGCGACATCGCCTCCGCGCGGGGGGCGTTTGAATAGATGCTTTGGTGACAAGGCCAATACTGACAAGAATTAAAAACCCAACAAAAAGTGATGTTGCTGCAGCGCTGTCGAGAATATTGAGGTGAGCTTGCTGCAACAGCTGTGATGAGCTGTCACATTCAACCAAGCTTGTTCCAGCTTCAGTTTGATGCTGGCTGTGCTGCGCTTGCGGACATTGCGTTGGCACCCAAGTGCTTTGCTGCCCCCAACATAAGAACAGCACGCAAAATACCGCCACTAAGGCGGTATACGCACGTTTTCTGTCAGCTTGACTGCGTTGCATCGTTACTCGTTTTATTCGTTATTCGTTCAACTGGCGCCCATGCCACCGTCGACACGATATTGGCATCCAGTAATAAAGGTGCTTTCATCAGACGCCAAAAACAGAAGTAAGTTCGCGACATCGATAGGCTCACCATAATGCTGCATTGGGATGATTTGTTCAAACTAGTTTTGTACTTCTTTGCCATGTCCAGGATTCATCGCCTCTTCAATGGCGCGCATCATGCGTGTGTGGATTGGTGACGGATGCACAGAGTTCACCCGAACGCCAAATGGGGCAACTTCAACGGCCGCTGATTTGGTTAAGCCAACCACCGCATGTTTGGATGCCACATAGGGACTCATATTGGCGAAACCGTCTAGTCCCGCCACGGACGACATATTAATCACGCTACCTGACTTGGCCTTAATTAAATGCGGAAGCACGTATTTCATACCCAGAAAAACACCACGCACGTTTACGGCAATGACGCGATCAAAATGACTGGATTCTTGCTCGTGCGTTGGGGCGGGCTTGCATTCAATGCCAGCGTTATTTACAAGCACATCAATTGCACCAAAATGGTGCAAAGCAGCATCGACATATTTTTTGGTGTTGTCTTCATTAGACACATCCGCGGCGACACTGAACACGCGCTCCGGATGCCCTAAATGCTGTTCAGCCTGCTCAAGATCGGCTTCTTTTAAGTCCACCAGCACAACTTTTGCGCCCTCGCGCAGAAACAGTGCGGCCGTGGCAAGACCAATACCTGCCGCACCACCTGTAATAACAGCTACTTTATCTTCAAGACGGGGCATCGCACACCTCCAATTAACTCATGAGTGTGCGATCAACTATAGATTATATTTTGTACTGTTTTATGATCTCGGGTAAGTTTTTTGCTAGCCCCAGCGCCTACCAAAGTAATGCAACGATACCCAGCACAATAAATACAGTGGCAGCAACATATCGTGCTAAGTCTAGGGGCAACTTCTGCATTAATTTGCCGCCCAACAATACGATTGGCACATTGGCAATCATCATGCCGATAGTTGTTCCCATCGTCACTGCGACCACACTGCTGTATTGCGCACCTAATACAACAGTTGCCACCTGTGTTTTGTCACCTATTTCAGCCACAAAAAATAGAATGGTCGTTGCAATAAATGCACCATATTTACGCACTTCGTTGTGTTCCTCGTCGTCGAGCTTGTCAGGAATTAGCACCCACAAGCCCACCGCGATAAAACATGCTGCAACAATATAGGTGGCAATATCTTCTGGCAGCACGCCAACAACCCAGCTGCCAAACCAGGCTGATATGAAATGATTGAGCACTGTTGCCACAAAAATACCCGCAACAATCGACCATTTATGCCGATAACGTGCGGCTAAAAATAAACTGAGCAGTTGAGTTTTATCACCTATTTCAGCCAGTGCCACAGTGAGCGTTGAGGTAAGAAATGCGTCCAAATCGGGCTCCTCAAGAAAGTAGGCGCGCAGTTTATCGGCAATTCCCTCAATCGGCAACCGAGCCTCAAAGTTAGCTTTGCTATCTCTTTACAAACCAGATGGGAATAATCTGCATTGTCGCAGCGTTATCGAGGTGTCACTACGACATAACGGAGGAATCATTATGAAAAACGTATTTAAATTTAACGTAATTGCTTTATCACTTGCTCTCACATCAGGTGCTGCTTTCGCACAAGAGGCATCAGTAAGCGCTAACGCCTCTGTTGCAGCACAACAATCGGTTTCGGCCAATGCAGAAAATGATCAAGCCGAGGCAAATACTGATGTCTCTGCAAGTGCAAATGCATCTGCGCAAGCGCAAGCTTCAAGCGAAGGTGCTCCGGCTGACCAAGAGCAGGCCGACCCAGGTCAACCTGATACCTCAGAGTCTGAAGACGAAGGTGGCGAGCTGGTTACCAACGCGCAGCAAAGCCTATCAAGCCAAGCTGACGCTTCTCTCGACACAATGAACAGCGTCCAGTCTGAGGTTGATGGCACAGTTAGCTCGGCAATTGATGTGGCGCAAAGTGCCGCAGGAAGCGTTTCCGCAACCGTCAATGACACCGTGGATTCAACGGTATCTGGCGCCATCGAAACAGCCTCTGAAGCTGCAGTAACGGATAGTGTGAATGGCACCATCAACGACACCATCAATAGTTCAGTGGAGTCGACTGTTGATACAACCGTTCGCAATACCATTCGCGGCAACATTGGTAACTAATCCAGTCTGATTGGCGTTGATAACGTGGGGCTAGCTATGTGGCTAGCTCCACATTTTTCGAGGAGGAAACACCATGAAAACGACATCGCTTATTTTTGGTTGCACCCTGGTAAGTTTGCTGCCAAACCTTGTGAGCGCTGATGAACAACGATTCAGCTGGCAGGGTAAGTTGGAAGCGGGCTACGTTTACGACAGCAATGTGACCGTGCGTGAACTTGACGCCACCACCAATCAATCCGACCAAGCAGCTCTGCTGGACGGGAGCCTTTCATTAAAGTGGAACCCGTGGGCAAATTTGCAGGTGAATGCCGGGGTAAACCATAGTGAAACCCTATATCGCGACCAAGATGATTTTGATTTGGCCATTACCACCGTGCATGGCGATTTATCTTATGACTTTAGTGCATTGACAGTGGGATTAAGCCGTCACGATGCACAAGCGGATCTGGCTAATCGAGCATTTATGGATTACCAGCAAGATGCGTTTTATTTATCCCGTTTGTGGGGAGCGCACTGGTACACTCGATTCGCGCTACAAGACATTGATAAAACCTTTGCGCAAGTACCGGAGCGTAACGCCACCGCGCGCGCTTATACCGGTGACATCTACTGGTTCACACCCTCAGCTGAAAGTTATATTTTGGTGGGATACACCTATCACGACGAAACTGCCGTTGATCCCGAGTTAAGTTATCAGGAACCGCAGTACCGCCTGACTTGGCAAACACAAACATCGGGTTGGGGCGGCACGCATCGCTGGCAGTTGGCCTTGCAGTGGCAGCAACGCGATTATGCCGCACCCATGCAACTGTTGGATGGCGAAGCACGTGAAGAACAACGCTTCAGTGTACGCGGCCAATGGGATATTCCGCTTACCGCATCCGTAACGCTAACGCCAACACTTGAATATGTTGATAACCAGTCAAACTTTGATGCCGTTGACTATGATGAAACACGGGCGGGCGTTCGGCTTGGTTTTTCGTTTTAAGCGCCATGCATCATTTTGGCACTAATAGGCCGAACCCAAACACGGAATCACGTCCTTTCCCACCCAAATCCACCACCCGTTGCTGCAACAAATCACGCACGTCAGTAGCGGGTGCGGTGGACTGCTCAAACCACAAACACGCTGCTGCTGCCGCAACAACGGGTGCCGCCATGGACGTTCCTGTTTCATATCCAACGTTGCCGTCGCGCCTTGCAGTACTTACCTGCACGCCTCGGGCAGTAAACTCAACATAGTCACCTTGATTTGCCCACCGGTAAATCTGCCCTTGCGCATCAGCGGCGGTTACCGCAATTACATCATCATAGGCAGCTGGGTAATTCGCCGGTGCGGCGGGGCCATTATTGCCAACCGCGGCAACCAGCAAAACATTGCGTTCAGAGAGTCGCTTTACAGCTTGCTCCAATAACGCATTAGCGGGCCCAGTGAGGGACAGATTAATCACTTTAACATGCTGCTCCGCAAGCCAATTCATTGCTTCCAACAACGGCAACAAAGCGGCACCTTGCTGCATGGCATTATGCCGATGAAAAATTGCCGCGCTATAAAGCTTAGCCCTTGGAACGAGGCTGATATAGTCGTCATGCGCTCCTATTAATAGCCCTGCAACTGCTGTGCCGTGGGCGGTTGGCTGCGCAATGTCTGCTTGAAGAAAATCTTTCTGCACAATAGTCTGCTGCGCAAATGCCGGGTGTGAGGTATCTATTGCTGTGTCAATCATTCCAATTGTTACGGGCGCTTCGCACCATTGCTGCTGAGTAAATTGCGCACGCGAAGTTCCGGCATCGTTGCTTTGTGCATCGTAAACAAAATGGCGCACTAACGATGCAGCAGCAGCTTTGGAAAATTTATTTCGCAGTAATGTTTCATCATTCATTTCGGCGGGCACCTTAAAGCGCAACACCGTTACATCCAGTGCCCCCAATGTTTGTTTGGCAAGCACTTGCGCACCTATTTGCTGCAGCGCATGTTCGGCTTCGGCAGACGCCACAATCAGCCATTCCCGCTCAAGTACACGGTTGCCATTGGCCAGTGTCACTTCTGCAAATAGCTCCTGCTGGTTCGAGTCCAGTACCGCTAAGCGCTCGGTAACGTCGGGCAGCACCGTGATTGCGGTTGAGTTGATGTCTTGCGTAAGACGTTGCGCTGACTCCGGAACCTGATCTTGCACCCTTTGTTGAACGCGGTTTTGCACTTCATCACGCACCGTTTGGGTGGTGCGTTGAATATCTTGCAGCGCAGGCTGTATCGTATTATCAATGACTTGCGCATAACCAACCGTTGGTAAAACCAAGGTTAATAATGCCAATTGCAGTAATCGCGGCGTGACATTTTGTGCTAGCTTTATAGTCATAACGTTGTACCTCGTGCAGAAGAACCGATGTGTACTCGGTTAACGGTTCCCAGCAAAAAAAATTCCATACCCATGGAATAAATCATACGTGCCGTTCGTTACCAAGGTAGCACAGGATGAATTTTCTCTGTTTTAGCTAACGCAACTTGGGAATAACGATGACAACAACACAAGTTAAACAACAGCTTAGCTCACTATTGCCAGCATTGCGGCGTTTTGCGTTATCGCTGTGCGGTAACCTTGCCGATGCCGATGACTTACTTCAGTCTACCGTCGAGCGCATGCTAACACGCCCAATACCGGACGACGTTGAGCTTCTTGCTTGGGCTTTTAGAGTATGCCGCAACGCTTGGATTGATGAGCATCGCGCACGTAAAGTTCGTGAAAATGCGACGCAGCGTGAAGAATTACAGCAAACGACGAGCCCGGACGATGCCCAACGTGTGCATGACCAGATGGAATTGCATGAAATAGATGCAGCACTTGCTGGGCTACCTGATGATCAGCGCGCTGCGTTGGCATTGGTCGCAATTCAAGGCCTGAGTTATCGCCAAGCCGCTGAGATTCTTGATGTTCCCACCGGAACGGTCATGAGCCGACTGGCCCGTGCCCGCATTAAACTCGTTGAACTATTGCAGCAGCCGAGTCCTTCATCGGGCGATAACGGTTCAAAGGGAGCACCTTATGTTCATTGATGACGTTAAATTATCAGCTTTTCTCGACAATGAACTTGAACCCAGTGAAGCTGAAGCCATTCGTGCGCAACTGGAAATAGATGACACTTTGGCAGAACGTTTATCCGCCTTAGCGATGGTTGATTTACAGGTTGGTGAGCGCTTAGACGCACAACTGCAACAACCCATTCCAGCACATATTTATGCGTTGCTTGAGGAACCTGCAGAAGCTCCCAACGTCGTTTCAATGGGCCGCTGGCAGCAGGTTCGCAATGCGCTGAAGGAGCACGTAGCTATGGCAGCTGGCGTGGCATTAATGGTGGGGTTCGGTTTCGGACAGTGGTTACCTGGCTCAACGGACTCAGGCGTCAATCATGACGTGGCCTTCGCACTTGAAACGCAACCAAGTGGCATTCCGTATCAGCTTGATGCGGATACCACACTGACGGCACAACTCACCTTTAAGGATGACCAAGGCGATTACTGCCGCCAATATCAGCTGACTCAGGCGCAACAAACCACCGTGGCCATACAATGCCGCCGCAGTGAGCAATGGCACGAAATTGCCAGTGTTCGTATGGTCACGCAAGCAAACAACGCCACATATCAAACGGCGTCAGGGCAACACGTACTTGACCCGTTACTTGACCAAATGATGCGTTCGGCGCCATTAACGCCAGCGCAAGAAAAAGCAAAACTTATCGCGGCTTGGAAAGACTAAAAGCTGCATAAAAACGAAGGAGAACGACCATGAAAACACTGAATGTTATGTTGTTCGCAGTATTGGCTCTGGTACTTTCTGGCTGTAGCTCACAGCCCGACTATCGCAAAGCTGAAGGCTCGGGCTACGGCTACCAAGAAACCAAAATTTCCGATACGCAATACCGTGTAAGCTTCAAAGCGCGCGGTACCGACAAAACCAAAGCCATGGATTATGCCTTACTCCGCGCTGCCGAAGTCACACTCGAAAACGGGTATGACTGGTTTGTAGTGACGCATCGCGAAACGCTTGTTGATCGCGAGCGGGTGCAACCCGACACCAGTTTAGGCTATACCAGTTCACGCGATATGGTCACCCGCTGTGGCTTAGTCACATGCACCACCACCAGTTACCCGCGCACCAGCATGAGCGCTGGTGTACACATTGGTGGCAATGAATCGAGCGAAATTCAAAGTATTCTAGAAGTTAAACTCGGCAAAGGCATGCGCCCAGATACTGACTACAGCTTCAGTGCGCAAGAAGTAAAGGATAATCTTAGCCCGAAATAATAACTAGCCAGCACAATATACCCCTAGAGAGGGATCTCGGGGGTACTCCATCAGCGCAAGGTTAATTTATAAACGTAGCGCGTATACTGCATGCATCACATATCGATTTTGATCTGCATCAGGAAAACGTTATGACGAACATGACCTCACACATTCATTGTCAAAATTGCAGCATGGCAACGCTGTGTTTGCCATATCAACTCGACCAAGAGGGTATGGCGCGCTTAGATACAATTATTCAGCGTCACAAACCGCTGCAAAAGCGCGATATATTAGTTAACGCCGGTGCGCCATTAAAGTTTTTATATGCTGTACGCAGCGGTTCACTGAAGTCATACACCATTGATGATAATGGTGTTGAACAAATCATCGATTTTCACCTTCCTGGCGACTTGATTGGCTTTGACGCGTTAGCGAATAGCGAGCATCGCAGCTACACGCAAGCACTTGAAACAGCGATGTTGTGTGAAATACCAATTAACGCATTGGATGATCTGGCTGAGCAAATGCCCGGCCTACGTCGGCAAATGTGGCGCTTGATGAGTGGCGAAATATTTTCCAGCAAACAACTGCTGGGCACTCTCAATAATCGTTCTGCACAACAACGCCTTGCGCAATTCCTCGTTACTTTAGCTGACCGCTTCAAGGAACGTGGCTTATCAAACCGTTCGTACCGTTTAACCATGACCCGTGCCGATATTGGCAATTATTTGGGGCTCTCGGTTGAAACAATCAGTCGCATTTTGTCGGCACTGCAGGTTGAGGGTGTCATTGAAGTACAAAACAAGCTCGTTAACGTACTTGAACCAAACCGTCTGCGCGAGCTGGCTCAATAATTGAGCCAGCTTTTTGAACACTCCAACTTTACTGACAACCGCCACAGCAATGGCCGTTACCATGACCTTTACTGGCTTGTTCTGGCTGTTTAAACAATACGGCGTTTTCTAACGCGATATGCTGGTGCAAGTCACTGACAAATTCGTTAATTCCTTCATACAACATAATCCAACTGCCGCAAGCGCCACGTGGCGCGTTACCTTGATTGGTCAGGTCCAGTAACCGCGCAACCATTTGCTCATGCTGATCGTGCTCTTCTTCCATGACCGCTATTGGGCCTTTTGGAAAAATATCACCCGCCAACATTGGGAAAAGAATTTGTTCTTCTTTCATCATGTGGCTTTCTAATTCTTGATACATCGCCTGTAAATGCTCGGCCAATCCAGCTGGGCATTCGTCATGATCGTTGTGCACGTCTTCAATTTTACGGGCAAGATTGATGAGGTTTGGCAATTGGGCACGGTGTTTTTCATGAAAATGTTCAATCACGAATTCGGTCAGTGCTTTCTTTGGCATTGCCTGATAAACGGCTAAGGCTTCATTGTGAATAGTGTGGGTGGTCATGGTCACTCTCCTAAAATGGGTGATATAAATTGCTGAACACCTCGTAACTACTGCAAATTAGATGCCAAAACTACCCACTTTGATTTATATCGGGTTTTTAGCCGAGATGGTAAATTAAACCCATATTTAATCGGGTCATTAGGCCCTAAAGGGTTGTTTATACCATGCAAGATGTCACGTTACTCGAAACGCTTATTGCTGATTTGGTAACCGATTTACCGGCTGTAATTCGGCTGGAAAAATTGGTTAAAGCACTACGAGCCCATTTTAACTGTGGTGCTGTGGTTATCTTGAAACACGATCAAGACATGCTACGACCCATTGCGAGCATCGGGCTACGACGCGAAGCTTTGGGCCGGCGATTCTTAGTACAGCAACACCCGCGCTTGGCACGCATTTTAAGCAATCGCGAAACTGTTCGTTTCGAACCGGACAGTGCGCTTCCCGACCCTTATGATGGCCTTATTGAAGATAGCCCGGACGGCCACCTTGCCGTGCACGACTGCATGGGAATTAGTTTACACATTGAGGGCAAAATATGGGGCGTGCTAACACTGGATGCCCTAGAACCAGGTACCTTTGATGCGCAAACCATGCAAGCTTTGCAACGGGCAAGCTTACTCGTTGAAGCGGCGATTCGTATGGGCTTAATCGAGCAGAACATTCGTGCGCTCCGCAACAACCGTCGCGATAGCGAGTATTCACTAACCAGTAATGGTACCGACAGTCAGGATATTATCGGTCATAGCGCGGCGCTGATAGCCGTACTGCAAGAACTAGACGTTGTGGCCGGCTCCGATCTGCCCGTTTTATTACTCGGCGAAACGGGTGTTGGTAAAGAGCTTTTCGCACGCCAGCTGCACCGTTTGTCGCCGCGTAGCAATAAGCCTATGGTGTACGTGAATTGCGCCGCGTTGCCTGAAACACTCGCCGAAAGCGAACTGTTTGGGCACACCCGAGGCGCGTATTCTGGTGCTACCGGTGAGCGCGCGGGAAGGTTTGACAGCGCCGATGGTGGCACTATTTTCCTTGATGAGGTTGGCGAGCTGCCGTTATCGATTCAAGCGAAACTGTTGCGCGTATTACAGAACGGCGAAATTCAGCGACTCGGCAGTGATAAATCACACACTGTAAATGTTCGTATTGTCGCCGCGACCAACCGCGATTTGAAACAACAAATAAAGTCTGGTGATTTCCGCGCTGATTTATATCACCGCTTGTCCGTTTATCCGTTACCGATTCCGCCGCTGCGTGACCGGCAAGATGATATTGCCGTGTTGGCCGGGCACTTCCTGGAGCTTAATCGGGCTCGTCTTGGTGTGCGGGCATTGCGTTTGTCAGCCGCAGCCGAACAAGCCCTGCATCGGTATGACTGGCCGGGTAACGTCCGCGAACTCGAGCACACCATCAGTCGCGCTGCCATAAAAGCACTAAGCTTAGGCGCTCGGCGGGATGATATCGTCAGCATTGATGCCGAATTGCTCGACTTACCAAACGCGGTGATCCAGACCGTTTCAACGCAAGACTTACCCTTACCACGCGTGACAGGTTCACTTGCGGCCGGTTCGCTGAACCTGAAAAACGCCATTCAAACGGTGCAACGTGAACTCATTCAACAAGCACTTGAGCAAACAGACTATAAATGGACGCAAGCAGCTCGTATACTGGACCTTGATCCGAGTAACTTGCATAAACTTGCAGGGCGCTTAGGGCTCAAGTAAATATCTCCACTGTTGGCATAACTTGCAAGCGAGCTGAATCTGGCATGACTGTATTCCTGCGCATCATTTTATGGCGGACTATCGCTGTTTTATCATTGCTGCTGGGCGTTATCGGGCTGCTGTTGCCGATAATGCCCACTGTACCTTTTTTGCTGGCAGCAGCTTGGGCTGGCGGCAAAGGCTGGCCTGTAGTGGAGCAAAAACTACTGGAACATCCCAAATACGGCCCTCAGATTATCGCCTGGCGTAAATATGGTGTGGTGAAGCGGCAACCCAAAGTGATTGCCAGTATTATGATGACCGGTAGCGCCATCATGCTGACGTTCAGCCCCGTTCACATCGCCTTTAAATTTGGCATTATTGGCATTATGGCAACGGTTGCGGTATGGCTGTGGCTGCGCCCAGAAGCTGCACCCACGAAGCCACCTGCTAGCCAATTTAACGATTAACCTGGGCGTCCGTCTGGTCGTGGGGTAATCAAAATTGGCAAGTACACAACCACGTAAATCAAATACGCAAGAATCCACGCGGCAGCGCTAAACATAAACCATGACATGCTAAGTTCTGGCGCCAGCCAGGTTAATAGAACCCGCGAAAGTGCCGCAACGGCCACCAACAAAAACGCCAATGACATAATCGCTTTCGGCTGCAATGGTCGGCCGCTGTGCCCTAACGAAACTCGGGCAATCATGGCCAAAATCATATTGCCCATAGCACCAGCGGTTAGCGCATGCAGCGCAATCGAGTTGCTGATATTGAAACCCAACTCACGCAGCGCGAACAGCGCTAAACCCAATGGAATAAACCAATACGCGATATGCAACGACCACAGGAGCGGAACCCGCAGCGTTATCCAGATGCGCCAGCGCAAACAACGAACACCCAAAGCAACCGCACTGATCGCGTAAATTGCAGCCATAACCACATCAGGTAATTGCGCACTGAACAATGTGATATTCAAAATGAAAACTAACCACAGGCTGCCGAGGCCAATTCGGTCGAGCCATACGATAGGCTCAGCTTTGGTGGTCATGGTGCCATTGGCGGTAAACATTGGAATAACGCGGCCACCAACAATTGCCATCAACAACGCCACCAGCCAAACGGCATTCTGACTACCGAGCTGTTGTATGTCGAAACGCTCGCTCACCAAACCGTAGTGCATCAGGGCATTACAAAATGTGAGTAAAAATAACACTGGCACGAAAAACAGATTGCGCTGTTGTTTTACTTTTATCAATGGCACCGCCAGTAAAATGGCAGACAGCGGCAGAAACAGCAAATCAACGCCGGCCACCAGCCAAACCGGTAAGTTGGCCCCAAACAGAAATGCCAAACGCCCCAATAACCACACTGTAGTAAGAATACCCAACGCGCGACCATGGGTGGCGCGCATACCGGTCCAGTTCTGCACCGCAGTTAGTAAGAAGCCCACCACGATGGCAGCCACAAAGCCGAAAATCATTTCGTGGGCATGCCAGACCAACACATTGCCGTACACGGGCAGCGAAATAGTCCCCGCTAGTGCCAAAATCCACAGCAGCATGGCAATGGCACTAAAACTGGCGCCGAGTAAAAACATGGGACGAAACGCTTGGCGCAATAACGGCCACATTTTTTGTTCAACCTGAAGATCGGTAATTTGTAGCATGATGAATCCTTTTTAGTCGAGCTGTTGAACCAAACCAGCTAGTGCCAGCCAATAGCCGTTACTATCGTTCTGTTCGAGTTTTTGTGGTTGATTGCCCGTGGTATTCGCTCGGAATTTTTCCAACCAATCAAAGGTTCCGGTCAATTGCGGGCTTAGTCGCACAACGTCAACCAGCCCTGCCATATTTGGTAATTGATTAATCAGGTTGTAGCGGCTTCCCGACTGGGTTTGAATGCCGTTCAAGATAAACACCTGTTGTCCCTCTTGGCTCGCCACCGGCCGCCCTTCGGGATAATTGATACACACCAGTTCACATTGATCTTTGGGGCGATTTTCAGAGCGCGCGGTAAAGCACCGCCCGGACCAAGCCAACGGCATATGGCCCAAGGCAAATACTTCCACTTCAAGGCAATCGCGCACGTCGTGCACCATGGGCTGCTGCAGTAACTTTGCGAGCCACTCACGCGACAGCTCAACTGGCATCACCCAGCGGCTCATACCCAAACTCATTAGTTTTCGCAGTGTATGGTGGTTGTAGCAGTTAATTGCAGGCCCTGCAACGAAGGGTAATTTTTGCTCCTGCAAATACGGAATCGCGCCCACGTCATTGGCTTCGACCAGAAAATCGCCATTGTCACAATATTTGCGCAGCTCACGTAATTCAGATGGCGCCTCTAACAACGTCATGGTCGAAAGGCACACCTGCTTACCGGCTTCACGCAGCATATGAGCTATCGCCATATAATCTTCAAATTTTAGTTCACGGCGTTTGCTGCAAACCGTTTCGCCGAGGTAAACAATATCAACCGCTGAGTCGGCGGCTTGTTTATAGAAGTTTTCGACCACTTGTTTCGGCCAAAAATATTGAATTGCTCCAAGTGAAAATTTCATAGTTACTTCCATTTCCGATGGTAGGCACCTAAGGTTGTTTGACTGCCTTCTGAAAGCCCAGCTAGCACGTGGTCCCATTGCTGCTGAACTGTAAATTGCTCGCTATCGGCCATGACTGCGTCGATAGCCTGACGCCACACTTGGGTTATCTGTGCAACATACGCAGGGCTGCGTTGCCGCCCTTCAATTTTCAGCGAGGCAATTCCCTCTTTGTAAAGCTCAGGGAGCAAACTCAAGGTATTCAAACTGGTGGGTTCTTCTAACGCATGATAGGTATCGTCACCAACTTTGAAACGCCCCTTGCAAAGGGTTGGATAGCCAGCGGTTTCATTGGGCGCGAACCGATCAATTAGAATGTTATTTAGGCGTGACTCTAACGTGCCGTCGTCGGCTTCGTCCCAACGTACGTATTTTGCTGGCGAACAGGCGCCCGCAGTATTTGGTGATTCACCCGTCATATACGAACTTAAATAGCAGCGCCCCTCCGCCATAATGCATAGGCTACCGAACGCAAACACCTCCAGTTGCATGTCGCTGGTGCGGGCAATGGCCCGCACCTGATTCATCGACAATACGCGCGGCAACACCACACGGCTTACGCCAAATTGTTTGTAAAACTCGATGGCCGCGGCATTGGTTGCTGACGCTTGTACGGACAAGTGCAACTCAACTTTTGGATAACGTTCAGCGGCATAAGCTAAAACCGCCATGTCGGCTAAAATCAGCACATCAGCACCCGCTTTAACTGCCATATCGACCGCCCTGCGCCAGGTTTCAAAGGTATCAACATGGGCAAAGGTATTTATCGCAACGTGCAATTTTTTACCATGCTGGTGCACATAACGTGCAGCCTCGGTTAAACCGGCTTGATCAAGATTTAAGCCCGCGAAATGGCGCGCGTTGGTTTCATCCTTTAAGCCCACGTACACGGCGTCAGCACCATGTTCAATAGCTGCTTTGAGGGCTGGCATACTGCCAGCAGGGCACAGAAGTTCCATAATTATTGATCCCGTCGATAAACATGCATTCGTAATGAGTATTATAATGAGTTGAAAAATTTACGGGACATTTCTGGACGGCAACTTATGGTTATCCCCAAAGTAGTAGATTACTGGTCACACGTTATTTCAGGGTTACATCGAATCAGCGTAGTGGTCCCTAAACCCATTTCAGAACAAATACTTAGCAGTATGCTGAATCACGTTCTTGAGCCCGAATTACGTGCACATAAATTAGATTTTCTACAGCAACAATGGGTGCGTATTGAAGTGCCTGACCTTGACTTGATGTTTTCGGTAACCGTGGTCAACGGAGCTAGCCGCGCGCGCTTGCGGGCGTCCATGCAACCGCAGCCAGCCAGTGTCACCATGCGCGGTAATTGTGCCTCGCTGCTACTTATGGTGAGCGGTCAGGTGGACCCTGACACCCTGTTTTTCCGCCGCAAGTTACTGATAAAGGGCGATACTGAGTTGGGTCTCGAAGTAAAGAACCTTCTTGATACCATTGAACTGGAAGGGCGTTTACCGGCACCGATCTATCGCGCCACCCAACAAACGGCGGCACTGATTTTGGCGAAACCTGAATTGCGCTAGGCGGTGTGATCAGCCACCAATTGCCTCGCTCTTATACCCCTTCAGGTGTATCAATTTTCTGATCTGCATCATATAAACTGCGCTTAGAAATTCACAGGTAAGGGGTTTTTCCTCGGGGTGTCAGCATGACCAATAACGCAAACCAGATTGTTTGGAGCCAAGCGCTCATCGACAAGTACAACATCAATGGACCTCGCTACACGTCGTATCCGACAGCGTTGGCACTGCACAATAAGTTTCCATTGAGTGCCATGGAGCAAACGCTCGCAAACGCCCCAGACGAACTGAGCTTATACATTCACTTACCGTTCTGCATTAAGCTTTGCTATTACTGTGGTTGCAATAAAGTCATCACCCGCCACCAGCACAAAGCCGACATTTATTTAGATTACTTAGCCAAAGAGATGGCCATGTACAAAGCGCTATTGGGCAACCGTAAATTTGAGTCGGTGCACATGGGCGGCGGTACACCAACATTCTTGAGTGAAACGCAGTTATCGCGTTTGATGGATTTATTGCACGAACATTTTAGTTTCACGGATAACACGGAATGGTCTATCGAAATTGACCCACGTAGTTGCAGTGATGATAAATTACGTCACTTGCGCAAGCTCGGTTTTGACCGCGTGAGTTATGGTGTGCAGGACTTCGACGCCAAAGTACAGATTGCGATCAACCGGGTGCAGGACACCGACATGATCAAGCATCAAATTGCCTTAAGCAAAGCGCTTGGTTTTCGCTCAATCAACCTCGACTTGATTTACGGCTTGCCGTATCAGCGTCCAGAAACATTTGCGGCTTCGATTGATCAGGTCATTGAATTAAACCCTGACCGTGTGTCGCTGTTTAGCTATGCCCATTTGCCATCGCGTTTTGCCGGGCAGCGTAAAATTGATGAGTCAAGCTTACCTACAGCGCCGATTAAACTTGAATTACTGCAGTTAGGCATTACCAAGTTTACTGCGGCTGGCTATCAGTTTATTGGTATGGACCACTTTGCTAAAACTGACGATACCTTGGCGCAAGCCCAGCAACGCGGTGAGTTACAACGTAACTTCCAAGGCTACACCACTTCCGGTCAAGATGCTTTGTTGGGTATTGGCGCATCATCAATTAGCCAAATTAACGGGGTGCTGTGGCAAAACGTGAAAGAGTTGCCTTCTTATTACAAAGCAATCAATAGCGACACCCTGCCGATTGTGAAAGGCTTTGAATTGAATGCTGATGATAAATTGCGTGCGGCGTTAATTTCGCAAGTAATCTGTCATTTCGATTTAGATATTCAAGAATTTGCCAACCGTTGGACCATTGAGAATTTTTGGGACTACTTTGCTGATGCCAAACGCAAGCTGGAACCATTTATAGAAGATGGTCTGGTTGAGCTTGATGCCAATCAATTGCGCGTCACGACCCTTGGTCGGCTTTGGGTGCGCAGTATCTGTGCCTGCTTTGATGCTTATCTTGACGACTCAGCCACTGCACCGCGTTACTCCAAAGTGGTGTAACGCGGCGCCAGCAATCTTAACTTGCTTGCTTGAGCGCATTGGCTTGCGCTCGAGCACCAGCAATACTGGTGTCGTGTTGCTTGCGATGATAATGCCGCGCAGCATGCTCTTGGCGACGCCCAGAGCTAAACGCTGACACCCGCTTCAAATAACCAATCACCCGCGTACCGTAGTCAATATCGGTAGAGCCACATGCTGAGCACTCGCAAAGCGTGCGCTTATCAATTTGTTCGCAGGCGTTGCAAATGGTGATTTTTACGTTAATGCAGAAATAATTGCAGCCGGTGGTTGCAGCAATATTGAGCATCGATAAGTAGCCGTCGGTTGTTAGCTTTTCATCTAAATTCAAATGCAATGCTGAGCCACCATCGAGAAACTCAATGAGCTCGTCGCCGTGCATGATGAACTTGTCCAGCGAGTTGGTCGCATCATCTTCCACCACATAGAAATACGAGTTATAGCAGTCGCGTGGCACAAAATAGCCGTCTTCACGATCCCACTTCGCATTTTTAACACCGAGGTTTTCTGCGGGGACAAATTCAGTGTTAAACATGTAACCATATTCTTGTTTCGCACGTTTGTTGGCGTCATAAATGACTTTTAAATGCCGTTGCACAAACTCGATATAGTCGCGATTGTTGCTGGCAACCAAACCTTGCGACTCGGCAGCTTCAACCATGCCATTAATACCAATCGTCAAAAACTGTTTATCCAGTGAGATAAACCCAGCATCGTAAACGGTGAGCAGCCCCGCGGCTTTGTAGTCTTCCATAATCTTCCGGTAAGCCACTTGGTACTTCTGGATTTTCTCAATTTCTGTTTCCAGATCACGACCATCCTGAACCAGTCGATTCATATTAATGGTAATGACGTTGATTGACCCGGTCGCCACACCACCCGCGCCAAGCGTGTAGGAAAACGTATTATCACTAATCTCACTGCGCAGGCGGCAACAGGAAGCCAGTGAGTCGGCATTTGGTGACAGGTAAACAAAGAATGAGTTGCCATCAGCAAGTTCGTGCGCAATATGACGTGCAAATTCCTGGTCCTTACATTGTCCTTTGTCAGTCAGCATCGCCACCGTTACCACTGGAAACGTTAAAATGGTTTTCTTGCGCTCTTCGTTAAACCAATGCAAGAAGAAGTCTTGCAGTTTACTAACTGACGCCCAGCTGCCCTTACTAAAGTCGGGGAACACAAAGTCACCGAACATGCTTTCAAAGTAATGCTGGTCATATACTGAGATATTCCAAAATACACTTTGGTAACCACGCGCAGCGGCAGGTTGATTTAACGCATAGACGACATGTTGTAGGTGGTTTGCAATCTCATGGGGGTGGGTTTCAAGGTAATTATCACCATAATCACGGCGTGCAAAATGATCAAAATACGCAAGAAACTCTACCGTAGCCACCGCGCCAGCAAACTGTGAGCTTACCGCAAATACAAAATTCACAAAGGTGCCACAGAAGCTTTCTAAATGCTTAGGCGCTTTCGACTCGCCACCAAGCTTGGTTAAGCCGTCACGCAAAAATGGGTACATGGTTACCGACACGCAATACGGTTTTAAGCTGGTTTCGTCATGCACATAAATTTCGTGGTCTTCAATTTGGCGAATGTACTCTTGCCCTAATTCGGGGCCAAATAACTCACTGATTTTGGTGCTGACTTGCTTCCGGTTAACCTGCACAAAAAAGTCCTTCATTAACTCAGCCTCTAGGGTCGCAATGTTCTTTTGGGTAACATTTGCATTGGCGTCCATCTTCGAGCCATCCGCGGCATTTTGCGCCGATAAATAGTGTTTGATGAAATCCATCTTTGCGTCAACTTGTTCTGGGTTTAAGCGCAACATGGCTACTCTCCTTATTTATAGTTTTAATGGTCCGGTTAGCTTGCAAGGAACCGGCAGTTCAGCAGTCGCTGAGTGCGTAAGTCATAAAACTTCTGATTTGTAGTAGGGCTATCAAGGCCCCCCAAACTGGCCACCCATGGCCCTGTCTTGAGGTAGGTCAAATGGTGTTTAATACGCAGCGACACATCGTCATAACCGGTGTATAAACAGGTTTGTAATCCCGCTTGTTGTGCTTGCTGCAGTCGTTCAATTAGGGCTTCCGGCTGCCATTCGCCGCCTAGAAAAAGCACGCAAGTAATTAAATTGCGATATTGAGCCAAGCGCGCTGCAAAGTATTCGGAAGTCAGTTGCTCGCCGCTACCGACCGGCCAGCTGTCGACACTGTGGCAACCTTTACACCCAACCGGACATCCGGTAATGGTGTACGCAAGAGAGACCTCTCCAGGCACCTCCTGAAAAACCACTTGTTCAGCGCTGTATCGCAGCATAATAAACCTATATCTTGTGTGCTTATTTGTTAACATGTCTATATGTTGTGTTTCTTCCTATCAAGCATAGACGCGGCGCACTTTACTGCATTGATTTAGATCAATAAAAACTACCCCCAATGGGTATACCCCATAGATTCCTTTCAGTTACCTCTTTAGCTCAATTTCTAACGGTGCCAGCCCGTGCGATTCTATACGCGGGTAATTTCTACCAAGGCGGTTTAAATGACTGCGCAAGAGCTGGGTTGATTTAACCCACAAAGATTAAATTTTCGTGCTATTTCAGCCAAATACAAAGTGGCACGGAGCTTGCTATAAGGATCAAAGTGCGCGCTAGTCACATCTGACCCAGTGCAAACTTGATTAAAGGGAGAATCAACAATGCAACAACATCAACAGCCGGAGGTGCCAAATGGCCGGTTATAAAAAATTA
This sequence comes from Pseudidiomarina sp., assembly GCF_048267825.1. NCBI lineage: Bacteria > Pseudomonadati > Pseudomonadota > Gammaproteobacteria > Alteromonadales > Idiomarinaceae > Pseudidiomarina > Pseudidiomarina sp. The sequence continues at coordinate 118,199 of NZ_JBLWWR010000005.1, forward strand.
TGGTGGATACTGATAGCCATTTTGGCCATCACCTTTGGTGTCCTGGGATACTTCGGTAAAGAAGTTTACCGTGTCGCTCCGCCGATTCCTGATCAAGTCATGACCGAATCAGGTCACGTTTTGATGACGGAAGAGTCGATTCTTGACGGGCAAACCGCCTGGCAATCAGTCGGTGGCATGCAATTAGGCTCTATCTGGGGGCATGGCGCATACCAAGCACCTGACTGGACGGCCGATTGGTTGCACCGCGAATTAGTGGCTTGGTTAGAAATAACCGCCCAGAAAACTTATGGACAAAGCTATGCAAGCCTAACCGCAGCACAACAAAACTCGCTGCAGTTCGAGCTGAAACAGGCTTACCGTCATCCAGCTTATGACGCCGCAACGGATACCTTGGTTGTTGGTGATGTGCGTGCACAAGCTATTGCGGAAACTGCGGATTACTACAAACGTCTTTTCAGTGACGACTTGTCGTTAAAAAGCACGCGCGAAAACTATGCAATGAAAGAAAACACATTGCCAAGCTTAGAACGCCGCGAAGTTATGACCCAGTTCTTTTTCTGGACTGCATGGTCAGCCGCAACCGAGCGTCCTGATAGCGATGTAACGTATACCAACAACTGGCCACATGAGCCGTTGATTGACAACAAGCCGAGTGCCGAAAATTTAATTTGGTCCTTAGTGTCAATCATTCTGCTTATTGCCGGTGTCGGTGGCTTGATTTGGGCTTGGGCCTTCTTACGTGATCATGACGAAGAAGAAACGGAAGCGCCGAAAAAAGATCCAATCAGCTTGGTAAATCTAACCCCTTCACAAAAAGCACTGGGTAAATACCTGTTCTTGGTCATGGCGTTATTTATCGTACAAATATTCTTAGGTGGCTTTACTGCGCACTACACGGTTGAAGGCCAAGAATTCTATGGCATTAACGTGTCGCAGTGGTTCCCCTATTCATTAGTACGCACCTGGCACATACAGGCGGCGCTCTTCTGGATTGCAACCGGCTTCTTAGCGGCGGGATTATTCTTAGCACCGATTATTAACGGTGGTAAAGACCCGAAATTCCAAAAGCTTGGGGTTGATATCCTGTTCTGGGCTCTTGTTGTGGTTGTTGCCGGTTCGTTTATTGGTAACTACTTGGCCATTGCGCAAATCATGCCTGAGCACCTCAGTTTCTGGCTGGGTCACCAAGGCTATGAATACGTCGATTTAGGGCGTTTGTGGCAAATTGGTAAGTTCCTTGGCATCGTATTCTGGCTTGGTTTGATGTTACGCGGCGTTGTTGGCGCGTTCAAACAGCCTGGCGACAAGAACTTGTTAGCGCTACTAACCGCTTCTGTGGTTGCGATTGGCTTGTTCTACGGTGCTGGCTTCTTCTACGGCGAACGTACTCACTTATCCGTGATGGAATACTGGCGCTGGTGGATCGTTCACCTGTGGGTTGAAGGCTTTTTTGAAGTGTTTGCAACTGCAGCGTTAGCGTTCATCTTTAATAGCATGGGCCTTGTGTCTCGCCGTATGGCAACTGCTGCCGCATTGGCCTCAGCGTCACTGTTCATGTTAGGCGGCGTACCGGGTACCTTCCACCACTTGTACTTCTCAGGTACTACAACACCAATCATGGCTGTTGGGGCAACGTTCTCTGCGCTTGAAGTGGTGCCATTGGTGGTACTGGGTTATGAAGCATGGGAAAACTGGAGCTTGCAACGTCGCGCCGAGTGGATGCAACGTATTAAGTGGCCACTACTGTGCTTTGTTGCTGTGGCATTCTGGAACTTCTTAGGTGCTGGCGTGTTGGGCTTCATGATCAACCCACCCATTGCGCTGTATTACATCCAAGGCTTGAATACCACACCAACCCACGCTCACGCGGCATTGTTTGGGGTGTATGGCTTCTTAGCAATCGGTTTCGTACTGTTAATCTTGCGCTACATTCGTCCGAACTTCGCGTTTAACGACAAGATTATGAAAACTGGTTTCTGGTGGTTGAATATCGGCTTGTGCTTGATGTTATTCACGAGCTTGTTACCTATTGGTTTCATCCAGTTCTACGCCTCGGCTACTGAAGGCTTGTGGTACGCACGTAGTGAAGCATTTATGCAGCAACCATTACTGCAAAGCTTGCGCTGGATTCGTACTATCGGTGACGTTGTGTTCATCATTGGCGGACTCGCTGTTGCCTATCAGGTTGTTATTGGCCTGTTTGGCAAACAGCAAGAAGCTGAAATTGACGCTACACCGGTAACTGTAAAAAGCTAGGTAGTTTGACGTAACACAATTTGTGTTGTTGACCGTGGTTTGCCACGGCAGTGTTAGCCCGAGACCTCCCAACCGTCTCGGGCTTTTTTTATGCGTTATATGATAACGTAAACAACCATGCCACCAATCAACCAAACTGCACTGAGTACACAAAGGCCAGCCATAATTTTATCACCGAGCGATGACGCGCTATGGTCATGATCGTGGTGATCATGCTCACTGGCTTGTTGTGCCTGACGCCAAAAAACAATCATCACCGTGCTAAGTGCAAGAAAGATTAGGTTCAAAACAAACCCATAATTTAGCTGAAAGTGCTCCTGCTCCGCTGGCGAAGTCCATTGCGATGCATCAGGTAGCAAGTCAAATGCAACCAAGCCGTAGTGCATCACCAATGACGCTGCAACCAGGCACACGAATAGCATCATGGCAATGTAAAGCGCCATTTTCCAGCCGTAGTACCGCGCATTTATTTTCAATACCGGAAGCACAATCAAATCAGAAAATATAAATGCCATGACCCCGGCAAAAGCTACACCCTCGCCAAATAGCACTGCCGCCAATGGAATGTTCCCCATAGAGCCAATAAAGGTAAAGAATGCAGCGATTGGCCCTACCACAGCCTGTTGCAACAATGACCAAAAGCCCGGTTCACCGGCACTGCCCACGCCAACAAAAAGCCACTCGAAAAACGCACTCGGTACGAACGCCGAAATAACACCTGCAACGGTAAAGCCGATAAGAATGTCCTGCCAAACCATTTGCCATTCCATGACATATTTTTGGCCGACTTGCTGCCACGTTTCTTTACTCAATAGGTCAGATAAGGTGCTTTCATGCCGATGTTCGTCTTCGCTGTCTTCGTGACGCGCTTGCTTAATAAGCTTTTGTGGATTGGTTAACGTAATAAATAGCCATACGAACAAAATCAGCAGCAGCCCCCCAACATACTCGCCAACCACAAACTGCCAGCCTAGAAAAATAGAGATAACAAACCCCAGCTCTATCACTAAGTTTGTTGACGCGAGCATAAACGCCATCGAAGCACTAAAAGCCGCGCCCTTATTAAAGAGCGCGCGGGTGGTTGAAAGCGCAGCAAAACTGCAAGAACTGGAAATGAATCCGAAAAACGTACCTAAGGAAACTGATTTAAGGTTGTTATTTCCCATTGCGTTGCGCATGCGTCGCTTGGTGATTAGCACTTGAATTAAACTACTTATCAAATAGCCTAATACAAAGGCCCATAATGCCATCCAGAAAAAACCAAAACTGGTATACGCGGATTTTCCCCAAGTGGTTATAAATTCAGCCATTAATTCTCCCTAAGCCGTCAATTTGAGCTCAAAGTATAGCAGTGCACCAAAACCTTTGAGCAAATCATAAAATTCCTGATTCGCACCCAAACGTATTTGGCGTTAAACTATACAGCTACCTGCAACAACGCTCAGTATAGGTATTATGAATAAATTTTCGATTGTGACACGCATCGGTATTGCCCTAAGCGCGATGGTGGCGTTGACGATACTGACGCTACTTGCATCATATTGGCTATCAGAAAAAGCCGACCACGATGCTTTGGCGATTAATGTTGCTGGTTCATTACGCTATCAAGCTTACCAATACAGCTGGCATGCCATGCATGACCCCGAAAATGCGGCGACTGTAGCCGCTGCACTCAATGAAAGCTGGAATCACCACGTTTTTAACCGGTTCAAAATTGAAGATAACGAACTAACCGACTTGTACACCCAATCAATGGCAAGCTGGCAAGCATTTCAGCAACAGGTCGCAACAGGCGAAATATCATCTGTACAACTGGTTGCCGCAATCGGCCCACAAATTGATCAAATTAACGAATTCGTTACTGCAATTCAGCAAGATGCTGAACAACGCATTCGCTCCATACGCTCCATTCAAGTGTTGTCACTGTTTGCCAGTATTGGCCTAGCCTTAGTTATTTTCTACTGGCTACGCACGCGCGTACGCTACCCGCTAGAAGTGCTCACACAAGCTGCCCGCCGAATTGGTCAAGGTGATTTTACCGCGCGCGTGAAGCACCCGATGAAAGATGAGCTCGGTGTACTTGCCGGTACCCTGAACAAAATGAATGAAGCTATCGGTTTTATGTACGGCAACCTTGAAAAGCGTGTCGACGAGCAAACACAAGCTATTCAGAAGTCGAATATTCGACTGCAATTTTTATACGATACCGCACGCACCATCATCGAACACTCACCGGGGTATCATGACTTTACCGCGATTGTAAACGGCCTGAAACGGGCCTCTGAAGTGGATGATATTGAACTGTGTTTAATCACAGAAGCGGGCAACAAACCGTACTTACAGGTGCAACCCATTGGCGCGCCCATTGATCCCTGTGAAGGCGTTGACTGCAGTCAGTGCGTGAATGCTGGTGGTGGTGTGTCGGTCATGGATGGTTTGCGCATTTATCGCTTCCCAATCGATCGTGAAGATCATAATTACGGGGTGTTGGTTGCGCGCTGCCCAACTAGCGAGCAACTCAGCGACTGGCAACAGCAACTCATTCAGTCAGTTGCCGACCAGCTTGCTGTGGCATTAAGCTTGAAACAAGAAGAAGAGCAAGTGCGACGGTTGGCACTGATTCAGGAACGGACGGTTATTGCTCGCGAACTCCATGACTCGTTAGCCCAAGCGCTGTCCTATTTGAAAATTCAGGTCACTCGATTAAACAAAGCCATTGAGAAAGACAACCGCGAGGTTATTGAAGATGTCTCAAAAGAACTGAAAGAAGGCTTGAACGCCGCATACCGCCAATTACGCGAACTGCTTACAACCTTCCGTTTAAAAGTGGATGGTGCGGGTATGTTGCATGCACTGCAAACCACCATGAAACAATTTAACGACCAGTCAGACATTGCGTTTCGCTTAGATTATCAGTTAGAAAGCACACCGTTGGTACCTCACGAAGAAATTCATTTGCTGCAAATTATTCGTGAAGCTTGTCAGAATGCCATTCATCATAGCCAAGGCACCGATGTGGTCGTAAAACTGGCACAGGACGAAAACAATGGCATTCGCCTTAGCATTGAAGATAACGGTGTCGGTATTCCAGAAAACGCAGAAAAACTGAATCACTATGGCTTGGCCATCATGCAGGAACGTAGTCGCCATTTAGGCGGTGATATTACGATTAAGCGCCGTGTTGTTGGCGGTACGGGGGTGTATTTCGAATTCACACCACAGTACATATTAGAACGCCAGGATGCTCCAACAACGGCTTAAGGGTTATAGAACTCAGCTTTATTGCGCAAGTACATGTACGCCACCAACGCTGCACATACCACGTAGAATAAGGCGAATACGAATAATGCATAAGCTGGGGTCGCGGTGGTGCTATTTACGTACCACAGCGCTGGAATATACGCTGCGCCGGCGCTAGCCACTGCAGTTAGCCAACGTAACGCTAGCGGCAACTGCTCCAACGGCAATACCACACTAACACTGCGAAAAATGGCACTACTGGCTGCTCCTGTTGCAATAAAAATAACCAAGAACACCAACAGGTACCCCAAAAACCACTGCTCTGGAAGTGGGCTGTGCGTTGCTTTATAAGTGATGACGCCAGCCACCACGCTGCTTATCGCCAACACCACGGCACACCACAGCGTCACCTTCGAACCCCCAAACAAATCAGCTAACCAACCACCAAATGGGCGCGCCAAAACCCCCAGCAACGGACCAATCCATGCGTAGGTTAATGCACTGGGGGTATACGTTGCGCTGAAACTTTGCAGACTTAATGGAAAGGTAATGGTGAACCCAATAAAAGAGCCAAAAGCCATCACGTAAAGTAACGTCATGACCCATGTATGTTTGTTACGCAGAATGGCGCGGTAATGGGCGCGATCGGTAATGGTGCCAAACGGCTTTGCTGGTTCATCTTGCGTGCGGCGAGCCACTTGCCAAACAATACTCGCAAGGGCAATCGCAACGATAATAATCCAGCCCATGTTTGCTAACCACAATGACGCGCCTGGAGCAATCACGCCAACGATGTCACCACTTCCATATGCTGAAATCCAAGGCGTGCCAGCAAGCGCGCCGAATAAATTAATACTGGATAGAAACGGCAGCGCCGCTTGCGCAATTACAATACCAATACCGGCTATACCAGCGTTGACCGCGAGGGTCCAACCAAGACCAGTTTTATCGACTTTGTCATTCTGGGTAAACGCAATAAATTGCGCACCACCAAAGCCGCAAGCTACGGCTAACCATTGCAACGCTGAATAGCTCAGTGGCGGGTGCATCAGTAGCCACACCATGGCGAATGCAGGAATCAAAAGCGCGGCTGTGCTTAGATAAATAAAGCGTGACTGCATAGCACGCTCACCCAGCCAGAAAAACACAAAATGCCACGCGGTTGCGCTAAGGCCAGATAGGGCCAGCAAGCGGTAAAGCTGTGCGAAATCAAAGCCAGCGTCTACCGAAAACAACTGCACCACGAGCACACTCAAGCTCATCCACAGTGTCATGCCAACAATCAAATTGATTGCTGTTGGCTTGTCGACTGTTGATGACACTCGTACTGTATTCACGCGTTGCTCCAGAAAATTTTCCAATGTGTAAACTATGCGTGATCTCGCGCAGTACAACAATTCAGCGGGAGTGATAACTGGCAGGTCATAAGAGGCACGTAAAACTACCCCTTTTGGGTTAGATTGCGCTAACCTATACTTTGTCATGGAACAATGTGTAACAATACTGACCGAACGCAACAAAGTTGATGCAAACAAGGAGCTCGTCATGTCTGACACCCCCGCTAGCATAATGCTTGTGGATGACCATCCGCTGCTACGCAAGGGTTTGAAACAATTAATCTCGCTGGAAGATAGCCTGGAAGTTGTTGCTGAATGCAGTAACGGTGCAGATGCCCTTATTCAAGCTGAAGAATTGGACCCAGACCTGATCATTCTCGACCTTAATATGCAAGGTATGGACGGTTTAGAAACCTTGAAACGCATGCGCGACAATGGCGTGACCTCACGCATTGTCATGCTCACTGTGTCTGATGCCGACGAAGACGTGGTTACCGCCATCACCAACGGTGCTGATGGTTATTTATTGAAGGACATGGATCCTGAGCTATTACTTGAGCAGATTCAACGTGCCGTAGATGGGAAAATGGTTTTAAGTGAAGCCATTACTGAAGTGTTAGCGACTGCATTACGCCGCCCTTCAGCACCCACGGCAAGTAAACTTGACGGATTAACGAACCGTGAACGAGAAATCTTAGAACTCATCGCCAAGGGCATGAGCAACAAGGTTATCGCGCGCGAATTGGATATATCCGACGGCACGGTGAAAGTACATGTAAAGCACCTGCTGAAGAAGCTCGGCTTACGTTCACGCGTAGAAGCCGCAGTATGGATGGTCAATCAAGACACTTAAGTATTGTTGACCAACATCAAAGCATTGCCCCAATAAACAGCCCACACTCGTGGGCTGTTTTGTTTTTGATAAGGGTGTTGCGATGCAATTGGGTGCTGCGATTACCAAGGCTCTGCGTCACATTGGCGTCAACGAGATTTTTGGAATTCCTGGGGACTTTATTCTGCCTCTGTTACAACAGTTGCAACAACAACCGGATGCGCTACCGTTTTACTACCTAACCCACGAGCCAGCTGTTGTTTATGCGGCTGATGCCGCTGCCCGATGCGCAAACCGCCCAGCTGCTGTTGCACTAACCTACGGTGCTGGCGCGCTTAATGGCGTCAATGCCGTGGCCCAAGCCTATGAAGAATATGTGCCGTTAGTTATTTTTGCTGGCTACCCAAGCCGCAACGAAGTAGCTTCCGGCCTGCAAATTCATCATCAAGCCAAAACTATCGATTCACAACGCCATATTTATGCGGAAATCACCTGTCTGCAAGTGCGCCTCGACAATGCTGAAACCGCACCTCTATTGCTGCAAGAGGCATTGCAAACCTGTAAAGCGCAGTCTCGCCCGGTATTGATTGAAGTCCCCCGCGATGCGGTCGATTTGGATATTGCGCCGCTGGCATCGTTTACCGCTTCACCCAAACTGCCAGCCAGCGTTCATGAAGATGATTATCAACGGCTTGTTGCTGCATTGAGCACAGCCCGCCGGCCCGTAATTCTAAGTGGCGTTAATGTACGGCGAAGCGGCGCTCAACACGCTGTTGAGCGTTTGGCCGAGCAGTTTAATATTCCCCTGGTCACATCACTGCTAGGGCGTGCCAGCATTAACCCAAACCATTCGTGCTATGGCGGTGTATTTTGTGGCGCTACAGACACCTTGGCTTACCAGTTACTTACCGACGCAGACATGATCATTGCTTTAGGCGTAATTTACACCGACAGTAATTTCAGTGCCCATCGCTCGTTAATCAACGCTCCGCATTTCTATCGCATTGATTTTCCCAAGCAGTCATTGAAAAGCTGGTGCAGTCGACTTGCTAGCGAGCCGTTACCGCTATTTGAAACACGAAATTTAAACCAACCCGAACTGCTGTTGGATTCAACATTTTCTACCGATGCCGTGGTACAGGAAATACATCGCCAACTGTCGCAGCAATCCACGATTGTGCCCATTGTCAGTGATGTGGGTGATTGCTTATTTGCTTCATTACGCGCTTCACCAACCGACTTTTTAGCGCCAGCATATTATGCCTCGATGGGTTACTCCATACCGGCAGCCCTGGGCGTTTACATCACCACCCAACGGCGGCCTGTGGTTCTTGTCGGCGACGGAGCCTTTCTAATGACAGGGCTTGAGCTTGGCCAATGCCTGCGTTATGGCTGCCTACCTATCATCGTACTGATAAACAATCAGCGATGGGACATGATTGAAGCCTTCGCGCCAAAGCTCAACTGCACCAAACTGCATCAATGGCAGTACACCAGTATTGCCACAAGTATGGGTATTGAAAGCGCTCGCGCCCATGACGACCAAAGCTTTGCTAAGGCATTTGCGAAGGCTTGGGCTGAACCCGACCAAGCACACCTGATCGATGTTTGGATGCCAGAAAAAAGTCGCTCCGCCAAGTTGGCCAAATTTGCCGAAACCTTGACCTCAATCAATAAAAGCAACTCAGTTGAGGTATAAACTACCCGACCATTTTTAGGCACGATTAACCCAGTCAAAGGTTTTATGCAGTTACACCCACCTGAATTACTGAGCCCTGCTGGCAGCTTAAAAGCCATGCGGCTCGCTTTTGCTTATGGCGCCGATGCAGTCTACGCCGGGCAGCCACGCTATAGCTTACGCGTACGTAACAATGAATTTGATCTGCCACGTCTGGCGCAAGGTATTGCTGAAGCGCATGCCTTAGGTAAAAAATTCTATGTTGTTGTAAATATTGCGCCGCATAATTCGAAGTTGGTTACCTTTGTGGACGACATGGCACCAGTCATTGCATTAAAACCTGATGCCCTGATTGTGTCCGACCCGGGAATTGTGATGCTGTTGCGCGAACATTATCCCGGCCAAGCGCTGCATTTAAGTGTGCAAGCGAACACCGTCAATTGGGCTGCGGTAAAGTTCTGGCAACAGCAGGGCATTGAACGCATCATTGTGTCGCGTGAGTTGGAAGTACGCGAAATTGCTGAAATTCGGCAAAAATGCCCCGATATGGAAATTGAAGTGTTCGTGCATGGCGCCTTATGCATGGCTTATTCAGGCCGGTGCTTATTGTCCGGCTACTTTAATAAGCGCGACCCAAACCAAGGTGCTTGCACAAACTCATGTCGCTGGCCTTATCAGGTGCACGACGCAGAAGAAGATGCGGTGGGCCAGTTCAATCCGATTGATACCCCTGTGCTATTAACTGAACCACAGCGCCCCGGTGAGTACATGCTGATGGACGAAGATCTGCACGGTACTTACATCATGAACTCCAAAGACTTGCGGGGCATTGAGCATGTGGATTCGCTCACCAAGATGGGCGTGCATTCATTAAAAATTGAGGGCCGCACCAAGTCACCGTATTACGTTGCGAGAACCGCGCAAGTTTACCGTCAAGCGATTGATGATGCTGCGGCAGGCAAGCCGTTTAACCGTGACTTATTGGCCGAGCTAGACGGCATGGCCAACCGCGGCTTCACTGAAGGGTTTTTACGCCGCCATGTACCCAGCGAAACCCAGAATTACGCCACCAGCCATAGCCAAGGTGAGCAATTACTGGTTGGCGAAATACTTGATTGCGATGGCGCCAACGCTACGGTTGACGTTAAAAACGCCTTTGCTATCGGCGATACATTAATTCTGATGAAGCCGTCGGGCAATATCACCTTCATGTTGCAGGCTATGGTAGACACCAATCACCACCTACTTGAGCGGGCCGCTGGCGCTGGTCGCCAAGTTGGGGTGCGCCTGCCCACCGCACTCAATGCAGAAGAGGCGCAGTTCAGCATGTTGATTAAAGTGGCCGACGTGAAACCGCAACAAACCATTCCGGTGGTCGAGGTGACCAATGCCTGTAGTCATTGATAGCGACTGCATTAATTGCGATATGTGTGTGCCTGAATGCCCGAATGATGCCATTGCCATGGGAAAACAGCACTATGTGGTCGATGTGAATAAATGCACGGAATGCAAAGGTTTCTACGACCAACCTGCTTGCATTCCGGTATGTCCAATTGAGTGCATGACAGTGGTACCCGACTCTTAGCGGGCAAGACAAGCACTCAGGTGCTTGTACCAGAATTCGATTGGCTGCTGCATGGTGCGACGGCCAACACTTATTTCACACACACATTGACCGTTTTTATTGGCTCGCGGTAATGGCAATACGATAATGCCGTGCGCATTCGCGTAGTCAGTAATAGCTCCCATCAGCGCCACTTCATCCTGGTCAATGTGCAGGTGAAACATGGCTGCTTGTGGTACGCCAGGATTCACGGTTACACCTTCAATACTGCCAAGTAACGGCCCCAACTCGCGGGCATAAACAACCGCGTCATCTATAGCGGCTAAGTTATCGTCAAGTCCCTTCTCCGCAGCCAAAATGTACGGATACATTGAAATTAAATTGCCTCCAGCACGGCGGCTCCATACCTTGGCTTCAGCAATAAACGCCTCTGTTCCCGCCAGTATCGCTCCGGCAACGCCGCCGATATCTTTGTATAAACTCACATACACGGAATCCGCCAGATCACAAATTTCCGCTAAACTGCGCTGGTAATAAGCGGGGCAATGCCATAACCGCGCGCCGTCAATATGCACAGCGATGCCGCGCTCCTTCGCCCACTGTGATTGCGCTTGTAAGTCAGTCCATTCAGGCAATTGCCCACCAATCTCACGCATCGGCAGCTCGAGTACGATTGCCGCCAATTGTTGCGCTTCTAATTGCTGCAAATCGCTGAGTGTCGGCACCTGCTCAGGCTGACCGACAAGGTGCCCTTTTAATCCCCAAAGCTGCTGATAGCCATCGTGTTCGTGCAGAACTAAATGCGAGCTCGGGTGTAGCGCAACATGGTTATTTTGGCGCGCAAGCGTATGAATTTTTAGGCCCAATGGCTGTGCTAACGTGCCGCTTGGCAAAAACAACGCGGCCGGCTTACCCAGCAATGCCGCAAGCTTCGCTTCAAAATCTTCAATTAGCGCACCGCTACCGTACACATCAGGCTCCTCGAACACTTCGGCTTTATCCGCAAGCTGGCGTAAAACAGTAGCCATAGACTCCGGCGGATGGCGCAAAATGGAATACTGTGCTCGACGTGCTGCTTGTTGGTAGGCGTGGCGTAAGCTGTTCATCATGGTGTCACTTGGTTGCAAAAATAGTGTTCTATTAAAACCATTTTCATCGGAAAAATCTATTGCGTTGGCCGTTTTTATTTGCTTTGACTAAACTTCTAAAGCGCGTAGTGTGAGGTAATGATCATCACAATCTTGATGATGCAAACGAATTGATACGAGGAGATTTTATGAGTGACAATGCAGGAAAATGCCCCGTCATCCACGGTGGTAATACCGCCACGGGAAAATCCAATATGGCCTGGTGGCCGAATGCTTTAAATCTCGACATTCTGCACCAACACGATCGCAAAACAAATCCACTCGACCCAGATTTCAAATACGCTGATGCGTTGAAACACCTTGACGTTGACGCCTTAAAGCGCGACGTAAAAGCGCTGATGACAGATAGCCAAGAATGGTGGCCGGCCGACTGGGGTCATTACGGTGGCCTCATGATTCGTATGGCCTGGCATGCTGCTGGCTCATACCGTATTGCCGATGGTCGCGGTGGCGGCGGAACAGGAAACCAACGTTTTGCGCCACTAAACTCGTGGCCCGACAACGTAAACTTAGATAAAGCGCGTCGCTTATTGTGGCCAATTAAGAAAAAGTACGGCAGCAAAATTAGCTGGGCCGATCTGATTATTTTAGCGGGCACTATGGCCTACGAATCGATGGGCTTACCGGCCTACGGCTTTGCTTTTGGGCGAGATGATATCTGGCACCCGGAAAAGGATATTTACTGGGGCTCGGAAACCGAATGGCTGGGTAAAACGCGGTATGAAAAAGACGACAGCAAAACATTGGAAAATCCTTTAGCAGCTGTACAGATGGGCTTAATTTACGTTAACCCTGAAGGTGTCGACGGCAATCCCGACCCACTGCGTACCGCACAAGACATCCGTGAAACATTCTTGCGTATGGCCATGAACGATGAAGAAACCGTTGCCCTAACAGCGGGTGGCCACACGGTTGGTAAATGTCATGGTAACGGGAAAGCGGAAAACCTCGGCCCCGAGCCTGAAGCTGCCGATGTACACGAACAAGGCCTTGGTTGGAACAACACCAAAACACGCGGTATTGGGCGTGATACGGTAACCAGCGGTATTGAAGGTGCTTGGACCACAAATCCTACACAATGGGATAATGGCTATTTCTACTTGCTCTTCACATATGAATGGGAGCTTAAAAAGAGCCCAGCCGGGGCATGGCAGTGGGAACCAATTAACATCAAGGAAGAAGACAAACCGGTTGATGTGGAAGACCCATCAATTCGCCGTAATCCGATTATGACCGATGCCGACATGGCCATGAAAATGGACCCAGAGTATCGCAAGATTTCTGAGCGCTTTTACAATGATCCTGCGTATTTCTCAGAAGTGTTCGCGCGTGCTTGGTACAAGTTAACGCACCGTGATATGGGGCCTTTAGCACGCTATTTGGGCCCAGATGTGCCAAGCGAAGAACTGATTTGGCAAGACCCGATACCGGCCGGTAACACCGATTACGATGTGGCTGCAGTGAAAGCAAAAATTGCCGACTCGGGTTTGTCACTTGCTGAACTTGCCGCAACCGCATGGGACAGTGCGCGCACTTTCCGCGGTTCAGATCTTCGTGGCGGCGCCAATGGTGCGCGTATTCGCCTTGCGCCACAGAAAGACTGGCAAGGGAATGAACCAGAGCGTTTGGCAAAAGTGCTGAGCAAGCTCGAACCCATTGCTAAGGCTACTGGTGCTAGCGTTGCAGACGTGATTGTTCTTGGCGGTAACTATGCCATTGAACAGGCCGCGAAGAATGCTGGCTTTGATGTCGAGGTGCCTTTTGCACCAGGCCGCGGTGATGCCACCGATGAACAAACTGAAGTGGAAGCTTTTGAGCCGCTTGAGCCGATTCATGATGGTTTCCGCAACTGGGTCAAGAAAGATTACACGGTACAACCGGAAGAGCTGTTGCTTGACCGTGCCCAGCTACTGGGCCTGACTGCGCCAGAAATGACCGTGCTAATGGGCGGCCTGCGTGTACTTGGCACCAACTACGGTGGTAGCAAACACGGTGTGTTCACTGACCGTGTTGGCAGTTTAACCAACGACTTCTTTGTCACTTTAACTGATATGGCCTACACGTGGCAGCCAACTGGTAAAAACAGTTATGCCCTGAACGATCGCAAAACGGGCGCAACCAAATACACCGCAACACGCGTTGATCTGGTATTTGGTTCGAATTCAATTTTGCGCTCGTACGCTGAGCTCTATGCCCAGGATGATTCGCAAGAGAAGTTTGTGAGAGATTTCGTGAAGGCATGGACCAAAGTGATGAACGCTGACCGCTTTGACTTAAATTAATCAGCGGCTGTGTTGAACAAAGCCTGGCTCTGTTTGAGTCAGGCTTTTTTATTCACTCGGTTCGTAGCTGCGCTGCTGGCATAACACCCGCAACCAATCCAAAGCTGGCTGTCCTGCTTTTGAGCGCGGATAGGCTAAACCGATGGTTCGCTGCAGGTTAATGCCTTGAATTGGCCGCAGTACCACATCTTGACGATCATGAAGCACCTCAAAGTCAGGCACTAAGGCCGCTCCAATACCCGCCGAAACCAAGCCGAGTGCATATTCAATGGTGTGGATGTCAGCCCGGATATCCGGCTGAATCCCGTTACGGATAAGCTCTGGATAAAATTGAGACCAAGCGTCGCATGGTGTGCGTTTAATCAACGCCAAACCGTCAAAATCTTCCAGCTGCAAGCTCTGCTTCAGTGCCAATGGGTGCCCTGCGGGCAATGCGATCAAAAAACAGTCAGTCCATATTGGTAAAAATTGTTCGCCTGCTTTTAGCATTTTGGGTGTGATGATGCGCGCATCAGCATCATCGTCAGGCTCCACCAAGTGCAACTCCAGCCCCTCAACACCGGCACTAAACTCACGTAGCAATTGGCTCATACGCTCCACACCCAAGGCACGAATTAACCCCAGCCTAAACTGTACCCGCGCCACACTATGGCGAAACGATGCTTTTAAGGATTGCATTTGACTCAGCAAACGTCCGGCATGGCCATACAGTCGCTCACCATCTTCGGTGGGGGTAACGCCGCGCGATTGTCGCACGAACAGTGTTGTACCCAACTCATCTTCGAGCTGTTGCAATGCCGTTGATAGGCTCGGTTGGGCCACATGACACGCCCGTGCGGCGGCACTAATGCTGCCGTTTTCATACACCGCCACAAAGTAATTGAGTTGCCGCAAATCCATAGTTAAAAGCTATATCTGGTTTAGTTTTTATATGATTTAACTTTACACCAAACCGGAGTAAAGTGAAGTACAAATAAAAACCGTTATTGGTTATTCGTTACTCGTTACTCGAAGAAACAAAAAACCGTCTTTAGGCATTTTTTAACGAATAACGAATAACGATTAACGTCTCTTAAAAACGAGGATTTCCCATGGCGCGTTTCCCATTTGACTGGCAAGACCCTTTTCAATTTTCATCCATGCTTACTGAAGAAGAACGCATGATTCGTGATACGGCGCATCAATATTGCCAAGAGAAGCTTATGCCACGGGTGCTTACGGCAAACCGTGAAGAACGCTTTGACCGCGAAATAATGAATGAACTGGGCGAGCTTGGCTTATTGGGTGCAACCTTGCCAGAGAAGTACGGTTGTGCGGAAGTAAACCATGTTTGTTATGGTCTGGTTGCGCGTGAGGTTGAGCGTGTCGACAGTGGCTATCGCAGCGCAATGAGCGTGCAATCGAGTTTGGTGATGCATCCAATTCACGCCTACGGTACCGAAGCACAACGCATGAAATATTTGCCGAAACTTGCCAGTGGTGAATGGGTGGGCTGTTTTGGTTTAACCGAGCCAGATGCAGGTTCTGATCCTGCCGGTATGCGTACCACGGCCAAGAAAATTGACGGTGGCTATGTGCTGAAAGGCACTAAAATGTGGATAACTAACTCGCCTATTGCCGATGTGTTTGTGGTTTGGGCGAAACTTGACGGTGAGATTCGTGGATTTGTGCTGGAAAAAGGCATGAAAGGGCTGTCTGCACCAAAAATTGAAGGTAAATTCTCACTGCGCGCATCGATTACCGGTGAAATTGTCATGGATAACGTCGAAGTGCCTGAAGATGCCTTACTACCTAATGTAAGTGGTTTAAAAGGGCCTTTCGGGTGTTTGAATAAAGCCCGTTATGGTATTGCTTGGGGCGCACTTGGCGCTGCAGAGTTTTGCTGGCATGCGGCGCGTCAATACACGCTCGATAGACACCAATTTAATCGCCCACTGGCAGCCACCCAGTTAATTCAAAAGAAGCTAGCCGACATGCAAACGGAAATTTCGATTGGCTTATTAAGCTGCATTCAAGCCGGTCGGTTAATGGATTTAGACCAACTGCCCCCAGAAACCATCTCGTTGATTAAACGCAACTCGTGCGGCAAGGCCCTCGACATT
Organism: Pseudidiomarina sp.; assembly: GCF_048267825.1. Lineage (NCBI taxonomy): Bacteria > Pseudomonadati > Pseudomonadota > Gammaproteobacteria > Alteromonadales > Idiomarinaceae > Pseudidiomarina > Pseudidiomarina sp. The sequence goes on from NZ_JBLWWR010000005.1 coordinate 134,641, forward strand.
GCACGCGTAGCCCGCGACATGCACGGCGGTAACGGTATTGCTGATGAATACCACGTAATTCGTCATGTCATGAACCTTGAGGCCGTTAATACCTACGAAGGTACGCACGATGTGCACGCACTGATTCTAGGTCGCGCGCAAACCGGCTTACAAGCGTTCGGTTAAACACCAGCAACGTCGCAGGAGGTTTCCTATGGCTGCAGCAATGCACCCGTGGCTGGTTGAGTTTATCCAGCGTATTGAGCAACACCAGTTGCCCCCGGCTCATGCAGCCGGTGGCGTACTCAGTGACGCCGACTTATTTGAACTGTTTGAGTCACAACTCGACAGTCGACTACTCGATTTACAATCGCGGCTGATGCAGGCCGCTGGCCAAAGTTTCTATACCATCGGTAGCGCTGGCCATGAAGGCAATGCGGCGGTCGCAAAAGCCTTGCGTGTCACCGACCCGGCATTTTTACACTACCGCAGTGGCGCGTTTTTCGTGCAACGTGCCAAGCAAGCGCCAGGCAGCACACCACTGTATGACATGATGCTCAGCTTTGCCGCCTCAGCGGACGAACCCATATCTGGCGGGCGCCATAAAGTGTTGGGCAGTTTGCATTTAAATGTGCCGCCACAAACCAGCACCATTGCTTCGCATGTTCCCAAAGCAATGGGCACGGCATTTGCCATTGGCCTGTCAAAACGCTTGAATCATCAAGGTACCTGGCCCAACGATGCCATCGCGATGTGCAGTTTTGGTGATGCGTCAGCCAACCATTCCACTGCGCTTGGAGCGATTAATTCAGCCAGTTGGGCGGCCTATCAACAAATTCCAATGCCACTGTTATTGGTTTGTGAAGATAATGGCTTAGGTATTTCTACCCACACGCCAAAAGGTTGGATTCAACAACAATTGAGCCAACGCCCGGCATTAAAATACTTTTTTGCCGACGGCAGCAATTTGGCGGAAACCTATTTGGTAGCCCGCGAGGCGGCTGACTATGTTCGCCAAAAACGCAAACCTGCGGTATTGCACCTGCGTACCGTTCGCCTGTTTGGCCATGCCGGCGCTGATGCCGAAGTGGCTTATCGCAGCAAGCAGGAGATTGCCCTCGATAGCGAGCGCGATCCGCTACTGCACAGTTGTGCCGCATTGATCAGCCGTGGCTTATTTGACCACCAGCAACTCATTGAGTTTATTCAGTCACAACAACAACGTATTGCGCGCATTGCCACCCAAGCGTCGAAGCAACCCAAATTAGAAACTGCCGAACAAGTCATGGCGTCAATCACACCACCGGTGCGCACTCAAGCTCTACCGGCCCCGGTTACTGGTGAGCAACGTCAGGCACTGTTCAAGTGGGACAAACACAATCTCAGCAAGCCGCAACATCTGGGTAAAATGCTGAATTGGGCACTCCATGACTTGATGGCGCAACACGGCAACATCGTCATGTGTGGCGAAGATATCGCCAAGAAAGGCGGTGTGTACCATGTGACACAACATTTAATGGAAGCCTTTGGTGCGAACCGCGTGTTAAATACCGTATTGGATGAGCAGAGTATTCTCGGACTAGCCATCGGTATGGCCCAGCAAGGCTTTATTGCGATGCCAGAAATCCAGTTTTTGGCTTATGTGCATAATGCCGAAGATCAAATTCGCGGCGAAGCGGCAACCTTATCCTTTTTCTCCAATGGGCAATACACCAACCCAATGGTTATTCGGATTGCTGGCCTTGCCTATCAACGTGGCTTCGGCGGTCACTTCCACAACGACAATTCGTTTACCGTATTTCGTGACATTCCTGGCGTTGTTCTGCTTTGCCCTAGCAACGGCCGTGAAGGTGCGCTGTTAATGCGTCAGGCTGTAACGCTCGCTGCACGCGAGCAACGGGTAGTCATCATGTTGGAGCCTATTGCACTTTACATGACACGTGACTTGCATCAGGAAGGTGACGGGGGCTGGTTGTGTGACTATCCAGACCCGCAACAACCGGTGCCGGAATTGGGCGAGCCGACTATTTACGGTGATGGAAATGATCTGGCAATAGTTTCTTACGGCAACGGCTATTATTTAAGCCGACAAGCGGAAGCCCAACTTGCACAGCAAGGGCACAACGTACGGGTGCTTGATTTGCGCTGTTTAGTACCCTTGCATGTGGATAAAATAATTGCAGCGTTAGGCGGCTGTAAAAAAGTACTGATTGTGGATGAATGTCGCCGCCGCGGGTCACTCAGCGAAGAGTTATTCACAGCGCTGCATGAACACAAGCCCGGCCTGTTTACAGTTTCACGAATTAACGCGGAAGATAGCTTTATTCCGCTCGGTAAAGCTGCATACAGCGTGTTGCCATCAACAGCACAAATTGTTGACGATGCCAAAGCTCTGTTGGAGACAAACTGATGACTGCGGATAAAAAAACCGCCTTGGTTGTGTGCCCAGGTCGCGGCACTTACAACAAACCTGAATTAGGCTCAATTTCGGCCAATATTAGAGATAATGATGAATTATCGGCGAAGATACTGCACGATATTGACGATATTCGTGGTGAACTTGGGCTGCCAACGGTAACCGAACTTGACCAAGCGCTGTTATTTAAAACGTCATTGCATCAAAAACCAGAAAACGCAGCTGCATTAATTTATGCGGGGGGTTATTTGGATTATTTGGCGATTGATCGCGAGCAGTACGACATTGTCGGCATTACCGGCAACTCGATGGGTTGGTACACAGCGATGGCCTGCGCGGGCTGTTGGGATGTCGACACCAGCACCCGTCTAGTTACCAACATGGCCCAGTTGACGGCTGGTGGTGAAGGTGCCCAATTTATCTACCCGGTGGTCGACAATGAATGGCGCCCTAGCGCTGAACTAAAAGCTGCTGTTGATGCCCAACTGGCCCGCTTTCCTGGCGACCTGATGATGTCGATTCAGTACGGTGGTTACGCGGTAATTGCTGGCTCAACTGAAGCGTGCAATGCCGCAGTTGCTGCATTACCGCGGGTTGATGACCGATTCCCAATGGTACTGCCAGGCCACGCCGCGTTTCATACGCACTTTATGAATACAGCGTCTGAACAGGCATTGTCACTGTGGCCTTCGGCTGCCTTTAAAGCACCACAAACCGTACTAATTGACGGCCGCGGACACCTCTGGTCACCGCATGTGGTAGACAGCCGGGCGCTGCAGCACTACACCTTAGGGCATCAGGTTACGCAAACATATAACTTTAGCCGCGCCATACAAGTTGCCGTGAAAGAACTGGCGCCCGATACCATTATTTTGCTCGGCCCTGGTGCTGGTTTAGGCGGTGCCGTTGCCCAAGCGCTCATAGATATTCGTTGGCAAGGCTTAGCGAGTAAGAGCGATTTCGTGGCGCGCCAGCAAAGTGACACGCCCTATGTGTTGGCTATGGGTTTACATGAACAGCGTGCTCTGGTGACAGGTTAGCAAAACGAACTGGCAAGGCGCGCAGGCAAGCTTTACCGCGCGCCGTTAAGTCCGTCATAAACTGAAACTGCTGACGGGGGTCTATCGGATAAGCTTTGAGCCGATAATGCGTGCCCCATGGCTCTTCGCTGATAATGACCGTTATCGGCTGTTTCAATTGCACATACGGGCTGGTTAAAGCAACGTCTTCAAGCACCTGTTTTACCCGATGGGCATCGTGATCTGCAGTTAAATAGAAACTGGTCACGCACATTAAGCTAGGGCCGCCATTATTTGCGTTGTGGATGAGTTCGGTCCACAGCTTTAGATGCGGAACAAACACCACAGTGTCGTCCGGCGTCACCATCTCAACCGCACGCATACCAATGTGTTTTACTTCACCATAGGTACCATTCACCTCTATCCAGTCACCAGGCCGGTAAGGCAATTCATAGACCGCGACAATGCCCGCGATAAGGCTGCTGACATAATCCTTCATAGCGAAGCCAATCGCCAAGCCTGCAGCACCAAGAATTGCGACCATATTTTGTACCGTGGTTTCAATCACCATCGGTACAATCCAAATAATTGCCAGGACAAATACAATCACACGCAAAGTTGGAATCATTGCGAGTACAAACAAGCGTTGTTTGCCATGTAAGTGATCGGCCACCCACGGGAACACACGTTGGCTCAGCCAGATAATCGCAACGGAGACCGTGATCACAAGCGCAATTTCAATCACAGCATCACTGGTGACGGTTTTAAATAATCCGAGAATTTTATCCGTTTCCATTGTTCACCTTACTGGTCACTGATTGCTCTAGAATGCATCCACAAAAAATCCACGACTACGCAAAAAATCTCGTACCGCTAAATAACCATAAACCGTAATGCGCCATACTTCGTCGTCATAACTAATGAGTTTGGCTTGCTGCAACTGCAGCAATTGCACATCCAGTTGATCGGCGGCGATCATCGGCAGCACTTTTTGCAATGTGCGGCCGGAAAGGCCGGTGTGTAATAACAGGGTATACAGTACAAATGCAGTTTCATCGTGACAATCCGAGGGCATACTTGGCAGGTCATGCGCGTCGTCTTTTTCAACCGCCCATAAGGCTAACGCCAAGCCAAGATTACCAAAAGCTCGAGCGGCCAAACTTTTGAGTTTCTTTTCATCGGCTTGAATACCGACCTCCCGCATCAGCTTTTCATCGGCAGCCGCGAAGCAATACACATTCGGCATATTGACTGGCCAAGCACGTTGTAAAAATGCAAAAGACCAACTATCACAAACCACCAGCCCTTGACCAAGCTCCCCACGAAAAAGCTTGGGTAATAGTGCCCGAATAAACGCCAAACCGTCGGTGCCGCGTCGCCAATAATTTGAGAGATCGTCAATTATCCACGGTGAACTTGCTTGCGGCTTCCACCACGCATCGATATCAACATCGGCGAGCTCGGATTCCTGCGGCGCCGTTATCTTGCTCCAGTTATGACGTTTTGCCCATTCCCGTGCAATTGCAGCGGTACCGCTAAACGGTGGGCTAATCAGAAATTTGATACCGGGTTCACCCGCTTCGCGCCATTCATCCCACGCCCTATCTATTGCGTCGGCGCCAGGCTTCAAATCAAATTCCCGATAGCCTGGAAAGTCATGCTCATGCTCGTCACTTGGCGCTTCATCGCGTTTCGGAAAAAGGTTTCGAAAATGCTGAGCCAGCTGCTGCACTTTGGTGCTGGCCGGTGCGTCGGGCCGCTTGAATTCGGCCAAGCGTATAACCTGCCAATGGTTGGATGTTGACATATTTAATCCGTGCCCTTGTTGCAACGTCTCGTGCATTTTAATAGTTGATTTTAGCGCGCCCGATGGTATTGGTGTCCGTGCCAAACCAAAGCGCTCGACTCGCTGGGTCGAATACCATGTGCCGAATCGTCCCGCCGCCACTTTCTACTTCCACGGGCTTAGTAAAGGTTTCACTCACCGAGTCAAACCCAACAATACGATTAGGACGCACGCCAGTTTCCGCTACCCAAACGTAGCCCCGATGATCAACAGCCATGGCATAAGGCATCGAGCTGACACCAGCCGGTAACGGCCACTCATCAATTTGGTCGGTGGCTGGATTCCAGCGCCCTAAGTAGCCACCTGCATAATCAACGTACCAGAAATGTCCTTGTGCATCGACACCTAAACGGCGTGGGCGATTATTATCACGCGGCAGCTGGATTTCTTGCGGGTTATTGTTTTCGTCCAATGTCAGCAGCTTGTTGGTACCAAACAGAGCCACCCAAGGTTTGCCTTGAAACACCACCAAGCCATAAGGCCGAGCGTTTGGGGTAGGCACATCCCACAAACGAATGGCGTTGGTTTCTGCGTCCATGTGCCCTATTTGATTGGCGCCTTGCGCGGTAAACCAAATGTCGCCGTTATAATCGAATTCCATGGTATGCACGTCGCGGCGTCCGGAACCGGGCAACGGATACTGCGTTATTTCAAATGTTTTTCGATCGATTTTCCCGATATGTGCGGCTTTGTTACCGGCATACCAAGCACCGCGCTCATCGACAATGATATTGTGTGGCCCCGCACCGTCAGGTAAGTCAACGCGTTTCATGTCACCTGTTTCAGGGTTTAATACTGCTGCATAATCGGAAGCTTGCCCAACAAACCAAACTTCGTTTTCACCTGCAACAAAGGGGTCACGAGGTCGCGAGTTTTCCCATGGCACCTGCCATTCTGTAATTTCTACCGTAGCCTGCGCGGTGGTCGGTACGTCTGCGCTAAGCATTAACGCCAAAGTAAGTGACAACATAGAACCTCCCGGTTGTTATTGGTTATTCGTTATTGGTTATTCGTTATTGGTTAATGGAGTATAGACCGTCATTGATTTATAGTGTTTTTATCTTGTACGAAAAACGAATAACCAACAACGAGTAACGGTCTTGCCATGTTAGAAATTTTCATTGCGGTTTTATTTTTTGCATTCTCGACCACCATAACACCGGGGCCGAACAACGTCATGATCATGTCTTCTGGCATGAACTATGGCATTAAAGCCAGCTTGCCGCACTTTTTCGGTATTTGTTTTGGCTTTCCGGTCATGGTGCTGCTTGTTGGTTTGGGTTTTGGGGTAATCTTTGATCGTTACCCAAACCTGCACCAGCTTATTAAAGTTCTGGGCATAATTTACTTGCTGTGGTTGGCATGGCATATCGGCACTGCCGAACCCAAAGCCATTAAGAAAGGCGAGAAAAAGCCATTCACGTTTTGGCAAGCGGCGTTATTTCAATGGGTTAATGCAAAGGCTTGGGTCATGGCAACCGGTGCGGTTGCAGCATTTACCACGGTAGCAGGCTCACCACTACTGGAAGTGCTGGCAATTACACTGGCATTTTTACTGATGGCCTTTCCGTGCGTTGGGGTTTGGCTGGCTTTTGGTTCGCTGTTGCGAAAAGTGCTTACCAATCCGATTATGCAGCGCCTGTTTAACATCACCATGGCGTTGATATTAGTACTTTCGATTGTGCCAGTCGTTATTGACCTGTGGTATTTCTATTTCGCGCCGGCGGCTTAGCATTCAAAATCGGCTAACTGGTTCGTCATCGGCGTCTAGATAGGCGCTGATGGCGGCGATGAATTCCTGACCATAGCGTTCGAGTTTCTTCTGCCCCACGCCAGTAATTGCCAACATTGCAGTTTCATCAATGGGATAATTAACAGCCATTTCGACTAAGCTGGTGTCGTTAAATACCACAAAAGGCGGCACTTCTTCAGCATCCGCAATGGTTTTGCGAAGCGCGCGTAAGCGCCGAAAGAGCACTTTGTCATAATCGCCACGGTCAGCAACCCGGGGTTTACTCACCACCAGGTTTATCCGCGGTTCGGCCAGTTGCAACGCAATTTCACCGCGTAGCACGGGGCGCGCAGCATCGGTAAGCTGTAATACGCCGTATTGCTGCACATTTTGAATCACCAAGCCGCGATGTATCAGCTGCCGTACCACGCCAAGCCAATATTCATGGCTTTGATCAGCACCAATGCCATAGGTTGATAGCTTGTCGTGGCCAAGTTCCATTAAACGTTGTGACTTACTGCCGCGCAGCACATCAATGACATGGTTCATACCAAAACGTTGGCTGACACGGTAAATGCACGACAATACTTTTTGCGCATCCACGGTGCCATCGTATTGGCGGGGCGGATCTAAACAAATGTCGCAGTTGCCACAGGGCTTATCGCGGTATTCATTAAAATAATTTAGGAGCACCAGGCGCCGACAGGTTTGCGCCTCACTCATGGCTTGCATAGCCGCAAATTTATGCTGTTCAATGCGGCGACGATCTTCGTCAGGGTGGTCAACAATAATACTTTTTATCCAAGCCGCATCGGAGGGATCGTAAAGCAATACCGCTTCGGCGGGTAGGCCGTCGCGCCCAGCACGGCCTGTTTCCTGATAATACCCCTCAACACTGCGTGGCACGTCAAAGTGCACCACAAAACGTACGTTTGGCTTGTTAATTCCCATACCAAAGGCGACGGTGGCGACCACCACGTCAATGTCATCTCGGACAAAACCGCGTAACACAAACTCGCGCTGACTATGCGCCATGCCGGCATGGTAACCAGCGGCACGAAGCCCTTCACGTTGCAATTTTTCCGCCAGTTCTTCTACTTTTTTACGGCTACCGCAATACACGATTCCAGATGCACCACGTTGCTTTTTAATGTAGTCCGTAACTTGCTTGTAGGGTTTGTACTTTTCTTCCACCACATAGCGAATATTCGGCCGGTCAAACGAGCCTTTATAAACCACCGGGTCGTGCAAATGCAGGCGGGTAATGATATCGGCCTCGGTGGCCGCATCTGCCGTTGCAGTGAGTGCCATAAAAGGCACATTGGGTAAGGTTTCGCGTAACTGCCCCAATTGACCGTATTCCGGCCTAAAGTCATGCCCCCACTGCGAAATGCAGTGCGCTTCGTCAATGGCGACCAAGCTAACCTGCCACTGTTGCAACAAACGAATGAAGAACCCTTGCATTGCCCGCTCTGGGCTTACGTACAACAAACGAATTGAATTACTGTTCAATTGCTCCATAATGCTGGCGTTTTGTTCCGGCGTTAGTCCATTGTTAAGTGCCGCAGCGGCCACGCCCATGGTCTGCAGTGCTTCCACTTGGTCTTGCATCAGACTAATCAACGGTGAGATAACCACAGTTAAACCGTCACTGGCTAGCGCCGGCAACTGATAACATAACGACTTTCCGCCACCTGTGGGCATTAATACCAAGGCATCGCGGTGCTGCTGCACAGCTTCGATCACCTGCTGTTGGCCTTCGCGAAACGCGGTGTAGCCAAATACATCGGCAAGAAGTTGTGACAGTGCAGAGTCAGACAAAATTACGTCTCCAATTGACGAGAACATATTGAAGGCCCTATTGTATGCATCCCGCTACCGAAGCTCCACCGACTATCGCGTAAATCCGTGATATTCTGTCTAAGGGTGCTGATTTTTCGTACAATTCAACATGAGACACGACCTAAATGACCGATGATGCTGCACGCAGCCGCCAAGGTGTACTTTTTGCCATTGCCGCCTACACCATGTGGGGCATTGCACCCGTCTACTTCAAATGGCTTCAGTCTGTCCCTGCATTAGAGATTCTGGGACATCGTATTTTGTGGTCATTTATTTTGGTGTTTGTGCTGATTGTGCTGCTGGGTCGTGGCAATCGGTTAAAGCCTGTACTGCAAAATAAAAAACAAATGCTGCGCTTAACGGCTGCAACCTGTTTGTTGGGCGGCAATTGGTTTTTGTTTATCTGGGCTATCAACAACGACCACATTTTGGATGCCAGCTTAGGCTATTACATTAATCCGCTTTTGAACGTCGCAATCGGTATGGCGTTTTTTGCAGAACGCATGCGTAAAATGCAATTAGCCGCTATTGCCTTGGCATTTATTGGCGTGCTGATTCAGGTGATTTCGTTTGGCTCTGTGCCTTGGGTGGCATTGGCGTTAGCTTGCAGCTTTGCTATTTACGGCGCAATTCGCAAACGTTTACCAATAGATTCAATTACCGGGCTGTGGTTAGAAACCTTAATTTTAATGCCTGCAGTGCTGATTTACATGGTCTTTTTTGCCAGCTCGAGCGCTGCGGATATGACCCAGAACACGTGGCAAATTAACACCTTGTTGATAGCTGCTGGCGTGGTCACCACTGCACCATTATTGTGCTTTAATGCGGCGGCCCAGCGTATTCGCTACTCAACGTTAGGCTTCTTTCAGTACATTGGCCCATCAATGATGTTTATTTTAGCGGTGTGGGTATATGGCGAGCCGCTGGCTGCTGATAAGCTGGTGACGTTCGCCATTATCTGGGTGGCGCTTGCGCTCTATAGCGTAGACACCTTGGTGCATCAGCAGCGTTCTAAACGCGCGTAAGCCACGACCAGCCATTTGCTGCCTAAGTCGTCAAAGTTAATTTGAATGCGGCTTTGCGGGCCAGTTCCTTCATAGTTCAGTACGGTGCCTTCACCAAATTTGGTGTGGCGCACCCGCTGCCCTAACGTATAACCGGTCTGCTCGAAAGCCTCGTGACTGGCGCCCGAGTGAAAGCGTCCAAGTGCTGGAGAGTGATGCGTGGTGCGCGCTTGTAAGCGCACATGATTGAGCATTTCTGGGGGGATTTCTCCGACAAATCGGCTCGGGATATTGCGCCGTTCCTGACCATAAATTCGCCGCAACTCGGTGTAGGTAATCACCAACTTTTGCATTGCGCGGGTCATCCCCACGTAGCACAACCGACGCTCCTCTTCGAGCCGACCGCTCTCACCAACGGATTGCTGAGACGGGAACAAACCTTCTTCAACACCGCTCATAAATACCAACGGGAACTCTAAGCCTTTGGCGCTGTGTAGCGTCATCAGTTGCACCGCATCTTGATGTTCATCGGCTTGCTCTTCGCCTGACTCAAGCGCCGCATGAGCAAGAAAAGCATTCAGAGGCGTCATATCATCTTCAATAACCGCATCCATGGTGTTGAATTTATCGCAGGCATTCACAAGCTCTTTTAAGTTTTCTACGCGGGTTTCTGCTTTTTCGCCTTTTTCTGATTCGAACATGGCCATCAAACCACTTTTCTTAATCGCCGTGTCAACTTGACGCCCCAACGGGTAATCGCTGGTTTCGTCTTCCAGACTATCAATCAAATCTAAGAAACTTTGCACGGCATTGCCGGCACGACCGCTGAGTACTTTCTCTTGCACCAACTGCCTGGCGGCTTCCCACATCGGCAGGCCACGATCGCGAGCCCCCTCGCGAATAATACCCAAGGTACGATCACCGATACCACGCGTTGGGGTGTTTATCACGCGCTCGAGCGCGGCATCGTCGTTACGGCTCGCAATTAAGCGCATGTACGCCAGGGCGTCTTTTACTTCAAGCCGATCGAAGAAGCGCAGGCCGCCGTAAATTCGATAAGGAATACGCGCATGCAGCAAGGCTTCTTCCAACACACGTGATTGGGCGTTGCTGCGGTATAAAATGGCGACGTCTTGCAAGGCATTGCCATGCTCATGCCACTGCTCAATACGCCCAGCGATATAACGTGCTTCGTCCATTTCGTTAAATGCCGAGTACAAGTCAATTGGGTCACCCGAACTGTCTTCAGTCCAGAGTTCTTTGCCTAAACGCCCACTGTTATTCGCAATAACCTGATTGGCCGCGGTAAGAATATTGTTGGTGGAACGATAATTTTGCTCCAACCGAATGGTTAATACGTCAGGGTAGTCACGCAAAAACTGCTGAATATTTTCAACTTTAGCCCCGCGCCAGCCGTAAATTGACTGATCATCGTCGCCCACAATGGTTACATAGTTGGTTTCTTGCTGACCTTGACCAACACCGGACATTAATTTAATCCAACCGTACTGAATGGCGTTGGTATCTTGAAATTCGTCCACCAAAATATGGCGAAACCGGCGCTGATAATGCTCACGAACGTGGCGATTGTCGCGAATAAGTTCATGAGCGCGTAGCAGCAATTCGGCAAAATCAACTAAGCCAGCTCTGTCGCAGGCGACCTGATAGGCTTCATAAATTTCTTTGAGCGTGCGTTCATTAAAATCGTAGCCATCAAGATGATGCGCCCTTAGGCCTTCATCTTTTTTACCGTTAATAAACCACTGGGCTTGTTTCGGTGGCCAGCGCTTTTCGTCAAGGTTCAAGCTACGAATAATGCGTTTCACTAAGCGCTGCTGATCATCACTATCGAGAATTTGGAAATTTTGCGGTAAACCAACATCCATATAATGGGCGCGCAATAAGCGATGAGCCAGACCATGGAAGGTACCAATCCACATCGCACGTACTGAACTACCAAGCAATTGCTCAATGCGGCCACGCATTTCGGCGGCCGCTTTGTTGGTAAAGGTAACCGCCATGATACTTTGGGGTGATAAACCACGCTCTTGAATCAGCCAGGCAATACGGTGCACCAACACCCGCGTTTTACCACTACCGGCGCCCGCAAGCACCAACATGTGGCGTTCTTTCGCGCCAACAGCCTCACGTTGTTTGTCGTTCAGTTGTGCTAATAACGGGTGGTTTTGCATGGATTGTCACCAACAGATAAAAAGGGCAGTGTAGTGGCTGACCACTGTATATGCAACCAGTTACTTCGTGTGCTTAAGTAACTGTTGCGTCAATTGCGGCAAGCTACTGTAAGCCAATGTCGGCAATACATGTAGGTGTTCAGCCTGACCTAACCCGCCGGTAAACCAAGCACTTTGCCACCCCGCGCGGTGCGCACCCAAAACATCAGCGCTAGGGCTATCGCCAATATGCAACCACTGCTGTGGGGCTACATGTGGAAGCTTGCCTTCGGCCGCATGAAACATGTCGGCAAAAGGTTTACCACGCAGGCTTGCCGACGGTTGAAACACATGCTGAAAATATTCGCCCAAACCAATCGCTGTTACATCAACGTTACCGTTACTTAGCGCGACCAACGGAAAGTGTTCGGCCAACTGACGCATGGCTTGATGCACCTCGGCGGATATTTCCACGGCGTTGCGGTGCTGCATGAAGTGTGCAAATGCGGCTTCAACACCTGCGTCGATCTCGTCGTCAGCCACCGCAAATTGACGTAAGCCATCCGCCAACGCCGTTAAGCGCAATTGCGTCATGTTGCTCGCTAAATCTGGATTGTCGTACATGAGCTGCTGACGATGACGTAGCCAGTCCTGGGCTTGCCATGGCGCCGTTTGGGGAAATTCTTGCACCATAAAATCACGCACAGCCTGCTCTGCACGCTGCATGACAGGCACGTTGTTATAGAGGGTGTCGTCAAGATCAAAACTGAGTGCTTGCACCGAGTACAAACGGCGAAAAAACTGCATGAACAAGCCCTTTACTTCTTTTTGCGAGCACGCGGATGCGCGCCATCATAAACCTTCGCAAGATGCTGAAAATCAAGATGCGTATACACTTGTGTGGTGCTTAAATTCGCATGCCCCAACAACTCTTGTACCGCACGTAAGTCACCGCTTGATTCTAACATATGTGAGGCGAAGGAGTGACGAAGTTTATGCGGGTGCAGGTTGCCTTTTAGGCCTTGTTGCTGGCCCCAGTAGTTAAGTCGTTGTTGTACAGTACGTGGATTAATTCGTTGGTTTCGTTGCGAGATAAACAAAGCCACTTCGGTTAAATTACCCCCTAGCCATTGCGCCCGTATCGGCAACCAGCGTTCAAGCGCTTCAGCGGCACAGCGCCCGTAGGGCACAATGCGGGTTTTATTGCCCTTACCCAATACACGCAACTCACGATGCCGTGGTTGAATGCCATCAATATCTAGCGCCACCAGCTCAGCAAGCCGCAAGCCACTGCCGTACAGCAATTCCATCATTGCTGCATCGCGCACCGCTAAAGGGTCATTTTGGGGAAGCTTGAGTAACTGGCTGATGCTGTCCACATCAAGATTTTTCGGTAGTCGCTTGGCTTTGCGCGGGGCTTTAAGTTGTGCTGCAGGATTATCGAACAATAATTTTTCGCGAATCAAATAATTACAAAAAGTCCGCCACGCTGCTAACCGCAGCGCCAGCGAGGCATCGCCGAGTCCGCGCCGACGCCAGCCCACGAACAGGCGCTCAAGTACTGGTAACGTTAATTGCTGCACAGAGTCAACCCGAAGGCTGGCTAATTCGGTCATATCGTCGGTGAGAATACGCCCATAATTGGTCAGCGTATTTTCGGCGAGCCCGCGTTCGCCGGCTAAATGATTAAGAAAGCGTTGGCGCAGTTCAAACAGCGTCATGATGCGCAGCGTGATGACTGAGCAGCGGCGGCAAAATTCGACTCAACAATGCCTGCAACTGACGCACCAACAAGGTGTCCATGGCCGGTTCAAAGTGGCTCGCGTCATGGTTACCGATGGCTAACATACCCAACTCGCCTTTATGCCCCAAGAGCAGCAGTGCAACGGAAGCTATTGGTTCATTCGGAAACAAAAGCTTTTTCTCATCGGCAGTGAGTCGGCCTAAGTACACGGGGTCATTCTGAAACCGTTTACTCAATAATTTTTTGTGGGTGTCTGCGGCAAAGGTAAATTGTTCATCCAACTCAATGGGGCTGTCGAAGAACTTCAAGGACAACGCTGGCATATGTAATTGTTCCGAGAAGGTACGCTGTAACGCGTCCATCACATCCGCCAACTCGGTGCATTCCAGCAGCTCAACATACAACTCACTGTACACCCGAAACAGCTCTTCATTGCGCCGGGCAGTAATCATCAAGTCGGTGATTTCTTCCTCAAGCTGCATGATGCGCTGACGCAGCACCTGCTGCTGACGCTCCACCAACGACACCGTGCCACGCTCTTGGTGACGCAAGCTCAACTGTTGCAACAACTGCGGATGATGCTCGAAAAAATCTGTATTTTCTTCAAGGTATTCAGCAATTAAAGTGTCATCAACTACTGGGGTTAGAATTTTGTTTGCTTCGGTCGTCATAGTTTTATGTATCCATCATAAACATGTTCCGCAGTACCGGTCATGCGTACCTGCTGACCCGGTTGCCAACGAATATTAAGTTGCCCGCCAGGTAGCTCAACGGTCACCTGATCGTTCAGTTTACCTTGGCGCATGCCAATTACTGCCGCTGCGCAGGCACCGCTACCGCATGCTTGTGTTTCACCAACCCCGCGTTCATACACACGTAATTTTACGCGATCGCGATCAATGACTTGCATGAATCCCACGTTTACGCCCTCAGGGAAGCGCTCGTGCTCAGAAATTGCTTGGCCCAGCGAATCTACCGGCGCAGTTTCAATAGTGTCGACCTCAATAACGCAATGTGGATTGCCAATTCCCATCACACCACACAAGATGGTTTGATCTTGTTCACGTAAAATATAGGTCAGCTCTTCTTTATTTGCCTTAAAAGGTATCGCCGCCGGGTTGAATTCGGGTTGCCCCATTTCAACCGTAATGCGACCATCGCGCTCGTGGTGCAACACCAGCTTGCCCGCCTTGGTGCTTACCCGTATGTGGCTTTTATTGCTCAAGCCTTTAAGTTTCACATACAACGCGAAACACCGGGCACCGTTACCACATTGAGCAACTTCTGAACCGTCTGCATTGAAAATGCGGTAATGGAAATCTAAATCTGGGTCATAGGGCGGCTCAATTAATAGCAACTGGTCAAAACCAACGCCCCGATGCCGATCTGCCCAATGTCGAATTTGCTCTGGGTTCACGTAAATATTTTGCGTGACACCGTCAATCACCATGAAGTCATTGCCGAGGCCATGCATTTTTGCAAAATTCATCGCGGCATCTCCATGATTTGTTCACCCTTCCATAAGTCGGACAGCACTTCGCGTTGGCGAATTACCTGGGCATGATAACCCTGCACCATAACTTCGGCAGCACGTGGGCGGGTGTTGTAGTTTGAGCTCATTGTAAACCCGTAGGCCCCGGCGTTCATCACGGCGAGTAAATCACCTTCTTTTGCGGACAAGTGCCGTGCGTGCCCTAAGAAGTCACCGGTTTCACAAACGGGCCCCACCACATCAACAATCGCTTTATCGGCATCATGTTGCACAACCGGAATAATGTCGTGATACGCCTGATACAAAGCAGGTCGCATCAAGTCGTTCATGCCCGCATCAACCAGCAGAAAGTCTTTGTCCGCGCCGGGCTTGTGAAATTCAACTTGCGTCAGTAATACTCCGGCATTACCCACAATAGCGCGACCTGGCTCGAGTAATAGCGTTAAGTTTCCAACTTTTTCAGCCCGCTCTTGCAAAGCATGCAAGTAAGTACTCACATCCGGCGTGTTTTCTTGCTGATAGGGAATACCAATACCGCCGCCCATATCTAAATGGGTGATATTGATTCCCTCTGCACGCAAGTCCGTGACCAAATTCAGTAAAATATCAGCAGCATCTAAAAACGGCGACATCGACAATATTTGGGAGCCAATGTGGCAATCCAAACCTTGCATGTTAAT
This sequence comes from Pseudidiomarina sp., assembly GCF_048267825.1. Lineage (NCBI taxonomy): Bacteria > Pseudomonadati > Pseudomonadota > Gammaproteobacteria > Alteromonadales > Idiomarinaceae > Pseudidiomarina > Pseudidiomarina sp. Next base: position 150,566 of record NZ_JBLWWR010000005.1, read on the forward strand.
GTGCGCTAGAGCTTGCCCGCGGCGGGCAACATTGCGCGCATCCTGCATGGATATACCGAACTTATTCGCTTTCAGCCCGGTGGCAATATAAGGGTGCGTTTGTGCGTCTACATCGGGGTTTACCCGCAACGACACAGGAGCGATTACACCGTGCGCAGCAGCTACGTCATTGAGGCGCTCAAGCTCTGCTGCTGACTCCACATTAAAACAATAAATGCCCTGCTCGAGCGCGTAGGCCATTTCTTCACGGCTTTTTGCCACCCCTGAAAACACCACATTACTCGCTTTGCCGCCAGCGGCAATAACTCGTGCCAGCTCGCCACCGGAAACGATGTCAAAGCCAGCGCCAAGGCGAGCCAGTAAATTCAGCACGGCCAAGTTGCTATTGGCTTTAACTGCGTAACAGAGCTTATGCGGTGCTGGCCAATGGTCAGCAAAACGCTTCCAATTCGCAGCAATCATGGCCTGCGAGTAAACATAAAGCGGTGTTCCGAACTGTTCGGCAAGGCGATCAAGCGCAACATTTTCCGCATGCAGTATGCCGCGCTTATAGTCAAAACTCATGCTTGGTCACCGCTTTCGCTTGGCTGATTTTGTTCAGCCGGAGGTGGCATTTCCAGCGGCCCTTTTTGACCGCAAGCAGCGATAAAACCTAGCGTTCCTGCTACAATGATCAGACGCATTACTTTCAAGTTAAACATCGGTAAACTGTACCTAATAATTACGGTTAAAATTGTTGATGTGTCTATCATCGCATTGAGACGCACAAATGTCATTATCAGGAGTTGACATGCAAGAACATGAGTACCATGAATTAGCCGAAGCCACCATCTTAGCTATTGAAGAAGCGATTGAAGCCTGTGGCGTAGATATCGACTGTGAATCAGGCGGTGACATTCTGGAGTTAACCTTCCCGAATGGCACAAAAATGGTTATCAACAAGCAGCCGCCACTGATGCAATTGTGGTTGGCAACGAAATTCAATGGCCACCACTTTGAATTCCGTGACGGCCAGTGGATTGATAACCGTACCGGCAGTGAATTGTGGGCCTTGCTAAGTGAAGCGGCGAGTCGCCAAGCGGATACCGCCATTACCTTACAACCTGATTCAAAATAAAATAGAGCAGCATAATGAGTAAAACACTTCGCATCGCAACGCGTAAAAGCTTGCTGGCCATGTGGCAAGCCGAGCACATCAAAGCGCGTTTAGAGCAACTGCACCCAAATTTAACCGTCGAGCTTTTACCAATGAGCACGCGCGGCGACGTGATTTTGGATACGCCGCTGGCAAAAATCGGTGGTAAAGGGTTGTTTGTAAAAGAGCTTGAGGTTGCCATGTTAGAAGGGCAGGCCGACCTTGCTGTGCATTCCATGAAGGACTTGCCGGTTGAATTTCCAGATGGGCTTGAGTTGTTCGGAATTTGTGAGCGAGAAGACCCGCGCGATGCGTTTGTGTCCAATAATTATGCCCGTTTAGAGGATTTACCAGAAGGCGCTATTGTCGGCACGTGCAGCTTACGTCGCAAATGCCAAATTCTAGCGAACTTCCCCCACGTGGTGGTGCATGATTTGCGTGGCAATGTGCAGACGCGTTTACGCAAACTCGATGAAGGCCAATTCGATGCCATTATATTAGCTGCGTCAGGGCTCATACGATTAGATTTAAGCGCGCGCATTAAACAACGTATTCCGGCTGATTTATGCTTGCCTGCTAACGGGCAGGGCGTACTGGGTATTGAATGCCGTAGCGATGATACAGCCACAAAGGCGTTGTTAGACCCATTAACCTGCATTGATACACGCAGCTGCGTGCTTGCCGAGCGCGCCATGAACCGCCGCTTGCAAGGTGGTTGCCAAGTTCCAATTGGCGCCTATGCCGAATTACACGGTGACCAGTTGCATTTACGCGGTTTAGTTGGACGCCCTGATGGCAGTGAAATTATTGAAGGCGATATTAAAGGTCACCGTGACCATGCTGAAGCTTTGGGAACTGAGCTTGCCGAGTATTTGTTGTCACGTGGTGCCGGCAAAATTCTCAACGACGTGTACGCGGAGAACGAATTACAGTCATGAATCATAGCCTGTTGCTTTTGCGTCCATCGGAACAAGCCCATGAGCTTGCAAAAATGCTGCAACAGCGGGCATCGAAATTGAATCTGACATTCTCCTGCACCAATAAGAGCATGGTGAAGATAACGAGCTTTGACGATCCGAACCATAGCTTGCGCGGTATTTTGCAACAAAAGTGGGATGCCGCCATGATGGTGAGTGTTAATGCAGCTAAATATTTCGCGCAGCAAGCGCAGGCTTGGGCGCCTGACTGTGCCATGCCTCCTGCACGGTGGTATGCCGTTGGGCCGACCAGTGCCGCAGCCATTGCTCGAGTTGTTGGTCGCCCAGTGTGCTGCCCTTGGCGCCAACACAATAGCGACGCATTACTCGCACTACCCGAATTAAGCAAGGTTCGTGGGCAACGTTGGTTGTTGGTACGCGGCCATGGCGGTCGCGAGCTGGTTGCCGATACACTGCGCGCGCGCGGGGCCGAGGTTTCTTACCTTGAAGTGTATCAGCGCACCCCGGAGCCCCTCAGTGAGACTGAGTATGCGGCGTGGCAACAACAAATTAATGGTATTGTCGTGACCAGTGCCGAACAATTAGGTTATTTTCTTGCGGCAGTACCAAAGCAAGCACTAAGCTGGTTAGCACAATGCTACTGGATTGTCGCCAGCGAGCGCTTAAAGCAACTATTACCGCCTGCCCTGCAACAAATGGTTGTTGTGGCGCATAGTGCAACGCCATTTGCGATAGTCGATGCTTGGCAACACATCTTGGATCAGCAGCACGCACATAAGGAACGTACATGAGTGAGTCTAAAAAACAGAAGCCTGCAAACGATCAAACGGCTACTGAAGCAACGGCAAAAACGACTGATGATAAAGTAACGCCGAAGCCATCTACGAAAGCCGCTGAGACCAAACCTGCTGCAGCGAAAACCAAGCCTGCTCGAAGTAGTTCTAAGGTGCGCTCTGGCATAATTGCGTGGGCATTGGTCGCACTGCTTGCGGTAATTATAATTGCCGCCGCTTGGTTCGGTTATCGCCATGTATGGCCGATGCACCAACAGCAAATTACACAAATGGCCGCGCAGCAAGATACCGCACAAACGACTATTAATGAACTGCAGGGCCGTTTAAACGAACTGGAAGAAGCGGTTAACGCGCGGGTTCAGTCTTCCGTTGAGGGTTTAGAACAGCGCGTTGATGCCCAGTTAGGTCGACAACAGCGGACCATTGATGACTATCAATTAGCCGTACAGTCGGTACAGGCTGAACTTGCCAACTTGGATATCTCACAAGAATCAAACTGGCGTATTTATGAAGCGCGTAATTTAGCTGAACGCGCAGCAACCAAACTTTGGATTGAACATAACCCGAATGCTGCACTGGCCTTTTTGCGCCTTGCGGAGTCACACATTATTGCGCTCGATAACCCGGCGCACCGTATGGCGCGCCAGGCTCTGGCCAATGATATTGCCGTACTTGAGCAATTACCACCAAGTCAGATTGACGCGGTAACCCTAAAATTAGGCACCTTACGTAACCAAATTGCGCGCAGCCAATGGCATCAGCAATTCGCCATGTCTAGCGCTGAGAAAGCCAACGCAACAGATGGTACGTGGTTGGCTAATCTGCAACGCAGCTTCAATACCCTGCTAAAACAATTTATCCATGTGCAACGTCGTGATACACCCGTTGAACCGATGATTGCAGACGCTTATTTTGATGTACTGCAACAGCGTTTATTGCTGCAACTGCAGCTTGCGCAACAAGCCGCTATGACCGATTCCCAGGCAATTTTCACAGCCAGCATCGACGAAGCTGAGGCTCTTATAAACACGTTACAAGGGCAGGTGGCTGATGCGAACTTCGAGCAATTGCTGAACGAATTACAGGCACTGAAAGCCACCCACTTACGCCCAGATTACCCGTCTGAGTTAAGCGCTACGCAGCAACTTGAGCGCCTTGCTAACCAAGTTAATCAAGGGGGTTAACGATGAAAACCGCCTTGGTTGTTATTGTACTATTTATCGCGGGCTTACTGCTGGGCCCATTGTGGTCAGGTAATACCGGCTATGTGCTTATTTCCGTGGGGTCATACACCGTAGAAACCAGCGTGGTTGCTGCACTTATCCTGCTTGTTATTGCCATCGTCATTTTGCGCGCCGTTTTTGCGTTCATCGGGCGTCTTATTCGTGGCACCAAATGGGGCGTACGTTGGTTTGGCAATCGCCGCCAACAAAAAGCCGAAACAGCGTTTCATGATGCGCTGGTTGGGCTCAACCACGGTGACTATGCGGGTAGTTCGCGCGCAGCAAACCGTGCGTGGCAACTTCGCAAACAACCCAATGATGCCCTGTTAGCAGCCTATGCGGCGCAGCAAACCGGTGACGTGAAACAAGCCCGAGAGTGGCTCACGCACACCGATCAAACCGCTGAGTTAGCCGTGGCTGAAATGATTTATGCACTGCGTGAAAACCCGGAGAGTATTGATAGTCGGTTAACTCAGTTACGCGCACTTTTAAAAGATTATCCGCGCCATCCGGAGTTACTTCGCCAGGCCATTGTTGGGCTTCGTCATAAGCACCGCTATCGCGACATCGCTGGTTTATTGCCAGCAGCTGAGCAACAGCATTTATTTAACGCCACAGAGTTTGACCAACTGGTTGAGGAAACCTATTTCCACATGATGCTCGAAGCGGGGCGCAGCAGTGCCAGCGCCTTGCAAGACTACTGGCAGGCGTTGACGCGCGACCAACGACGTAACAAAGCAATTCGCCGAGCGTACCTGCACGCATTGAAAACGTTTAATGCAACGGCTGCGGCAGATAAAGTTGCGGCACGCGCACTGAAACGTGGCGAACTTGATATCGCGTATCTAATAGAGAAAGATTTATTGGTAGCTGGTCCTGAGCTGCGCGACATCGTACAGGATGGTTTAAAGCAGAAACCTGATGATGCTTTGTTGTTACAGGCTATAGGCCAAATGGCATTACAAACCAAAGACTATGCGCTGGCGCAACGTGCTCTGAGGCGAGCCGCAGACCTTGCCCCATCCCAACGCGTGTTGTTTGATCTTGCCCAAACTTATGATGCGCTTGGCGACACCGCCAATGCTTTGAAATGTTATCGGGAAGGCTTGCGGGGTTAACCGCAAGCCGTTGTCGGAATACCTAGCGTTGCTTACTGGCGGATACCTTCAATAGATAAAAAGATTTCGACCGTTTCAGAAGCAGGACCTAAGTCATAGTTCATACCAAACTCAGCTGGCGTTAAGGTTACCGCACCTTCAAAGCCGCGACGGAAACCGCCCCACGGATCTTGACCCGAGCCAATTTCCTTCACATCAATTGCGATTTCTTTGGTGGTTCCATATAGGGTGAAGTTACCCTTAAGCACGCCGGTGCCATCGCCATTCGGCGCATAGCTGGTAGACTCGAACTTCGCCTGCGGGTACTTTTCAACGTTGAAGAAGTCGCCGCTACGCAAGTGCTTATCGCGTTCCGCATGGTTACTATCAAGGCTAGCAACGTCAATGGTTACATTCACTTTGGCTGCGCTTGGGTTGGCTTCGTCATAACTGAAGGTGCCTTCAAAGTCGTTGAAACGACCTAACAACCAGCTATAGCCCAAGTGGCTAATTTTGAACTGAACAAATGCATGTGCGCCGTCGGTGTCAATAACATAATCCGCTGCGTTTGCCTGTGTCGCGCCGAATAATGACGCTGAAATAACTGCTGCGAGTGCTAATTTTTTCATGATAAATCTCCTTAAATAAAACGTTATTCGTTGTTCGTTAGTCGTTATTCGAGTCGCTCCGTTTAACGACCAACATACGGGTTAAAGTTGAGTCTTTATTTACAAAGTGATGCTTCAATGCCGCAAGCGCATGGCCTGCAGCGGCAATGACAAGGGCCAGTGCGGTATACCAGTGCACTGTACCGGCAATATCTTCTTGCTGCGGAATGCTGGTGATTAACGCGGGCACTTCAAACCAATCAAATACCGAAATACCGCGCCCATCCGCCGTCGAAATCAAATAGCCACTGATCATGGTCACCAGCAACAGTGCGTAGATTAAGGCATGCCCAACACGCGCACCGATTTGATCAAAACGACTACCCAGCGGCTGTGGTTTAGGGTTCATAAATTTCCAAACCAGTCTAAAAATTGTCAGTGCCAACAGCGTGATGCCAAACGACTTATGCCACCATGGGCCCAACCGATACCAGCTGTCGTAGTAGCCAAGAGTCAGCATCCAATAACCCAGCGCGAAGAGGCCAATGACCATAAGGGCACTTAGCCAATGAATAACGATGGCAATCCATCCATAAGAATTTGTAGTACTCTTCAGCATAAATACGCCCTGCGTTTGTTCACATAGGCAGTGTAACTGA
>NZ_JBLWWR010000006.1:0-98759 GCF_048267825.1 Pseudidiomarina sp.
CTTGTAAACTTCGCCAAATTCATCAACTTCCATTTTACCGATGGAAATTGATGATAATCATAAACAGACCAGTCCGGTTCTAAGCCGTTAAAACTAAGCAGAAATTGCTTATCCGCCTCGTTCAAACTCCGACGTATCGTCTTTATCAGCTTGTTTCGTGTTGCTTCAAAATCAGTATAATTAAATACAACATTACTCATGCCTTCAAACCGGTTCTCAAAAGCTGCCCTTTGGTCAAGTAAGTTGAGGGCAAGCATTTCATGTGTTGGTCGATTGCTACTAATCAGCGCGAATAACAAGCCCCGTTTGATTTCATCAGTAAACCTCTTTCGCAATTTCCGGCAACACATCGAGTAGCAGCTTTACCTGTCTTTTATAAGCTTCGTTCATTCCATTGACTCCAGTTCCTTTGGTACAGTGATTTGGTATTTCGGGATGTAAACACCGTTGGCTACTATCGCACGCTTACCCGAGCCTAGGTTTACACTGCTTAAATCAAGATATTGCACCCAGTCGTGATTTGCTTTCTCGGCCAGATAAAGAAATAAGCGTTTCACTTTTGTCGCCATAGCGTATTAATGCACCCGCCCCGATGCTCTCAAACCACTGGCTTTTTTTATAGCGTTGCTGCAAGTCGAGGCTGTAGCCATTTTCAACAAGCCAAGATGAACAGAGCACGACGCCCAATGGTTGGGAGCTCAGCAGCCGGTTTAATTTTGATGATATATCCGCACTCATGGTACCAACCTGTTAATCATTTCAAACTACAGGTTGGTTTATATTTTCAATTATGTCAGTACTAATGGTGCTAATTTTTATTAAATTTCAAACCCCAAAGCCTATCGAGGATTTAGATAAATTGTCACCCGACTAAATATTTCCTGTTCCTTCTGGCCTAAAACCAAGCCAAAAAGGTGGAATTTTTTCCACCTAAAAACTCAGGTTTTTCGGAAGGTTCAGAATTTTTTGTCGCGAGGCAAAGGTCAAAAATTGAAATTTCAGAGTCGGTATCCTGTGACCAATTTTGTCATTAAACGGTCTCAAAAGTGTCGATTTCGACGCAACACAGAAAGTCAAAACACCGTTTAATCCCTTGCTACGCCTAGCTTTAACGATTTACCACCGAACCCGTGACTGCCCTCCGGAGGCAGAGGTCACAGGTTCGACTCCTGTCGGGTGCGCCATATATCAGGGCCTTAAACGCAATAGTGTCCGCTAACTAAACGCTTTATGGGACCACTTTGGGACCATTTCATTTCGTATTCCAGCAAGACACTCTAATCTTGACGTCTAGCCTTCCACTTTTCTGGCGGATTACAATGTTTTATTTGCGGCCTTGTTTTCATACATTCGCATATCAGCAAGCTTTAACAGGCTGTCTACTGAATTTACCTCTTCTGTGCTGCAGGCTACACCTATACTGATAGATAGATGGATAGGTACGCCATCGACCACAAGTTCGCTACCTTCTACAGTTTGACGAATTTTAGCTACGAGTATATCGGCTATTTTGGAGTCTCTTATGCGGTTTAAAACTACTAGGAATTCGTCACCTCCCATGCGAGCTACTAAATCAGTGCTGCGAACAGCCGCTTGCATACGTTGCGCCACACACCGAAGGACCTCATCGCCAGCATAATGACCTAGATTATCATTGATCTCTTTAAAATAATTGAGATCGATTGCAACGACAAAAAAGTCGTCTTTTGGATTTTTATCTGCAAATCTTCGGTTTAGATAGTCTACAGTAAACCTACGGTTGACAAGATGGGTCAACGAATCAGCATTTGCTCGTTGTCGTTCAGCGAGATAATATGCCCACAGTAACGTGACTAGGCCAAATAGCAGTACATAGACAAGTAGGCTCCCCCAACGTACCAATGCAAGAAATAGGGTTTGATTCTTCTCAAGTATCGGAAAAAATTCAACCGCAATCCACCACTCGCCATTCGGGATTAAAAGTTTCCCGCTGTAATCGGCCACATTAAATAATGCTTCGTCCCCTTCAAAAGTTTGACCGGATTTACCAGTACCATTGATGCCACGTATAGCAATTTTGGTGTTCTCAATTCTGAACAATCCTGCGTCATTAATCAGTTGCTCATAATCAATAACAACGCTAACCGTGCCCCAGTAGTCTAAATTAACCGGATAATCGTTAAAGACCGGGATTCGAGCAATAAGTCCTCGCCCACCTTGCACAAGATCGACGGGCCCTGCAAGATATATATCCCCCCTTTCTCGAGCGGCAATTACAGTTTTGTATTGTTCGGGAACTGTTCGGAAGTCGAGGCCTATGGCCTTCTCGTTGCCTTCAAAAGGAATAACATGAACCAGCACATCGTTTGGCCCCATGCCTATGCTGCGAACATGCTTTGATTTTTGCAGTAATCTGTTACCGATTTCGTCGAAGTTTTCTGCCGCACTCTTAGGGTCAATGTTAAAAACTGTAGCAAGGCTATCGACCAAAAACACATCACGAAACAAACTTGATTCTAAATTAGACTTAGCAAGCAGAAATTGACTATTCAACTCCTCTACTCTTTCACTTTTTAATCTATCGTCAAGGAGCGTAACAACGGAACTCGTAAGGTATATAACAATAAGGAGTCCGAGCCCAAATAATGACAGTATTCCAGCGATAGTGCGCTTGCGTAAGTTCAAAAATAAGTCCTGTGTCGCTTTTTATTCGATTATTTTATAGGTTTACCTTAAAACTCATAACCCTGCAATATGTAAAACTCAGGTGTAACTACCCCGAAAAATAATACAGCTCACTCGTAGAATTTCTTTTAAACTAAAACTAAGGAATTTTACGATGAAAAACCACATGACATGATCGCTTTGCTTATTCAGCACGGCGTTATGTCGTCGCTGACCTTTACCGGAGTCGGAGCTGTGCTTAAACCAAAAATCGTGATTCCTCAGCAGTTCATACACGAGCAACCAATTCATCATGGCGAAGAATTTGGTGTGTTGTGTTGGAATACTCAGAAACTTACCGAAACATCAGATTTTCAACGTGTTTTGGCTGGCATTTTAGCAAGCTACCCCTGTCTATTTTTGTTGCTTCAAGAGGCAAAGCTGACACCGAAAAATAACTGGCTACTACCGCAATGGTCTTATGCTATTGCTCCAAATATGCAAACACGTCGCTCTGTTTATGGTGTACTCACCGCAAGCCAGTATGCTTTTACAGAAGCTCAAACTCGACTGAGCAGAAAGCGCGAAGGCATGTTCGCAACACACAAAAGTTACATGCTCTCGTATCACGCGTTAGCAGAAGGTGGCTCATTATTAGTTGTCAATGTTCATGCGATGAACTTCGTTCGTGTGAACCAATTTTCTCAAGAAATAGAGTTCATCAAAGAAGAGATATTAGGGCACCAAGGACCGCTTATTGTGGCTGGTGATTTTAACGTGTGGAGCCGTCAACGCCGGTTGCGATTGCTGCAATTTTGTCGCAGCGTGGGTCTACGACAAGCTATTATGGTCGACCCTCATCATATTAAAACCTACCGGCAGCACCCTCTCGACTTCATCTTCTACCGCGACCTGTCACTGCAAGGAACCTCAGCGATCGATACAAATAAAGTTTCTGACCATAATCCTCTTTATGCACGATTTAAGTTATAGCGACGCATTCAGCTTGGCTTACAGGTGCTCAGCTAGTACGACCAACTTGTGTCCTTTACAAATAAAAGGTTGCAACAGCTCACCTGTAACTGTATAAATATACAGTGTTTTTTAACTATCCATAAGGATGAACTATGGCGGTAGTAACTCAATACGTTGTTGTGCGAGACGGAGAGGAAAAGATGACATTTACCACGAAAGCTGAGGCCGATGCCCACGACAAGATGTTGGACATGGTCGATGGGCTGCTTCCCCTGCTCGAGCGTAGCGAAACAATCACCGATGAAAAAATGCTTGAAGACCTTGCCGTTTTTCTAGCGCGCGAACGCGAACATGTATTAATTGCCTTAGGCGCAAAAAAACCGGCGAAGAAAAAAACCTCGAAACCTGCGGACGTGCCGGCTAAATGATATTAAGCTGTTATTAAAACGCAGGGCTTCCTCTCAGTGTGGTGGCAACTTGAAATCAAGGCGGTTACCGACTTATGACTCTAGATCAGTGGCTTATTCTCGCAATTCTTGTGGCAACCGTGGTGATGTTCTTGATAGGTCGCTGGCGGCACGACATGGTTGCGTTGGCGGCACTTTTAGCCTGCGTTATTGCGGGGCTTGTTGATGGTTCTGCTGCATTCAGCGGCTTTGGCCACCCAGCTGTCATAACCGTAGCCTGTGTACTCATATTGAGTCAAGGCCTACAAAACTCAGGCGCGGTTGACGCTTTAACACGAGTCGCTTTGCCCGCTAATGCAGGTACGACCCTAAGCATCAGTGCGTTGATTGGCTTAGGTGCCCTGCTCTCGGGCTTTATGAATAATGTTGGCGCTATGGCGTTGTTAATGCCAGTTGCTGTGCATGTTTCGAAACGACTTGAGCTCACCCCAGGCCAAGTATTGATGCCCCTCGCTTTCGGTACCATTTTAGGTGGTATGACAACGCTGGTGGGAACACCACCTAATATCATTGTGTCAGGCTTTCGAGCCGAAGCAGGCCTAGGTAGTTTCGGTATGTTTGACTTCACGCCTATTGGCGTTGCCGTTGCCGCAGCGGGCGTGATTTTTACCGCTGTCATTGGCTGGCGATTGGTACCTGCACGCAAGCAAGCGGGAGTCGAAGGCTTTGAGTCAGGTGCGTACATCACCGAGGTTCGAGTTGACGAAGGGAGCAAGTCTGACGGCTTATCGTTGCATGAGATTGAGGCTGAATTGAAAGATGTCGATGCACAGATAATTGGGATTGTGCAGCACGAAGTGAAAATCATTGCCGCAAACCCAGGGCGTCGCGTTCATGCTGGCGACATATTAATGCTGGAAGCAGAAGCCGATGCGCTCAAGGATGTATTATCCATACTGGGGCTTAAGCTGGAAGAGTCAGTCGAAGACCAAGAAGAAGAAACTGACTCGAACGATGAAACAAAAACCGACGAAGACGACGACAGCGAAGAGAGCAAACAAAGCGAAATTGTTCTTTTAGAGTTAGTCGTTCAACCGAGCTCTCGACTCGTAGGCCACTCTGCGAAAGACATCCTACTGCGCACGCGATATGGCATTAATTTGCTCGCATTTTCACGCGAGGGTAAGCGTTCAATGAAGCGGCTGCGTGCCATCAACTTTCAATCTGGTGATTTGCTGCTGATGCAAGGCCCACCTGAGGCTATTGCGGAGTTCGCCGCAGACAACGGCTGCGTACCGTTGGCACAACGCGAGCTTCGCATTCCAAGCAAAGCCAAGATTTGGCAAGCTAGTTCAATCATGTTGGGCGCTATCGCTGTCGCCGCGCTTGGGTGGCTTCCAGCCGCGGTGTCGTTTGCTCTTGGTGTACTCGCCTCGATGGCATTGGGAACGGTGTCGCTACGCAAAGTGTACGAAGCGGTCGATTGGCCGGTCATTGTTCTCTTGGGCGCATTGATACCTGTTGCCGGGGCCATGGAATCAACGGGAACCGCTGCGCTTATAGCCACATTCCTGGTCGATAGCGTTGCCCAGGGCAACGCCATCATTGGATTGCTTGCTATTTTGTTGGTGACGATGTTCTTGTCCGATTTAATGAACAATGCCGCCACCGCAGCGGTGATGTGCCCCATAGCAATCAGTATTTCATCCGTACTCAACGTAAACCCGGATTCATTTCTGATGGCCGTTGCCATCGGCGCTTCGTGTGCGTTTTTAACGCCAATTGGGCATCAGAACAATACGCTGATATTAGGGCCTGGTGGATTCCGATTCGGCGACTACTGGAAGTTGGGCCTACCCATCCAAGTGCTCGTGGTTGCCGTTTCGATGCCTCTGCTTCTTATCGTGTGGCCGCTTTAATTAAACGTAGTTTCAACCGACCAAACCGCAATCAGCCCCGCGCCACTGGCATACGGGGCTCATCGCTGTCTAGAATATGTAAATGAACCCAACGCCGACTTCGGCTTCATAATTATTGCGAGCTATTGGGCTGTCCGAAATATCGTTACTGTATCGCTCATAGAGCGCCTCGACGAAAACCTGCCAATTATCATTGATATAATTACGGTAATTGTAATGCACACCAATTGAACGGAAACCTCCGTCTAGGTTGGTTTCATCCAGACCCGATGCAGTTGCTTGTGCTGCGTCGATGCCAAAGTCAGTATTGGCAAGATCGCTGTCGTGAAAAACCGCAACGACAGAAAGCTCAGAACCAGACCCGTCGATCTGCTCGCCGAAGCGACGACCCACGCCAAAAATACCAAGATTTCCGTTTTCACCGGCTACAACGCGGCCATCCAACCAATAACGCCAGTCAGCATCGAAAGCCCGACGCGCTTGGAAGGCGAACTCAACCCCTTCATCTGTGGCGCCGAGTCCGTCCAACCGACCGTCATCGGAATCGCTTTCTTCACGCCCTTCTTCGAAGCCCACGATGGCTTCTAATAGCCAGGTGTCAGAACGAAGTCCGCGCCACCCCAACGCCTCACCGGCAAAGAAAAAGATGTCATCCCCTCTACGCCACTGCACTGCGCCAGCAGGTTGGGCTTCTAAGCCGAACTCATCCGAACCTTCATAGGCAGACTCGTATTCAACACCCAAGCCTAATCCAACGGCCCAGCCATCTTGACCCTTGGTAAAATCATCAAGCGACGGCAAAGGCACCAAAGCTGCATTTTCTTCCTGTGCTGATGCTGTCTGAAAGCAAAGGGCGCTTGTGCACAATGCCAACAATAGACCTGTAACCTTTTTCATGTGAACTCCTCCAACATGTGTTGGTATAGAAAGACTTCTTAAAGCATAAGCATATTACTTAAGGATTATTTGAGTAGATCACATGCACCCATTTTATATTTTTAAACGTACTTGCATTTTTACTATGCGTCACCTAGTATACTTTACTGTGTTATATACAGTATGTAGTACACAGTACTTATTAGGATTCCACATGACAACAGCACAACTGGATAAACTGAAGCTTGAACTGAGGCGTGGCGTGTTAGTTTTGGCGGTACTCGCATCGTTAAAGACACCGCACTACGGCTACTCCTTGCGCAAACAACTGCACGAAGCAGGTGTCGACATTGACGAAGGCACGCTTTACCCGCTTATTCGCCGACTGGCTGATCAAGGCTTACTTGATAGTGAATGGCAACAAGGTGACGGCCGCGAACGCCGCTACTATCAATTATCGGAACTTGGTGCTGAATTACTTGAGCAACTCATTCAAGAGTGGCAGACATTAAATGGTGCTGTTACCCCCTTGCTAACCGGTAACAACGATAAGGAGCAAAACTAATGGATATGGTAGAACGCTATATAGCAGCAGTACAGCGCGAGCTTCCTGAAGATAAACGCGATGATATAGGCCGCGAATTAAAGGCCAATATCCTTGATCAAATAGAGGCCCTCGAAGCGCAACAAGGTCAGTTCAATGATAGTGATGTGTCCAGTTTGCTCCTTTCTATGGGGCACCCGCGAGACGTTGCTATAACGTATTACCCACCCAAGCCACTCATTGCTACTTCATTAATGCGACTCTACGCAAGTACCTTATATATGGTGCTTGGTGTGCTCTTTGTTATCTCCGTCATAGAAGTAACCAGCAACTGGTTAGGTGGGAATAGCATGGGCATAATTCGCTTTGTTCTGGCTATTGCGAGCGACTTTATCAATAGTGCCTTTTTCGCGTTTAGTGCCATCACTATTTCGTTTGCTGTCATGTCTCGCAGTCAAACCAACGGAAATAAACCTCGCACGTGCCGCTGGAGTCCAGAGAAACTGCCGACTGCCAGCAAAAGCTGGCAACATATCGGCTTAGACAACATTTTCACTGACTTAGCCACCCTGCTTTTTTTGATTTTACTCATATGGTATCCACTGTGGCGAAGCGACAGTAATTCCTTATTCTCTGCCGACGCACTGGAAATTTTACGGTGGTTCACGCCGGTGATTGTTGTGGCGGTAGTACACAGCCTGTGGCAACTTCGTGTGCGGTTGTGGAGCGCCAGCATGTTATGGCTGAATATAGGTGTGAATGCGGCATTTTTAGTTGTTTCACTTATTTTGATGCAAACTAAAGTGCTACAAGTCGAGTCTTTGCCAACTCTCGGCGATTGGGGAATAAACGTTGCCCAGTATGGCATTAATACAATTTTGATTGCGGTTGCGGTTATTTCTTCTTACGAAGTTATTCGCGATGCGCGCCGAATCCGGCGCTTGTGAGAGTCATCTGAGTGCGCAAACTAAGCGCGGCAATCGCCACAAATTTCGGTTGTTGCCGCGTAAGCGAAGCTTTTTGCCATCAGGTGTCGCACTGACTCATCGCAGTAATGCTTACGGGTTACATGCGTGTGTGAGCGCAAGCGTCCTTTTAGAACGTTATTGCCAACGTCGGTCAGTAATGGATTATTTGGATCGGTTGTTGGCCCTGAAGCTTTTGCTTTAAGTTCAGGTGGCAAAGCCAGTACCGGCACTGTAGCTGACAGTTGCGCAGCCATGAAAAACGCTATCGAATACCGTTCAACGCCGTCTATGGGGCTCTCAACTTTATGATTTGTCGCTTTCAATAACCCATTGGAAGCGAGCTCTAAGAGTTCACCTATATTAACAACCAGCGCACCAGGAATGGGTGCCACGTCAATCCATTCATGATCACGCTCCACTTTAAGACCACTTTGTGAGTCTTGCATAACCAGCGTGAGGTATCCGGGGTCTTTATGCGCGCCCACACCTTGCTGGCGTGACTCCTGCGCGGGATAACGAATCAGCTTGGCGTGTGTATAGGGTTGTCCACCAATAGTATGATCCAGTGCATTGCGGTCTACGCCTAACGACTCGCAGAGTTTCTGCAGTAAATTAACTGTTATGCCACTTAACTTATGTTGCAGTGTCGTTAATTTAGGCTTGAGTTTTGGCATGGCACTCGGCCACAAGTTCGGTCCAATGAGCTTTTGCCAAGGGTACTGCAACTGTTGCTCAGGCAGTGCCTGTTCTTCATTCATCCAATCAAATTGCTCACGGGCATCAAGTCGACCTGCGGTCATTTCGTTGCCCATGGCGTTATAGCCACGAAAATGGGGCGACTGAATCATATCAACCCTTTGTTTTTCTTCCGCCGAGAGTTGAAAGAACGCGCGACTCAATTCAAGGTATTCGTGCTGAGCTTGATTCGTTATGCCGTGATCAACAAGGTAGAAAAAGCCGACTTCGCTGGCAGCGTGGCGCAATTTATTCAAGCCATCGACAGAATCGAGCGATGCCATAGAAATAATCGGTAATGTCGCAGCGTTCATAAGCGCCTCCTAGTAGCGTAGTGGCGCTCAATATATGACACTCGCTATAATTTATGAACGAACGAATCCGTCTATGTTAGATTGTTTCGCTATAGCTGGAGGCTTTTAATATTCTGGGGCTGGCATTTTCTCGCGTGCGCAGGTTAGTCCTGCGCTTTATTCAAGGCCTGAATTGCGAAACTTCCCAACCAATGCCCACCTTCGTAGCTGTCACCTATCAAGTTCGGGTACGAATACGCCATATGCGCATCTGCCACAGCGCTCAAATGAGCATATTGCGGGAATTCGTTTGCTAAGGCATAAAGGTTCCAGGCACGGCTAAAATTTAAACCGTCCAAGTGCACCAGTTTACCGTCGCTGCGGTCACTTACTTTACCCACTTCTAAGCTGTAGTTTTTATCAGCCAATTGCGGCATAAATGCGTTTAACCACGTCAAGAACTCTTGCTTTGGCAACACCCGTTGCATCAAGCCCATTTCTTCAAGACACGGTGAAATGAAATCATAACCACTCGGCTCCCAGCTGATTGGGCAGTTTTTATCAGCAATAAAATACGTTTTGGCGCGCTGTTCAATCAGTGTCTGCAGTTCGCTCAGCTCATGATTGACTGCGTAGTCATAGGCGAAGCTTAAGCCAAACGCTGTATTGGTGTGCTCACCCACGCGCACTGGGTAGAGTAATTGCGGCAAAAATTTGAGATAACGATCAATAATGACATCCGTCAATGGCTGTAAATTAGCAGCCAATTCTTGTCCGAACGGATCTTCCCATGCATTCAACTCGTCCGCGAGCTTTAACAGCCACGCCCAGCCATAAGTACGCTCGAACGTTTTATTAATCTCCTTGCTAAAGAATGCTGCCTCGCGCAACCCGTTTTCTTGCGTGATATTGCGTTTTAAGACTTCCCGCGCCTGTTCGGCGTTCTCCATATCAGGAAATTGTCGCAACAACGTTACCAACGACCAGTAACCATGTGCTGCACTGTGCCAGTCAAAGCATCCATAAAATATCGGATGATGCTGCGAAGGTTCTTGCAAATCTTCAGCACTGCCAAGCACAATGCCGGTTTTATAAGGGTAAGGCGTTTCAACACAATGTAGGGGTAGCGCCACTAACTTATCTGCTTCACTCAGCGTTAACTTGTTCTCCGAGTCATTGCTGGCGAACGCTTGGCCAGAAAACCCCAATGCTATAAATAATGCACTGCTGATAAGATAGCTTTTGTTCATCTTATTTCCTTTCTGAAAGTTGAGTTAATTCTGAGGATATGCGCTACAGCTTAAAACAAATGACCGGGCAATGTTGACATTAATTTTGCGGTTCGGCTGCCTGCCCAGTAAACTCAATATACAACCAACAAAAAAACAACTGAGTGAAGTTATGGCTGCTTTTGGTAGTGTATTTATGCCTGAAATGGCGCTGAGCACCTTCAATGGTGAGCACTGGAGCGCAGCGCAAAACGTGGCGGCAGATAAAATTAGCCTGCACCCGGGCGCCCATGTACTGCATTATGCCAGCACCTGTTTTGAGGGGCTGAAAGCGTTTCGGCATGAAGACGGGTCGATTAATATTTTCCGAATGGACGCGAATATCAAACGGTTAGCTCAAAGCACCCACTTACTTACGTTGCCTTCGTTTTCTTCCGAATTAATTGAAGAAATGATTGTTGGCATCGTTAAACGTTTTGCGACTGAAGTGCCTGAACCTCCGGGTTCTATGTACATTCGGCCTACCCATATTGGTACTGAGCCAACGATTGGCAAAGCGGCGGCGCCAAGCGCGACATCAATGCTCTATGTACTTCTTTCACCTGTCGGTGACTACTTTAGTGGCGGTGCAAAACCACTGCGTCTGCTATTGGAACAAGATGGCATGCGCTGCGCGCCGCATATGGGCATGGTTAAAAGTGGGGGCAATTACGCCAGCGCCTTGCAACCCATTCTTCAAGCGAAGCAGGCGGTAAATGCCGATCAAGTTTTGTTTTGTCCAAATGGTGATGTGCAAGAAACGGGGGCCGCGAACTTCCTCTTAATCGATGGCAATGAAATTATTACCAAAGACCTCGACACCAGCTTTTTACACGGCATTACGCGTGACTCGTTACTAACACTCGCGCGCGATATGGGCATGCAAGTAAGTGAGCGAAAACTTAGCGTGGATGAGCTACTGCAGCGCGCAAGCAAGCCACATACCGAAGCATCATTGTCAGGTACCGCAGCGGTGATGACGCCGGTTGGCACCTTAATCCACAACGGCAAAGACTATACCGTGGGCAGTGGTGGTGCGAAAACGCCCACAATTGATAAGCTTCGCAGCGCGTTAAACGCGCTGCAATGGGGGAAAGCGCCCGACCCTTACGGCTGGTTGACCCGCGTTTAAGTACCAAGCTTGCTACAGTAACTCGTTAGAGTTGCTGCCGCAGGTAATCATCATAAGTGCCAGAGAAGTCACGCATGCCCTGATCAGTCAGCTCAATAATGCGCGACGCCAGCGATGATACAAATTCGCGGTCATGGCTCACAAACAACAAGGTGCCTTCGTAGTGTTCAAGCGCCAAGTTTAAGGCTTCAATGGACTCCATATCCAAGTGGTTGGTTGGTTCATCCATAATCAAGATGTTTGGCCGTTGCATGATTAATTTGCCAAATATCATGCGGCCTTTTTCACCACCTGAAAGAATCGTGACAGGCTTTTTAATGTCGTCTTGCGAAAACAGCATACGCCCAAGCACACCGCGTATAGCCTGCTCGTCATGATGCGGTTGTTTCCATTGACTCATCCAATCAAATACACTGATTTTATCTTTAAACCAATCTGCGTGGTCTTGTGCATAGTAACCAATACTGACGTTTTCAGACCATTTGATAAGTCCGCTTTCTGGTGTGTGCTGGCCGACTAAGCATTTCAGCAAGGTGGTTTTGCCAATACCGTTGGCGCCTAAAATTGCGACTTTCTCGCCAACTTCAATCATTGTGCTCAGGTTTTTTAGCACCTTCAAATCATCAAAAGACTTATTCAAGCCTTCTATTTCTAGCGCCAGCCGATAGAGCTTTTTCTCTTGCTCAAATCGAATGAATGGACTGACGCGACTTGAAGCCTTCACCTCAGCAAGCTGAATTTTTTCAATTTGCTTGGCGCGTGAAGTTGCTTGTTTTGCTTTTGAAGCATTCGCAGAGAAGCGGCTCACAAACTGTTGCAGCTCGGCAATCTTCTCTTTCTTTTTAGTATTTTCATTCAATAACTGTTCGCGTGCTTGCGTGGCTGCAAACATATATTGATCATAATTGCCTGGGTAAACGCGCAATTCGCCATAATCAATATCCGCCATATGCGTACACACACTATTTAAGAAGTGGCGGTCGTGCGAAATAATGATCATGGTGGCTTGACGCTCATTCAGCACATTTTCGAGCCAACGAATGGTATTGATATCCAAGTTGTTGGTTGGTTCGTCAAGCAACATGATGTCCGGTTCAGAAAACAGCACCTGCGCCAGCAACACTCGTAATTTAAGACCTGGTGCAATATCACTCATCAATCCAAAGTGCGCTTCCAGCGGTATGCCAACGCCAAGCAATAGTTCACCTGCACGCGACTCCGACGTGTAACCGTCCATTTCCGCAAACGCGACCTCAAGGTCTGCAACGCGCATGCCATCGTCTTCACTCATGTCGGCCATGCCATAAATGCGATCACGCTCTGCTTTAACCTTCCACAGCTCTTCATGGCCCATGATTACAGTGTCAATTACACTGTACTGCTCATAGGCGAACTGATCTTGGCGTAATTTACCGACGCGCATATTTGGCTCAACCGAAACGTTGCCGGCTGATGGCTCAAGTTCACCACTAAGAATGCGCATAAACGTAGATTTGCCGCAGCCATTTGCGCCAATCAAACCGTATCGATTGCCTTCGCCAAACTTAACAGAGATATTTTCAAAAAGAGGTTTTGCACCAAATTGCATGGTGATATTTGCAGCAGAAATCACGTTGTACACCCGAACAAAAAATAGGCGCGTAATCTACGTGTTTTAGCGGCAAATTACAAAGGAAGTTTACGGTGTTATGTCGAGTCGAAGCTAATGCTTCGCACTCGCCTTGATTTCCTTGTGTTTTTCCCTTTTGCCACATAGTCTTAACGTCATGCGTTTTAAAGGATACTACACCCATGGCCGATCCAATCGATAACAAGGTTTTTGAGTACGCAGTTGAACAGGCCTATGACTCTGTCCTGATCACTGATGCCGCTCTAGAAAGCCCGGGGCCACGTATTCTGTATGCAAATGCGGCGTTTTGTCGTAAAACGGGGTACAGTTTACAAGAACTTGTTGGTCAGTCACCCCGTATTTTACAAGGCCCTCTTACCGACAGAGATGTGCTCAACCGTTTACGCCAGAATCTTATCGACGGCGAGCGCTTCGAGGGTTCCACCGTAAACTACCGAAAAGACGGTTCAGCTTATATTGTGCGCTGGAGTATCAGTCCTGTTCATAACGCCGCGGGCAAAATAACTCATTTTGTTTCCATTCAGCGTGACATTACCCACGAAAGTGAACTTGAGAAGTTCAATGAGCAGATTTTGGATAGCCTTCCAGAAGGCGTTGTCGGTATTGATTTAAACGGTATGTGCACCTTCGTAAACCCTGTAGCGCTAAAAGCACTTGGTTATGATGATGAGCAAGAGATTATTGGCAAGCCCAGTCATGCATTATTTCACCACAGCCACCCAAACGGTGACCCCTTCGCTTTGGGTGACTGTCAAGTTCACAAGGCCATCAAAACACGCCAACCGCTGAGAAACTGGCGTGACTCCTTCTGGACCAAGGCAGATACCTGCTTTCCAGTTGAAGTATCCGTGACGCCTTTAATGACCAATACCAATATGCACTTTGGTGGTGTTTTTATCTTTCGTGACATTTCTGAACAGTTGAAAATTGAGCAGGACCTGAAACGGGCTGCCGAACACGACCAACTGACAGGGGCTTATAATCGCCGCTTTGGTGATTCTATTTTAAGGGCTGAACTTGCACGCGCGCAACGTTACGGGGTTTCAGCATCACTATTAATATTCGATATCGACTTTTTTAAACAAATAAACGATTCTTTTGGGCATTTAGCTGGCGATGCGGTATTAAAAAATTTAGTCCAATTCACCCAAGCCAGACTTAGAGAGTCGGATGTTTTAATTCGATGGGGTGGCGAAGAGTTTTTAGTTCTTTTGCCTAACACTGAACTCGAGGGTGCCATGCAGTTTGCGGAGTCACTGCGAAAATCAATTCACAAAACAAATTTCTGCGATGACGTATCGACCATTTCCGTGTCTCTAGGTGTTTGCGCGGCAAGGCCGGGGGATGACTTGGATGCTTGGATACTACGCGTCGACAAAGCCTTGTACCAAGCCAAAGAAAATGGACGCAACCAAGCGGTTGCTTGTTCGTGAACGCACTAGCACATAATTCAACGAGGACAATTTGAACTCAAGCCTTCCTGTTATTGTTATCCCCGCGTTTAACCCTGATCAGCGTCTGCTGCAATTAGTCGCGGATTTGCAAAAGCATCGAGAATTATTCCAAAGCATTGTAATCGTTAACGATGGTAGCAATGCCGTTCAAATATTTAATGCCTTACCTTCGGCAGAAAATTTACATGTACTTAGCCATGCTAAAAATAGTGGTAAAGGCGCGGCGTTGAAAACAGCCATTCGTTGGGTAATTGATCAAGCGCCGAGTGCTTCCGGGGTGATCACCGCGGATGCGGATGGCCAGCATTTACCCGAAGATATTATAAAAGTCTTACAAGCCTTTAAAAAACAGCCTCAGGCACTATGGCTCGGCAGCCGCAATTTCAAAGAAAAAGGCATTCCGTTTCGATCATGGCTTGGCAATACCTTTGCTCGTTATACGTTTCAGCTTGGGTTACGGATAAAAGTACCGGATACCCAAACTGGGCTTCGGGGAATTCCTCGTGCGTTACTTACTGACCTTATCAACACACCCAGTGACCACTACGAGTTTGAGCTCGATATGCTGATTTTGGCAAAACGGCAAGGCCTTCAGTTTTGTAGCGTTGAGATAACCACAGTGTATGAACAAGGCAACTCGAGTAGCCATTTTAAGCCGCTGCAAGATTCCATAATCATCTATAAAAATTTCCTTAAGTTCTCTGGCGTCGGTATTGCGTCGGCTGGCATCGACTATGGTTTATTTGCGCTAATTTATGGTTTAACTGGGGAGATCTTAGTCGCTATCGCAGCGGCCCGCTTGGTCTCAGGTATCTTTAATTTCACATTAAATCGTCAATGGGTGTTCGGACGCGGCAGCTCGCTAACGCGTGATGCGACGAAATACACGCTGCTTGCAGTCACTTTAGTGGGCTTAAACTATATCTTTACCAAGGGGCTTTTATGGCTGGGTGTTACCCCCTTCATCGGCAAACCGCTGGCAGAAGTGATTGTGTTTTTGCTGAGCTATCGTTTTCAGAAGAAACTTGTTTTTGGCAATAGCACACACTAAAACCTATTACCTTTTCTTACCGTTTTGTTCTATAAGTTATTCAATGTCTGCTTACAGTGTGTAAGCAGCTTTCATGCGAGATGACAATTATGTTGAATGAATTCAAAAAGTTTGCCATGAAAGGCAATGTTGTCGATATGGCGGTGGGCATTATTATCGGGGGTGCCTTTAGCACTATCGTGAAAAGCTTTGTCGCCGATATTATTATGCCACCTATTGGCTTAATGCTCGGCGGTGTCGACTTCACTGACATGTTTATAGTATTGCGCGAAGGTGTAGAAACCGCCGGCCCCTACGTTGCACTCGCTGATGCGCAAGCTGCAGGGGCTGTCACCATCAACTACGGTGTATTCATTACCAACACAATCAGCTTTATTATCGTAGCCTTTGCGGTGTTTTGGCTCATTAAAGGCATGAACAGCTTACGTACGAAAGAAGAGCCCGCGCCCGTCACCACTAAAAACTGTGACTTTTGCTGCTCTTCAATTCCGTTAGCCGCAACGCGCTGCCCGGCCTGCACCTCAGAGCTGCCGATAAAAAACTAAAGCTGGGTGGCCAAAAACGGAATATAAACAATCACGTTCAACGGAAACGTAACCCCCAGAGATGCCAACATTGCTTTACTGATGTTGGCATCCGGAATTGCCGCACGGATGGCCGCCGGCGCGGCAATATAAGAAGCACTCGCAGTGAGCGCAGCCAAAATAAGTACACTGCCTGACTGCAATTCCAGATAGCTACCAAGCAACAAGCCCGGCCACACTAATGCTAACGGCGCTAGTGCTGCAAATAGAACCAAGCGCCAATGTGCCAGTGGTAGAGGGCGGCAGATTCGCGCAGTTGTTAATCCCATTTCAAGTAGGAATAACGCAAGCAGAACCTTGAATCCGTCAACGACCAATGGTGCTATCGCACTGAGCCCACTCGGGCCATACAGCCAACCAAGGGCTACCCCGCCCATCAAGAGAATAACGCCACGACTGGTAAATGCTTCGTGCCATATGGCCAGCATATTTGTACTTTTACCATCTGCGCCCAGCTTCCAGTGATACAGCGCTAACATTAAGATAATTGCAGGCAATTCCAGTATCACCAAATACAGCGTTGCGTCAGCCGATATTGGTAACTTAAAACTTTCAGCTAAAGCCCAAGCAACCGCAAAGGTTCCAGCACTTACTGAACCATAGTGAGCGGCAATGCTAATCGCATCAACATGGGCGAGACGCACCCATTTCTTCAGTACGGGCAACAGGACAATTGGAATCACGAGGCCAAGCAGCATAATGGCCGCTAGGTGTAACCAAATGATGGTTTGCTGTTCGCTGTGTAGCGCTAAACCACCTTTGATACCAATACTCAGCATCAATAATATTGAGAGAATCTCGTAGATCTGGCCAGGCACTTTCAAGTCTGACTTGACCACGCCCGCAATAAGACCAAGGATAAAAAATGCAATGACAATATCTGGCATAAGAAGTCCTGTTGTTTAAATTGCGCGCCAGTATGCAAAAATATGTGTATTATTAAAAATAAATAAGACAGCATATTTGTATAGATATTTATCTATATATAAACTGTAAGGTCCTGCGATGGATATTCGTCATCTCAATTTTCGACTGCTTGAAGTATTTACGCAGGTTGTGGAACAGCAAAGTATCTCCGGAGCTGCGCGGCGGCTATACCTGACGCAACCCACAGTGTCGTCTCAAATCCGCCGCTTAGAGGAAGTTTTTGACAGTAAGTTACTCCTGCAACAGGGGCGACGCATGGTACCGACCGCCGCTGGTCAAGAGCTTTACCGAGCCGCTGGCGATGCCATTCGCAGACTAAAAGATTGTGGTGAAAAATTATCGGCCATAAAAGGCGGTATGGCTGGCCAGCTGAATATTGCACTGGTGAATACCGCACAATATGTACTTCCGCAGCTGGTTGCTCAGTTTACCCAGCAATTTCCGGATATTCAGGTAGAACTAAGTATTGGTAATCGCGAGTCGACACTGCAGCGGTATTTTTCCAATAAGGACGATATTTACTTGTTTAGTCATCCGCCAACCGATGAATATGCGGAAGCTTATGCCTTTATGCAAAATCAGTTGGTGCTGATTGCGCCACCAACACATTGGGCAGCACAACGCACAAACCTTGAGTTTCATGCCTTGCAAAATGAGCGCTTTTTGATCAGAGAAAATGGCTCAGCAACGCGTATGGTTTTCGACACATGGCTTGCCGGTCAAGGCATTCAACTTAGTCACCGTACGCAAATTGAAAGCAACGAGGCCATTCGATTAAGTGTTGCCTCAGGCAGCGGCTTGGCGGTTCTTTCGCAGCATATCGTTGAGCATGGCAGCGACCCTGTTGCTACGCTGAATGTGAAGGGTTTTCCACTTCCCGGACAGTGGTATATTGTGAGCCGTCGTGACAGCATGCGACAGCAAGTCATTGAGCACTTTCGTGATATTGCACTCGCAAACGTAAATTCGCCGCGTTAAGTTATTCACTGAACCGTCGAGGAGTTCTACATGCCGGTAAATAAAAATAGGTTAAGCACCCAGCAAACCCCGTTTTTGCTCATTGATCATGCGCGGTTTATGCGTAACCTTACTTACCTTCAGCAGCGAATTTCGGAACGTGGCTGTGCTCTGCGGCCTCACCTTAAAACATTACGTTCTGTTGACGCTGCTCATGACATGCTGCCCAATTTGAATTCGCCGGCCACTGTATCAACGTTGGCGGAAGCTGAGGCGTTTGCCGATGCGGGCTATACCGATCTGCTCTATGCCGTTGGTATAACAAGCAACAAATTGGAACGAGCGGCCGCATTACTAAGACGGGGCATTAATTTTCATATTTTACTCGACAGCCTCGAGCAAGCGCAAACGGTGACCCAATTCGGTCAGCAGCATGGCGTTATATTTTCAGTATTTATCGAAATTGATAGCGACGGCCACCGTGGCGGTCTCGCACCCAATAACCCACTGATTGCCCAAATTGCTCAACATATCAATGCCAATGGCGCGCAATTAACCGGTGTTATGACGCACGCCGGTGGCTCATATTCCTCGCATTCGACGGACGAAATTCGTGCGGCGGCAGCGCAAGAGTGCGAAGCAGTTCGTTATGCTGCGGAGGCGATTCGCGCAGCAGGCGTTCCTTGCCCAATTGTCAGCGTCGGCTCAACACCCACAGCGCATTTTGCTGAGGACTTTAACGACATCAGTGAAGTTCGAGCCGGTGTTTATATCACGTTCGACTTGGTTATGCTGAACCTTGGCGTTTGTAGCCTTGATGACATTGCCATGTCAGTGGTAACCACCGTGATTGGTCATAATAAAGAGAAAAACTGGGTGTTGATAGATGCTGGCTGGATGGCGTTGTCGCGCGATCGTGGCACTGCAAGCCAGCGTACTGATTATGGTTATGGCTTAGTCTGCAACGATTTAGGCACCCCTTATGAAGGGGTTTGTGTCACGTCGGTCAATCAAGAACATGGCGTCATCGCATTACCGGCAACACACACCGTTGATGAGTTTCCTATCGGTGCGCAGCTGCGGATACTTCCAAATCATGCTTGTGCAACAGCAGCCATGCATCAACATTATATGGTGTTAAAAAACACCGGTGAGTTAGAAGTTTGGCCTCGTATATTGGGCTGGTAAAACTCAACGTTAACGTTTGTACTGAGTTGGGCAGTACGCGCGTGAAACAGACGGGTCTCTTAACTGTTCATGTTTAGTCACTCGGCCCTGCACGCGTTTGCGCCAGAGCTTAAATGAGTTGTGCTTTAATTGCTGACGCATCACTTGAATAACGTGCGATTCCTTGAGCTGATAAAGGCGCTCTATCGCCTCGAACGCAGTGCGATCTTCCCAAGCCATCTCAATTACGCGTGATATATCACTCTCTGTCAGATGCTCAAATCCAGATCTCTTCACAGGTGACTCTCTGCGACGGGTAGATGCCCAGTTTTCACGTAGATAATGGTTTCTTTTTCTACGAATGGTGTATGCGCACTATTGTGTGGACTACGTATCCATGTGCCTGCGGGATAGCGGCCGTGTTCATCCATGAACTCACCACTAAGTACGAGTATCTCTTCGCCGCCAAAGTGACGATGCGGCTTAAATACCTCGCCTGCCGGCCATTTCACTAACGCACAGTGTTCCGTTTCAAAGCTGTGCAATGGCATGACTTGCAGTCCCCCTTGCCCCTGCAGCCACGGGCTGGTGTTGGTGTTAATTCGCACCGTGGCGTTATCAGCACTGGCAAACTGGTGCAACTTTACAAATAACGTGCAGCCTTCATTGCTAAAAGGGGCATGTTGCGAGCCTGGTGGGTTGCGAATATAGGTGCCAGCCGGATAGTCTCCCGCTTCGTCAGAGAACACGCCCTCAAGCACAAAAATCTCCTCGCCCAACGGATGTTGATGCGTCGCAAACCTAGCACCCGGTGCATAACGAACAATGCTAGATGCGCGCCCACGCTCGGCATCTTCTCGTTCTAAGGGTTTGCGCTCAACCCCTGCAGCAGGGCTTGGCTGCCAGTCAGCTTCGGCGCTGCGTACAACAACTTTTTTGGAGAAATCCATATTAATCATGGCGTTACTTATTCCAGTTCATTTCAGCTTATTTTCTACTCATTAATACTAAAAAAGGCCGTTTACAGATCGCTACAATGAAAATTTGGCGGTAGAAACAATGATAGGGCACAATGATTACCTTTGTAAGGTTAAAGCACATGTAAAGCAGCTTACATAAAGTCATTTTGTAAACTAATTTATAGTAGTGAATAACGGATTCACGACGGAGAAATATTTTATGAAAACTTTAAATTTAGCCGTTTTGCTTATGTGTTGCGCATTCGCTTTGCCAGCAGTCGCACAACAAACGCAATCGGATGAGCAAGAGCAAGCTGCGGAGCGGGCAAAAGAGCAGTCTGAAATGATGAATGAAGCCGAGCGTGAAGCACGCATGGCTGAAATGGAGGCAGCGCGCGAGCAACGCAAAGCAGAAATGGAAATGCGCAAAGAAGCCCGCAAAGACTCACGAAAAGCCGATTCGGAAATGGCTAAAAATGAGCGTAAGAGCTTGGAGCAAATTCATAAAGAAGAGCAAAAAGCGCTGCAACAAAAGCACAAGGAAGAGTGGCTGATGATGCGCGAAATGCACAAACAAGAGCGTGAAGCTCAAAAAGAAATGAAAAAGGCCGAAAAAGAACAGCGTAAAAACTCAAAAGACCGTAAGAAAGACAACGGTAACTAATATTAACCTGCATGCGGTTTCGCTAAAGATGAAAATATACGTGGATGCGGATGCATGCCCAACAGTTATTAAAGACATTCTGTACCGTGCGGCTGAGCGAAAGCAGCTTGAGCTAATACTTATCGCCAACCAGCCGCTGCGGGTTCCGCCTTCACGGTTTATTTCGGCTCGCACAGTCAGCAGCGGGTTTGACGTTGCCGATGATGAGATTGTGCGTTTGTCGGAAGCGGGTGATTTGGTCATTACGGCCGACATACCGCTTGCTGCAGAGGTTATTGAAAAAGGCGGCCAGGCCTTAAGCCCGCGCGGTGAGCTATTCACCAAAGAGAATATCCGTGGGCGGTTAAATATTCGCGACTTTATGGACACGATGCGCGCAAGTGGCGTGCAAAGTGGCGGCCCGCCGCCGTTAAATCAGCGTGACCGCATGCAATTTGGCAATCATTTAGACCGGATTTTAGCGCGCGCTTAAGCCACGTTCGCGTCATAGTGGCTCAGCAACAATTGCTGCGCTCGCGCCAGCGGTTGGTCAGCGTTAATAATCTCGGCTTCATGGCTTGCTAACAAGTCCATCATCACTTCGTTGTCTTCACGGCCCTGCCACATTTTCACGTAAGTACCCTGCTTATAGCCGCGCTGTTGGCGCAGATTATTCAACGCGTTTTTACCAATATAGGTTAAATAAACCGTGTTGGCATCGCCGTAAGCGTCTACTAATGCGGAAAATAGCTTGTCAAAAAATGCCGCGCCACACTGCAACGGCTTCTCGCTCGTACCGTCTTGTGCCAGTGCAACAATCAATTCTTTTCCGTCTGCAATAGGCGCTTTGCCGGTTGCGCCGGCTAGCACTAATGCCGCAACCTCTTCAGCTGCCTGGTCATGATTTAAGCCGCGTGCACATGCATTCTCAACTGCATCCGAAATTGCAAAGTGCAGAATATCAATCAACTCCATGTTGGCTTGCGCCCAGTCGGCAGATTGTTTTTTCCACCACTTGTAGGCGGTGTGTTCAAAGTATTCGCCTAACTCGACCAAAATAGCTTTCACGTCATCACGCTTAACTTGCGGGTTTTCGGGATAGGCAGGATCGATTACCTGATTGAAGGCAATTTGCATTTCAATCAATTGTTTTGCTTGTTCTGGGGTCATGGTTTGCTCATTTTCTGAGTGATCATTGGTCTGAATAGAGACAAGATTACCATCGCCATGGTATCGGTTAAAGCGCCTATTTTTATTCAGCGAAAACCAGTCCTTCGGCGGTGGCGGTTACTTCACGAAGTAACGCTCCTGACCTAGTGTCTTCGGTATAGCAGCACAACATATAATCGTTGCTAAGTGCATGCTCAGCGCGCTCTTGGTAGTCATCTACGGGGCGCTTTAAAGTACTCAGTAACAGCCCCTGCTCTGCTTTGGTAACTGCTTCCGCGAGCGTCCAGCGCTGATAAAACAGCTGCCAGTCTGAGCCATCCAGATTCGAAAAAAAGCCGTCTTGGTATTGTTCCACCAACTCGACCAAGCGCCGCCGCGGCTTCACAACTTCAATATCAACACCGACAACATATTCTGGGCTTGCGGCGACCAAAACACCGCCCTTGGTATGGCTAATGGAGCATTGCCACTGTTGCCCTCCGACGCTCAGCAGTGGTGCGCCATTGTCTTGACGCGAAATAGCGACCGCACCGGCTGCGCAATGCCATTGCTGACAAACCAGCCAACGTAAAAAGCCACGCCCAGCAAGAAATTGCTGTTGGCGTGGCTGTTGTCGATAAAGCAGCGCAGCTTCTTGTTCAGCCGAAGTTACCCACGCATCAAGTGCGGGCAATACGGTATTAAAGTCTGTCGAAAAGGCTGTCGCTATCATTCATCTTAAGCTGTTATTTGTTTACGCTAGTGTAACGCAAATACGGCTTAACTGTTTTAAATCCTTGCGGGAATTTCTTCTCTGCATCTTCCATAGAAACACTCGGTGGAATGATCACATCCCCACCAACCTGCCAGTCCGCCGGGCACGCAACACCGAACTGATCACCGGTTTGCAATGCATCGATAACGCGTAAAATCTCGGTGAAGTTACGGCCAACGCTCATTGGGTAGGTCATGGTTAAGCGAATTTTGTGGTTCGGGTCAATGATAAACACTGAACGAACGGCAGCCGTTTCGCTTTCACCTGGGTGAATCATGTCGTACAACGCCGCAACCTTGCGATCTTTATCCGCAACAATTGGAAACTCAAGGTTGGTATTTTGAGTTTCATTCACGTCTTTGATCCAGCCGTTGTGCTCTTCAACGGTGTCTGTTGATAGCCCTAATGGCTTCACGCCACGCTTCTCAAATTCGCCGGCTAGCTGCGCAGTGCGACCCATTTCAGTGGTGCACACTGGTGTATAGTCGGCCGGGTGGCTGAAGAAAAACACCCAAGAACCTTTCGACCAAGCGTGAAAATCGATTTCACCTTGGGTGGTATCAATTTTAAAGTTTGGTGCCATATCGCCAATACGTAGTCCCATGTTCATATCCTCACTTTGGGTTAAAATTAATTGTATTTCGTATTTAACTAAATTAGTTGCTATGCTGTTATTTATCAAGTTATGACAAGCGATAGCAGTAATCGTTTATTTCAATGATAGTTCATTGGCTGTTGGGTGTTTTTACGCAGATGCAAATAAGAGGTGAATAGTGTGATTCAGGCAATTCTTGGTGCTGTGCTTATCGGCTTAAGTTTAGGTATTTTTGGCTCTGGCGGGTCTATTTTAACCGTTCCTGTTTTACTCTATTTAGCTGACATGCCGGCCAACTTAGCTATCGCTTCGTCTTTAGTTATTGTAGCCTTTATCAGTTTGTTCGGCGGCCTGCTGAGCGCCCGTAAAAAGCTTGTTTCGTGGCCACACGTTTGGCTGTTTGGTATACCCGGAATGGTCGGTGCGTACGCGGGCGCCTGGGGCGGTACTGCTGTTGATCCGCGCATTCAATTGCTGGTATTTGTGGTGCTCATGGCTATTGCGGCGGTCATGATGTGGCGTGGGCGTAGCAACATTGAAACCCCAAAAAACGTGAAAGTGGTACGGGTTATTCTTGATGGCCTGATTGTTGGGGCGATTACTGGATTTGTCGGGGTTGGTGGCGGTTTTCTAATTGTTCCCGCTTTAGTGTTATTGGGTGGGGTACCCATGATACTGGCGATTGGCACCAGCTTAATGATTATCGCGTTGAAGTCCTTCGTGGGATTTGCAAAATACTACAGTGCGTTAACTGCGCAAGGTTTTGAATTTGACTGGACAGTAATCGCGATAATTACCGTGGCCGGAATAGTGGGCAGTTATGCAGGTGCGTGGATTGGCGCCAGACTGCCGCGCCAAAAGTTGCAAAAAGCCTTCGCTGTATTCTTGCTGATTATGGCTGTGGTTGTGCTTAGCCAGTCCGTATTGTAAGCCAAGCCAACGAAAGCGTTGCAATGAGTACCCACAGCACAACAGCCAGTAGAAGCGGTCTTGGTCCTGCTGCTTTTAACCGGGTGACAGTAATGCTGGCGCCAACCAAATAAAGGCAAAATACCAAAAGGCTTTTGCCTGCGCCGAACGTCACGCTGTAAAGCTCATGAAACTGAGGCCATGCTGAACTAACCAGCATGGCAACCACATAACCTACAATAAACAGCGGTATTTTCACCCGAGTTTGCGTTTCGGTGTGGCTAAAACGTTGGTAGACCAATGCCGATAGCAGCGCCAGCGGCACAATCCAAAGCGCACGCGCTAGCTTCAATGTGGTTGCGGTTTGCAGCGCCTCGTCGCTGTAGGCCTGCGCAGCACCAACCACCGACGACGTGTCATGGATGGCGATAGCCGCCCAGGCGCCAAATGTTTGGTCATCCAATGCCAAGGCACGGCCAATCAGTGGAAATATGAGTAACGCCACAGCATTTAAAGTAAAAACGCTCGCTAACGCTAAGGCTATTTGATCATTGCGCGCGTGAACAGCGGGGGCAACAGCGGCAATCGCACTACCACCGCATATCGCTGTACCTGAACCGAGTAAATGGCTGGTGATACTATCAACTTTCAGCAACCGGCCAAGTAACAACGCCGCGCATAGCGTTACAACAATAGTCGTTACCATGAGACCGAAATAGTCACTCGTAACTTGCCACGCAACATTTATCTGAACGCCGAAACCTAGCGCGACAATGGCTAGTGCAAGTAGCTTTTTAACCCAAACACTGGGCTGAATAGACTGCGGCACCCAGCCCAAGCTTGCCATTAGAAATCCAAGTAAAAGCGCTATCGGCGCACTTATCCACGGGGAAAGCGTGATTGCGCCGATTATCCAAAACACTACCGGTCCAACTTTTATCAAAATGCACTCGTGTGGTTTATTGCGACCAAGTTAAAGTTGATCGATTGGTAATTTTAAATACACCTTACCGTTTTCGT
The DNA here is from genome assembly GCF_048267825.1 of Pseudidiomarina sp. Taxonomy (NCBI): domain Bacteria; kingdom Pseudomonadati; phylum Pseudomonadota; class Gammaproteobacteria; order Alteromonadales; family Idiomarinaceae; genus Pseudidiomarina; species Pseudidiomarina sp. The sequence goes on from NZ_JBLWWR010000006.1 coordinate 25,581, forward strand.
CAGCTGGCGGCATATGCCCAGCACGAATGTTCACCTGTATTGACGGCAAAATTAACCGTGGCATTTCAAGGCTCGCATCGCGCTCTTCGCGCATCTTAACAAATTCAGCCTCACTTACGCCATCATGCACATGTTTACTGTGTTTGCGCTGCGCTCCCACTGTGGTTTTATACTCATGCCCACGCCCAGCTGGCGGATAATCATGACAAATATATATTTCAGTAGCTTCTGGCAGCGCTAGTATCTTCTTGATCGATTGGAACAGAGTTGCTGCACTGCCCCCCGGGAAATCACAACGCGCTGTGCCAACATCCGGCATAAACAAGGTATCGCCAACGAATATCATTTGCTCGTTAACGACGTAACACAAGTCAGCCGGTGTATGACCTGGCGTGTGCAATACGCGAAAATTCATGGCGCCGACATTAAAGGTTTCACCGTCTTTAAACAGGTGGTCGAATTGATGACCGTTCGGTAGAAACTCTTTTTCAAGATCAAATACGTCTTTAAAGATTTTTTGTACGTCTTTGATGTGTTCACCAATGCCGATATGCCCACCAACGTGTTCTTTTACAAACGGAGCCGCTGAGAGGTGATCTGCATGAGCATGCGTTTCAAGCACCCATGCAACATGTAAACCTTCGGAATTAACGAAATCAACTATCCGCTGCGCCCCTTTCGTATTTGTGCGCCCTGATTTGTAATCAAAATCTAAAACAGGGTCGATAACCACGGCCTGTTTCTCGTCTTGGTGGTACAACACATAGCTAAACGTTTCACTGTCCTCGTCAAGAAATGCTTTTACTTTCAATGCGTTACCTATCATCAATGCTCCTAATTCTTGATTGGGGAATATTTACTCAATTTGCGTTGAAGCGTGCGACGATGCATTCCCAAAGCTCGTGCTGTCGCGGATATATTGCCTTGATGTTCGTGCATCACGCGTTGGATGTGCTCCCATTCCAACTGAGCGGGTGTCATTGGCTGCGCACTGGGTAGTGGCATCAATTCTGATTCGGGTGTTAAACAATTCAGCAACACGGCAGTTTGTATTGGTTTTGCCAGATAATCCGTGGCACCCGCTTTGATAGCTGCTACCGACGTTGCGATGCTGGCGTAACCCGTCAAAACAACAAGGTTTTCTGGCTTGAACCGGCGCTGCAAGGGCTCGATGAGTTCCAGCCCATTGGTTTCACCAAATTTTAAGTCGAGCAGTATATGCTCCACATTGGGCAGATTAACCTGGTCAAGTTCAGTTTTCGTTGCTGCCGTGCGGACTTTATAGCCAGCCCGCTCAAGACGGCTTGTAAGTGCCTGCAATAAATTAATGTCATCGTCAATGATCAGAACCGTTTCAGCCATGAATCACCTCAATTGGCATGCGTATTTCGGTGACCGTATAACCTTGCTCAGCACGCCAAGTCACAATGCCACCAAAACGCTCAAACGTTGCATAGCTCAACAAAGCACCTGCACCCACACCGCGGCTGCTCGGCAGCAATTCACGGCCTAATCCTTGCTTACGAAAAGCGTCGAGCGGCTCACCCTGATTGCGAATCGTCATGCGCCAGCTCTGTTCAGAAACTTCAGTTCGCACTTCGATTTTCGAATCTACCGGTGCAGCATCGGCAGCATTATGAAGTAAACTCAAAATAGCCGGAATGAGTGTTCGGTCAGCTCGAACAACGCAACCCGGTTGTTCATCATCGCGCCACATAACCCGAATATCTGGGCGCACGATTAAGAGCGCGTCTTTGACCTGTTGCACCAATTCATTTACTTGAAGTTCCAGTATTCGATTGGTTCTGACATCTTCTGCAACTTGCCGCCAGTCTAGCAAGAGATTGTGAATACGCCGTATCTGTTGCTCAGCACGTTGTAAATCTTCGTCATTCGGATAGCGTTGGCGCACGTCTTCGAGCATAAATTGAATGGTCTGAATCGGCGTAGCAACTTCGTGACTGAACTGTGCCGCTGCGGTGCCGATAGTTACGAGCTGCTCATCGCGATGCTGACGCTGGTGTAGCGCGCGAATCGCTTGCTGCTGGCGAACTATACGAATTCGCAATAAATGTAACGTAATTCCTAGCAACAGCGCGGCGAATACTTGCCCATATACCATCGCCCTATAGTGGGTATCCATTTGATGATGAGTAGGTAGTGGTGCTTGCAACTGCAGCAACTGCCCCACCACCCCCACCACAATGACCAACCATGCCAATCGAAATGGTAGCAGGAGCATAGCAGCTGCCATAGGTACCAGTATCAGTACGGCATAGGGGTTCGTTGCTGCGCCGTTTAGCCAGATAAAACTATTGGCAATAACGGTAATCAGCAATAGCACCAGTGCTGTCAAAATATCCCGTATGGTCACGTGCTTTAGCTCCTTTCGAAGTACCTCTTAAGTATGCATGAGTTTGACCAGAATTCCAGCTGCGACACTTTGCCACATCCCTTTTGAAATCAAGCTGGTGCTGCGGTTTCTGGGTTTGAACAAACCACACAGGTCAACGAACCTGGCCGTACTTTCTGGTTTAAGCTGGATTATCACCTGTAACTGGGTATAAAATTGCCACCTTTGTCATTAACCAGCAACAAACGAGAGCAATTTATGGGTCGCGCGTATCAAAACCGAAAAGAGTCGATAGCAAAAACCGCTGCTGCAAAAAGCAAGGTATATAGCAAGTACGGCCGCCAGATTTACGTGGTCGCCAAACAAGGAGGTGTCGACCCAGACGCAAACTTGCAACTGCGCAGTCTGATTGATAATGCGAAAAAAGACCAAGTACCCGCCCACGTTATCGATAAAGCACTTGATAAAGCCAAAGGTGGCGCCGGCGAGGATTACTCACCCGCAATGTACGAAGGTTTTGGCCCAGGCAACTGCATGGTAATGGTTGATGCACTAACTGATAACCCAAATCGCACCATTGGTGAAGTACGTAACTGCTTTACCAAAACCAAATGCAAGCTTGGCGCGCCAGGCAGTGTTTCGCACATGTTTGATCATTGCGCAATATTGCGCTTTGTTGGCGACGACGAAGAGGCCGTTCTAGAAGCCCTAATGATGGCCGATGTCGATGTTACCGACATGGAAGCCGACGACGGATTCATAACGGTATTTGCGCCACACACAGAGTCTCACAAGGCTAAGCAAGCGTTGCAAGACGCCTTCGATGGTTTGGAGTTTGAGGTTGATGAGGTTCAGTACCTCCCGCAAATGATGACAACGCTGAACAGCGAAGAAGACATTGCGCAAATGGAAAAGCTTTTGGAAATGCTTAATGACTGTGATGATGTACAAAATATTTATCACAGCGCAGAGTGGGAGTAACGAAACGCGTTAATCGTTGTTCGTTGTTCGTTATTCGTTGAAAAGAAGAAACAAAAAAGGACGAGACCTATTACTAGGTTTCGTCCTTTTTTTTAACGATTAACGAATAACCATTAACGAATAACGATTACTCCAGTATATCCAGGATAAACGCGTACTCTTCCGCAACTTCTTTCATGCGTGCGAAGCGACCGCTGCTACCACCGTGCCCAGCAGTCATGATCGTTTTGTACATTAACGGGTTTGCATCTGTTTTATGGGTACGCAGTTTTGCCACCCACTTGGCTGGCTCAAAGTATTGAACCTGTGAGTCATGCAACCCCGTAGTAACCAACATGGCTGGGTAATCCTGCTTTTTCACTTGATCATACGGTGAATAAGACAGCATGTAGTCATAGTATGGTTGGTTTTTGGGATTACCCCACTCGTCAAACTCATTCGTCGTTAACGGGATACTCTCATCCAACATGGTGGTCACAACATCGACAAAAGGCACATGCGCGACTAATCCACGATAATGTTCCGGAGCCATATTGGCCACAGCTCCCATCAACAATCCACCAGCACTGCCGCCCATACCAAACACTTTCTCAGGGTGTGCATATTTTTCTGCAACCAAGTGTTCAGTTACGTCGATATAGTCGGTAAATGTATTGATTTTTTTGAGTAACTTTCCATCTTCATACCACTGACGCCCCATTTCCTGACCACCGCGGATGTGTGCAATGGCGTACACGAAGCCGCGGTCAACTAAGCTGAAAATGGTTGAGCGAAAATACGGATCAGAGCTTGAGCCATACGACCCATACGCATATTGATAAAGCGGTGCTGACCCGTCTTGCTGAAAGCCTTTTTTGTACAGCAACGACACTGGTATTTTTGTGCCATCGTTCGCGGTAGCCCATGTACGAGCGGTTTCATAAAGGCTGGCATCAAAGTTTGGAACTTCAGTTTGCTTCAGCAGCTCCCGCTCACCCGTCGCCATATTATAAGCATAAACGGTTGAGGGCGTTGTGAGCGAACTGTAGGTATAACGCAATACATCGGTATTTTGCTGAACGTTACGCTCAAATACGGTGACGTAAGCTTCTTCATCGGAAGCAATAAACTGTGCTTGCTCTGAATCAGCCCACGGCACGACACGAATGCGCCGCAAGCCGTCGCTGCGCTCATTAATTGCAAGATAATTACTGAACACAGCGAAGTCTTGAATAAACACGTCGTTACGATGTTCAATCAGTGGCGTCCACTTTGACTTGTCACCAATGTCACTGTGGTCAACGGCCATAATTTGGAAATTAGGTGCATTTAAATCAGTGCGAATTATCCAACGGCCATCAAGGTGGTCAGCGCTGTATTGAAAATCACGTTCACGCGGCGCTAAAACCTGGAACTCGCCGTCAGGTGAATCCGCATCCAATACATGCACTTCGGTTGACACGGTTTGGTCGAGGTTGATTTGGACGTACTCGCCGTCTGTGGTGTTGTTGACCCACATATAAAACGTATTATCGGTTTCTTCGTAGACAAGCTCGGCGCTTTCGGCTGGCTCGCCAATGCGATACTTCATAACGCGGGTTGAAAGCAGCGTTTGTGGGTCGTTCTCAATGACAAACAGGGTTTTATTATCTTTCGCCCACGCAATTGCTGGTGACAAACCCGTTAATGTCTGAGCGTAATCTTCACCGGTTTCTAAATTGCGAATGCGCAATTCATATTGACGCCGACCCGTGTTGTCGACCATATAGGCCATTAAATTCTGATTGGGGCTAACCTCTAAGTTGCCAACGTTCATGTAACTCTGGCCTTCAGCCAGCACGTTGACGTCAAGCATCAGCTGTTCATTGCCCTCTTTGTCGGTACGCACATGAATGGGGTATTCTTTACCTGCTTCATATTTTACCGAATAAAGATAATCACCTTTCTGATACGGCACTGAGCTATCGTCTTGCTTAATTCGCCCAATAATTTCTTGCTCAACTTGGGCAGTCAGTTCCGCATAGTCAGCTCTGTAGCTATCGTAATAAGCATTTTCTGCTTCCAAATATGCGAGCATTTCAGGATCAGTGCGCGAATCATCACGTAACCAGTAGTAGGGGTCTTGTCGGTTACCTTGCGGCGACTCGACCACATAGGGCCGTTGCTCAGCGATAGGTGGATTGCTTGCAGCGTTTTGCTCTGGAATTGTTGGGCCACAAGCGGTTAACCATAAAGCCGTTAACGCTAAGCCACTTAGTTGAAAGCTATTTTTAAATGCCATGTTCGAGTTCCCAAGTTGGTGGAAATTTAACTATACGATGCATCAAATTTTAAGCAAAAAATCTATGTTACAAGTTGTTACACTTACATCTGAAATGAGGTATCATCGAGATAACTACACATTAGATTAACATTTCGTCATACGAACGTTCATAGCGCGCAATTTAACGCAATTCGGAATACATGTCCGACCAGTTATGTCAAAGTGATGAAGTCGTAAATTAAGTTAGCATATTCTGGGAGGGCGGATGCCGAAGGTTACGTTTCTAATTGCGCTCGTACTGAGTGTTTTTTTGTTCAGTGCAACCGCACAAGAAACGACAGCGCCAGCTGTTGATCAAAGCATCGAAGATAGTCTTGATGATGTGTTGAACGCCGCCAACACTGAAACCTCAATGCAGCAACTGCAAGACATTTATGCCTCATTGACGCCAGACACGCCAGTAATGACCCGCGTGCGAACGCTAAGCTATATTGCCCTTGACCACGCCTACCTTGGCAATTACGAAGAAGCGCAACAAGCCATTGCTGAAGTGCGAATGATCGCCAACCAAAGTAATTTGGCCGATGCCAAGGCCGAAGTAGAAGCGACCGCATTACTAATTTCAGCCATGCAAGGCAAAATATCGCAGGCCATGGCAAATTTGAATGACGCCCTGATACCCCTAGAACAGGCCCAATTGCCCCGCGTTAAGTACTATGTGCACAATTTAGCCGCTTATTTATATGGGCAACGCAGTCAGTTCGATCGCTCCCTCGAACACTTGATTTATGCCGCCGATGCTGTGGCAGAAACGAATGATGGCCGTACCTTGATTCGACTGCTGTCAACCAAAACGCAAATTGCCAATTTATACGGGCGCCAAAAAAATTACGATTTAGCGATAGAGCAACTCGACGATGCGGAACGCATTGCTGAAGAAAATGGCTTGCTGGAAGACTTTCAGCAAGAGTTTATGTTCGAGCGCGCCTATATTGAGAGCCAACGCAATAATTACGATGCCGCTTTGGGGCTTTATCAACGCCTGAGCAACATGCTGAAAGATAACCCAGATGAAATTGCGAGCTACTTAACTGTGTTGAATAACATGGGTGATGTGGATATTCGTATTGGCCGGTATGAAGATGCCCGCGCTGTCCTCAATGAGGCCTACAACATCGCCCAGCTCAACCAGCAGCAATTTAATCCAGAAATCATTCTGTTTAATCTTGGTTATGTTGATGTGTTTTTAGGTGACGTCGACAAAGGTTTAGCGGCGATGCGCAAAGTCATTGATGACGCGCGAGAAACCTGGTCACCAGCCGAACTCGAAGAGTTATTAGGCGAATATGCCGAAGCGTTGATGCATTTACAGCGTAACCAAGAAGCAATACAGGTCTTACTCGAGCAACGTGATTTACGTAACAAGGCCTACCAAGGCGATCAGCAAAAAAGTATTGCCGAACTGCAAAACTTATACGACAGCAAAGACAAAGCCATGCAAATTGAACTGTTGTCGCAAAAGAATGAACTGAATCAGCAGCTAATCGAGAACGAAAGCCAAAAGCGCACAATTTTGTTGCTGTTTGTCATCGTTGCAGTGTTTGCTATGGTCTTGGTGGCGTTGCTCTATCGCGCTGCGCGTCGTAGTAATCTTGAGCTGAAGGTAGCCAATAGCAAGTTGGCTGAGCAGTCAATGCGTGACCCGTTAACCGGCCTATTAAACCGCCGCGCGCTGCAGGACAAGCTGAAAAGCCCACACCCCGCCAGCCCAGATGCCATGCTGTTGTTAGATATCGACCATTTCAAGCGGATTAATGACAATTTAGGACACGCCGTTGGGGATGATGTACTGATTGAAGTTTCTAAGCGTTTATTGCAAGTTTCGCGGGAATCCGATTTGGTTGTGCGCTGGGGTGGCGAAGAGTTTTTGATTTACATCAGTAACACCGAAAAGTCGAAGTTGCCAATTATGGCTAAACGCATGATTGATGTGATTGGCGCAACGCCAATCAAAAGTGGCGATCGTGAAATATCGGTCACCGCTACCGCTGGATTTATTAGCTACCCGTTTGCTGATTTGCATGAAAACCAAATGGACTGGGAAGAAACCTTACAGCTGGCCGACATGGTGCTCTATGCCGGTAAGGTGCATGGCCGCAATCAAGCGTGGGGGGTTATGGCACTTAATAAGCCTTTCGCGGATGTGCAGACCCTATTAGAAACTGATTTGCCTGGTGCAATTGAACAAGACGCTATTTCGGTGGAAATTATCCACGGCCCAGAGCAGCAAAAACGTAAATAAAAAAACCCGATGAAGCAAACGCTTTATCGGGTTTCTACTAGTGTTGAGGCTTAATTTAACGCTTAGTTAAGCTCTTTAATACCCATATTCCACAGCGTAAATCCGTAGATATCCGCATATTGCTCAATGGTTTTTGAAACCGGCGTACCAGCCCCGTGTCCCGCATTGGTCTCGATGCGAATCAATTGTGGGTTAGCACCGGCGTCTTTCGCCTGCAGTTCAGCAGCAAACTTAAATGAATGCGCTGGCACCACACGGTCATCATGGTCACCTGTAGTGATCATCGTAGCCGGATAATGGGTACCCTGCTTCACATTATGAACCGGCGAATACCCTTTGAGATATTCAAACATCTCTTCACTGTCTTCGGCAGTACCGTAGTCGTAAGCCCAACCCGCGCCAGCCGTAAACGTGTGATACCGCAGCATGTCCAATACGCCCACAGCAGGCAGTGCCACTTGCATTAAGTCAGGGCGTTGCGTCATCACCGCACCAACCAACAAGCCACCGTTTGAGCCACCACGTAAAGCCAATTTGTCATTCGACGTATAGCCTTCATCCACTAGATATTCGGCTGCAGCAATAAAGTCATCAAACACATTTTGCTTTTGCATTTTGGTGCCCGCAATGTGCCAGTCTTTACCATATTCGCCGCCACCACGTATATTGGCAACCGCATACACGCCACCCAGTTCGAGCCACATGGCATTGGTTACGCTGAATGATGGCGTCAGACTAATGTTGAATCCGCCATAGCCATAGAGGATGGTTGGATTCGTACCGTCCAGTTCAGTGCCTTTTTTATAGGTGATAATCATCGGTACTTCGGTACCGTCTTTCGAGGTATAAAATACCTGCTTTGACTCATATGCTGAGCTATCAAATTCAGCTTCTGATTCGGCATAAACACTTGATTCACCGGCATCAGGTTCAAAAGCATAGATGGTGCCCGGCGTGTTGTAGTTCGTAAACGTGTAGTAAACAACATCTGCTTCGCGTTTCGCGCTAAAGCCACCGACACTGCCAACGCCTGGCAATTCAATGTTACGTACCCGCTCGCCTTCGTAGTTGTATTGCTCAACTTTCGCGATTGCGTCAACCATGTACTCAGCGAAAATGTAGCCTGCGCCGGTTGATGGGCTTAACACGTACTCAGTTTCGGCAATAAAGTCCTGCCAGTTTTCTGCGGTTGGATTCGCCGCATCGACAGTAACAACACGTTTGTTCGGCGCATCTAAGTCAGTAACCAAGTAAAGTTTTGAGTCAACGTTATCCAATACATAGGTATCGGAATCTGTGTGATCTAGCACAGTAACAAGTTCACTGTCAGCTTGGCTCAAGTCTTTAATAAACAGCTTATTACCTGAGGTTGATACCGCAGCGGTAATCACCAGATAGCGATCATCGTCGGTCACCTGACCGCCAACATAACGGTGTTTTTCAGCTTCGGTGCCACCAAATACAACCTTATCGTCGGCTTGTTCTGTACCAAGCTTGTGATAGTACAGTTTGTGTTGGTCGGTTTTTGCAGAAAGTTCGCTGCCTTCAGGCTTATCGTAGCTTGAGTAGTAGAAACCATCGTTACCATACCAAGAGATTCCGCTAAATTTAACGTCAACCAATGTCGGCTCGAGTTGCTCTTTCGTTTCGACGTCAATCACGATAATTTTGCGCCAGTCACTGCCGCCTTCAGAAATTGCGTAAGCGGCTAATGAGCCATCTTTTGAGAAGCTCAACGTTGCCAGTGACGTTGTACCGTCTTCGCTAAAGGTGTTCGGGTCTAGAAATACTTCTGTATTGCCTTCAGCATCAGTGCGATAAACCACATATTGGTTTTGCAGCCCATCGTTCTTATAGAAATAGGTGTAGTTGCCCTCTTTGAATGGGGCACCAACTTTCTCGTAATTCCAAAGCTGTGCAAGGCGTTCTTTAATTTGATCGCGATATGGAATTTGCTCAAGGTAATCAAATGTTACCTCGTTCTGTGCTTTTACCCACGCCTCAGTTTCTTCTGAACGGTCATCTTCCAACCAGCGGTACGGGTCAGCAACAACATTTCCGAAGTATTCATCGGTTACGTTACCGCGCACTGTCATTGGATAACTTATTTTTGCATCCACGGCTGTCTCCGTGTGGGTGTCTTGTTGCGGCGAACACGCGCTTAATAACGCGACGCCGGCAACTGCGGCTATGTATTTCATGTAGGTATAACTCCCCTGCTATTTTTATTTAGGTTAATGCTGGATGTGTATTCGCAAACCACGGCTGGCTATTGAGCGCCAGCAAGAATTGTTGCAAGTTCGGATAGTCTTGAATATTGATACATTCTCGAAACTGCGCCCAACTTAAGAAGCATGCCAAGCGCAATTGCCCATCACTGTATGGCGCTTGCGTTGGCCATTCTTGTTCATTCAACAACGCCAATATAGAGCTAACTCGGCTCTGTTGGCGCGTTAAATACTGACTTTGTTCGCCCGTAATACTATCACGCTGCAACAAAAATAAATTCACCGTAGTATCAAGTGCTGTATTCGCGAGACAAAACAAATCAAAGTCTTGCACGTTGTCACAAAACGCCTGTTGATTGCGTTCGCGCAAATGCCGCACAATTGACGCTGAGTCATACAACATAATTTCGCCATCTTGCAAAAATGGTACCCGCTGCGTCGGCGATTGTTGTGCGCTCTGACCATAATCTGTCGGAATAAAATCAAAGGTTTCATTATTTTGTGCCAATACAATGCGGCAGTGACGCACGTACGGCGAGGTGTAACTGCCAAATAACTTCATAATATCCCCTAAAAGACGTTAAGCTATGCACACATTGTGCTTGAGATTACCAAAATGAAACGCGTAATACATTATTTACTAAAGGGCTTAACAATATTACTGCCTCTTGTGATGACCGTCGCATTAGTGCATTGGTTTCTAGTAACTATCGAAACCTGGCTGCGCCCGATTTGGGAGTCGATTCTGGGCACCCAATATTATTTCCCTGGCCTGGCGTTCTTAAGCTTTGTGGTGATTGCACTGATTGTTGGTTATAGCGCCCGCTGGCGCTTCGTCAATAAAATTTGGCAACTACCCGGCAGCATCATGGAGAAAATGCCCCTACTGCGCAGCCTGTACGGCACCATTAATGATGTGTTCGACCTCATGTCGGGCAAAAGCTTTTCCGATGAATCGGTCGTTTTGGTTACCCTTCCGGGTGCTGATGTAAAACTTATTGGTATTGTGACCAAAAGGTCAGGCGAAAAGAATGATCGGCTTTCAGCCATGCTTGATGACGACCACATTGCCGTATTTTTGCCAATGAGTTACAACGTTGGCGGCTATATGATGATTGTGCCGCGAACCAGTGTGGAAACCCTTGATATGTCACCCGCTGATGCTATGCAACTGACGATTAGCGGTGGCTTAGGTAAAAATCGTAATAATGTTGAAGATGATTAATCGGAGTATTCATGTCGTATCTTCCCTGTGTAGAAATAGAACCGAAACAACCCGCCACGCACGCTATTATTTGGTTGCATGGCCTTGGCGCCGACGGCAATGACTTCGCGCCATTAGTGCCACATTTAACACCACCGGTTGCGGTTCGTTTTGTATTTCCACATGCGCCTCAAATTCCTGTCACCATTAATGGCGGCGTACGTATGCCCGCATGGTACGACATTTTGAGTATGTCTATTGAGCGTGAAGTTGATGAACAGCAACTACGCGCCTCTGCAGCAGAAGTACACAAATTAATTGAGCGCGAAATAGAGCGTGGTATTCCGGCTGAGAATATTGTGTTAGCTGGGTTTTCGCAAGGTGGTGCGGTGGCATATGAAGCGGCACTGACGTATACGAAAAAGCTTCGCGGATTGTTAGCGCTGTCCACTTACTTGGCAACACACGCAAGTATTCAGCCAAACCAGGTAAACCAGCAGCTGCCCATTTTAGTCCAGCATGGCACGCAAGACCCTGTGGTTGCGGAGGTACTCGGTAAACAGGCGTATCAATGGCTGCAGCAGCATGGGTATACGGCGGATTATCAAAGCTTCCCCATGCAACATCAGGTGTGCGCAGAACAAGTGCAGGCGATTAATCTTTGGTTGCAGAAGGTTCTAGCTTAATCAGCCAGAACCTGTAGCTTTTCAGCCCACTGGGCAACCCAGGTAAGGGCTGTATCGCGATTTGCGGTGCGAATATTTACATGCCCAACTTTGCGACCGGGGCGAGGTTCTTTATTGTACCAATGGCAATCGGTATCGGCGTGGTGCCAAAGACCAGCTGGAATCTGCTCGGCGCCGATAACATTGATCATTACGGTAGACTCTAATCGTAATAACGGTAATGGCATACCCGTTAAAGCGCGAATATGCAGATCAAACTGGCTCGTGTTCGCACCCGTCATGGTCCAGTGCCCAGAGTTGTGTACACGCGGTGCAATTTCATTGACCAGCAGCGTTGCGTCATTGTCTGTGACAACCACAAAAAACTCGATGGCTAATACACCCACATAATGCAGCGCGTCGGTTAAGCGGCGGAAACATTCCTCAGCTTGCTGTTGCAACGCTGGGTCAACTGGGTCGATGGCGCCAAGGCTGTAACTCAAAATACCACGATCGTGCACGTTAGTAATTAATGGGTAACAGCAAATACTGCCGTCTTTACTGCGCGCGCCTACCAGTGATACTTCGCGCTCAAACGGAATCATATGCTCCGCGATACCTGGCGCCTGGCCAGCTTGTTGCGCGAGCTCCTGCGGACTATCAGCCATGCTAAAACGCCATTGGCCTTTACCGTCATAGCCGCCACGCGCAGCTTTCAACACCAGCGGTTGTTCGGCGTTGTCGAGAATTTTTTTCAGTTCATCGGCGGTACGGTAGGTTTGCCAAGGTGACGTTGGTACGCGGCAGTCATCGAATAACTTCTTTTCTGCGCGACGATCCGTCAGGCTCTTAATCCGCGCCGGGTCCATTAAAAATTTGTCGTGGGCCGCGGCTAAAATGTCTGCGGGAATATCTTCATGCTCCCAACTGACCGTGTCAGCCCACGCTATCGCCTCAGCAAGTGTCATGCTCAAGTCAATTTGCGCAGACAACGGTTTAACGGTGTTGGTGCGCGTGCTAAATAGCAAACACTCATGGCCGTGGCTGATGGCGCTAGCGCCCAACATCTGACCTAACTGCCCATCACCGATAAACAAAATTTTCATGACTCCGGTAACTCCAACTTTGGACCACTCATAACTTTGTCGCGCTGCTGCTCACGAAACGCATGAACGCGCTTGCGCACATTAGCATCGAATGAACCGATAATTTGTGCGGCTAACAATCCTGCGTTGGCAGCACCTGCGGCGCCAACGGCGAGTGTACCTACCGCGACACCTTTCGGCATTTGTACGATAGATAACAGACTATCAAGGCCCTTTAGTTGTTTGCTTGGTACCGGCACGCCCAGCACTGGAATTGCTGTAAACGCTGCGAGCATACCAGGTAAATGCGCGGCACCACCTGCGCCAGCGATCACAACTGGCACACCATCGCGCTCGGCTTGTTCCATCGTAGTTTTAAGCAGATCTGGTGTGCGATGCGCAGAAACAACTTCCGCGCGCCATTCAACACCGAGCTCTTTTAGCATTTGCGCTGCATTTTGCATGACGGGCCAATCAGATTGTGACCCCATTAAAATCAAGACAGGTGCCATTGGATGCTCCCTTTTTCAAAGGAGCGAATTGTAGCTAGCTGGGGCTCAGGGTGCAAATTTATTGCGCAATTCTCAGCCGATTGCGACCTTGGCTTTTGGCTTTATCCTTCGCTGCATCAGCGCTTTCAAGCCATTGCCCCCAGGTTTGATTGGCCCGCCACTGTGCCACACCTGCACTGGCGGTTACTGTGGTCATCATACTTTTTACGGCAAAGGGCTCATGGCGTAGGTTATCGAGCATCTGCCCAGTTAGCTCCGCAGCCTCTTTGACAGGTGTGTTTGGGAATACAACTAAAAATTCAGCACCACCATAGCGCACCATAACATCGTTTTTACGGCAGACACGGGCGATTCGACTTGCTGTTTCACGCAACACTTCGTCACCAAACATATAGCCGAATTTGTCATTCACGTTTTTAAAAGAATCGAGGTCAAGCAGCATTGCGCTCACCGGCTGCTGCTGTCGCTGCGCACGGTCTAGCTCACGTTGCATCATATCAGCCACGTATTCGCGTCGATAAAACCCAGTCAGCGGGTCTGTCGCGTATAGTTTCGATAAGTTACGTTGCATGTAGCTCATCATGATAAGAAATACCGCGCCGACACCAATTAAAACAAGCATTGATAGTGCAATTCGCCACGCGTAGTCAAACGGTAAAAAATTGTACATAACCGCTGCAAACAACGCGTAAATTAACATGATAACCAACACAAAAATGGTGCGGTCGAACATAAAGAAGACCATAGCCAACACTGGATACATCCAATAGACGCCCATCATGCCGCTGGTTTTCATCGACACACTAACAAGTGTTCCTAAGGCACATATAAAGAGAAAGTTTATCCACTGCGGCGCAAGCTCATTGCGGTAAACTACCCCCGTTAAAATGAACGCGAGTGCAACACTGACTAAGGCCCCTGTTTCGAGCCACTGCCCTTGTATGGCTACTGTGCCAGCCAGCACAAATATCACCACCCCGACACCAAAGTATATGGTGCGCATAGCAACAAGACGGAACTGCTGCCAAAGGTTCAGTGGAAGGGTAGAAGTCATTGATGCGCTTGCTGTATTCATATTGATCGGTTTCTCGCTATGCTATTCGGCTGAGTAGTGTTCTGCGGCGCATACTTGGTTGCGCCCTTTGCGCTTTGCCTCAAGTAAAGCAGTATCTGCGGTATTTATCCATTCTGCCCAAGTTTGCTCGGCTCGCAGTTGGGCAACGCCGACACTAACCGTTAACCGCACCTGCGCATCTTTGCCATCAAACGGTGTATTCGACACTATTTGTCTAATTTTTTCAGCTACCTTTACGGCCTCTTTAATGTCTGTTTCCGGTAACACGATTAAAAATTCTTCGCCGCCAACGCGAAATAACTGGTCATTAACGCGCAGACTCAATTTCAGCCGTCGTCCCAGTTGCTTTAACATTTGATCGCCAAACAAGTGCCCATATTTGTCATTGATGAGTTTGAAGTGGTCGAGATCTAACAGAATCAGACTGGCAGCGCGATGATACCTGCGGAAATTATTTATTAAGTCGCTAAGTACGCTATTGACCCGGTGGCGATTCTGCAGACCGGTTAAAGTGTCAGTTACAACCAACTGGTGTAATAACTTTTGCATACGCCCGAGCATCACCACAAAAACGCTGCCAAGGGCCAAAATAACAGACAATGTGGCGGCTATGCGCCAACCATCATCAAATGGCATGTACACTAACGCGGCTATACTAAAAAAAACGGTAATGACAGCGGCAAGTGCGATGGCGTAGCCGTCGCGGAACATGAAGAAACTCGCCACAAGCAATGGATAAGTCCAATAAACACCGATGGTGCCGTTCTGGCGAATAGACATGACACAAATCAAGCAGAGCAACGCCATAAATACCAGGCGCCAGTAATTGGGAATGCGCCCATGGCGAAATGTGTAAGCAATAGCGGCAAACACGACACCCGCCGTAAATATAATCGCCGATTGCATATAATTGCCAAGCCACAACTGCGCCCCTGCAAGGAGCAATTCCGTGATGGCTCCAGCCCACACCATATTGCGCGTAACTTTGTTGCGAAAGCTTTGCAGTAAGGCATCTGCAGAGTTCTTTGGCATGGCCAGCTTCCTTCTGACGTACCTGACGAAAAGGTTAAGTTAATCTGCTCAAAATATAGTCTAGCATTGGGAATAGCAACTGCTTTACGGCATAATCACGTGAATACACCGTTTTAGTCAATGTCCTGAAGGAGTTGTTGCCATGCTTATGCAAGCCGACCAAAGTGTACTGGTTATTGTCGATGCCCAAGAAAAGCTCGCGCCCGTTATTCATCAGCGTGATCAACTCATTGCTCGTATGCGTTGGCTTGGCGAAATTGCCAACGAATTGGACGTACCGATATTGGTGACCGAACAGTACCCCAAAGGTCTTGGTCTAAGTGTTGATGCACTGTCTGGGGTTATTGAAAACGCTCAGGTTATTGAAAAAATGCATTTCAGCGCAGTTCAAGAACCCAATTTCACGAATGCATTAAGTGAGCAAAACCGCTCGCAAATTATCCTGATGGGTATGGAAACGCATGTTTGCATACTGCAAACCGCACTTGATTTAATAGCTGATGATTATCAAGTTTTTGTCGTTGAAGATGCCGTCGGCTCGCGCCGCGATAGCGACAAACAAACCGCTTTAAATCGCCTGCGACAAGAAGGGGTGGTTATTATTTCATCTGAGATGGCCGCCTATGAATGGCTACATCGTTCAGGGACAGACCAGTTTCGTCATATCACCAAAAACTGGATTCGCGGCTAAGACTTAAACAACGGTTAATAAATCTTTAATTGACAGGGGTTAAGATAAGCGTATACTCGTCGTCGCTAGAAAAATTCGGCTGTCTAATTGTGGCCTGTTACGAAGTCAATTGCTGTACCTCGTTTTGTAAGTCCCCAAGTAATACACGTAATTTTTATTAGCAATACCTTAGATTTTCACATGCAATACGAGGAATCACAGCATGTCTACAGTAACTGGTAAAGTAAAATTCTTTAACGAAGCTAAAGGTTTCGGTTTCATTGAACAAGAACAAGGCGCAGATGTATTCGTACATTTCTCTGCTATCCAATCAGACGGTTTCAAAACCTTAGCTGAAGGCCAAACTGTTCAGTTCACTATCGAACAAGGTCCTAAAGGCCCACAAGCTTCAAACGTAGTACCTATGTAAGACGTTGCCTTCGCAACGCTATTAGCGAAAAGATTTCAAAAAGCCGCTCCTTGAGCGGCTTTTTTTATGGCTGCTCCACACCCTGATAACTGTACCAACCAGCCTTGTAGGTATGCTTCGTTGCAGATAGCCGGGCCTCTTTTAAGCCTTGCTCCAATACCCGCTTGGCACGCACAGTATCCCCCTTCGCAGCATGCACCCTCGCCTGCCCCCAATACGCTTCGTGTACGTAGGGCGCAGATTCTGCAGCCTTGCTATACATTACTAATGCTGTATCGAGCTCGCCTTTTTCAAAGGCCCGTTCCGCTAATGCTATCCAAGTATATGGGTTACTATCCGGTATGGCCTGGATACGTTGCGTTAGCTCATTCACCAATACGTTGCGTTGCTGACGTTTTGCCAAGGTCTGGTAGTTGTGTAATACATTTAAATTGTGTGGGTTTTGCTGTAGAGCATACTGATACAGTGCTTCGGCGGTTTGATCATCGCCAGCGCGACGGTGCAGCAACCCAATAATGTTTAACGTGTCCGCATCTTTGGGCATGTAACGTAATGCTTCTTGTGCATAAGCGAAAGCTTCATCAAGTTGCCCCGCCATCATTAACTCTGCAGCACGATTCCGGTAGTAGAGTGCAAGAAACTCGTCATTACTTATTAAACCTGTGCTACGGGTGTCTTTTGAAGGAAAATAATCAACCACAACCCATGAGCGCTGAAAAATGAACATTTTACTCTCACTTCCGGCTTCAGGTTCTGGCTTGTAGAGCCGTGCGCGAACATGGTCAGAAACCATAACCACGTCATTGTTGCGGTCATAAACAGGTGCATTCGTTACACGTTGAAATTTAATTTCTACGCCAACAAAGTCCGCAAGCCCTTTTGTCAAAATTGCTAACGCCATGCAGTTACCTGCGCTCAGCGCAAAGGCCTCGCTTGCCGTGTAGGTTTGCTCTTTGTAATTAAACCCATAGGTCAAATCTTGCAGGTATTCACTAATTCGCTGGTTCTCTGGAAGGTGCGCTAAGCGCCCATTAAAATCGAACAAAAAGTCCTGTTGCTGCTCCGCCGTTAGGGCGAACAGTTGTTGTGGTGTCACCAAAGAGCTTCTTGGTTCAAATAGCGCTGTATTAAATTGGGGTTGGCTAAGTTTTACCGACGTGTCAGCACTGGCTTGCTGGCCCGCATCAGGAGCGCTTGCGCAAGCTGTTAGGGTTGTCAGTAGGGCTATAAGAGTAAGTCGTGATGCTAGCATCTTTAATTACCTCCGCTAGCAACTGTTCAATCGTCAACTAATGATCGCTCTCACCTTGCGACTTCTTTTGTTGGTCTTTTTGGCGACGTTCAGCTGCTTCCTGTTCCGCAGTGAGGAAGTCCATATCGTCTAATTCAACTTCCGGTATCTCTTCACATACATTACCGCCAAGTTTATTTACTGCGCAACATAAATCGCTTACTTTTTGGTCAAGCAGATGCACATGATCCAGCATACGACCAATCGCAGTGGCGACTGGATCGGGGTTGTCGGCCGAAATTGCATAGGCGTCAAAGCCATACTGTTTCGCTATTTCTTCGCGGCGCTTTGTCACTTCTTTATTCTCTGTAGTACTCGCAACGCGCGCTGGAATACCTACGACAGTCGCTTCGCCCGGTACATCTTTAACCACCACTGCGTTAGAACCGATACGGGCATTTTCGCCCACTTCAATAGGGCCCAACACTTTAGCGCCAGCACCAATCACCACGCCATTGCGCAGCGTTGGATGGCGTTTGCCTTGGCTCCAACTGGTTCCGCCCAAGGTTACCCCGTGGTAGATGGTTACATCATCACCAATTTCCGCTGTTTCACCAATCACCACACCCATACCGTGATCGATAAAAAAGCGGCGGCCAATTTTTGCACCCGGATGAATTTCTACACCAGTGAACCAGCGCGATAGGGTAGAAGTAAATCGAGCAAGCCAAAACCAGCGCCAACTCCAGAGCTTGTGACTGATGCGATGCCACCAAATGGCATGCAGGCCCGGATACGTTGTTAACACTTCAAAAGCATTACGCGCCGCAGGGTCGCGGGCGAATACGCTTTGGATGTCTTCTCGAATACCTTTAAACATGTAACTTGAAGCCTATAGGTGTAAAAGATGCTTAGTATACCAAGAACTCGTGGTTCTTGCGTTAATTCACTCATTATAAGCGGTTAAAAGCCTGAAGCTTCATTGACCGCTTAGGACTTTGCTCTGTAATGTGGTCACTATAACAAAAAACAGAGAGGTGCTTGTTATGCGAAAGTTTCTTACATTATCTATCGCGCTAGGCTTAGCGTCGACAGCCCAAGCCGATACGCTCATTCACGCGGGAACCCTGATTGATGGCACTCAGGCCAATCCAAAATCGGAAATGACCGTAGTTATTGACGGTAATACCATTAAAGCCATTGAAAGTGGTTACCGCGAGCCACAACAAGGTGATGTGGTAATTGATCGTCGCAATGGCACCGTAATGCCTGGCTTTATTGATATGCATACGCATTTAACATCACAGCTAGGTCCTGGCAGCTATATGCATAAATTCACCAACAGCGCTGCTGATGTAACCCTCAACGCCGTCAACTATGCCAACAAGACCTTAATGGCTGGTTTTACCACGGTACGTGACCTTGGCGATTCCTATAACGCCAGCATTGCGCTGCGTAATGCTATTAATGCCGGAAAGGTAGTTGGCCCACGCGTTTATACTGCGGGTAAATCTCTTGCCACCACCGGCGGACATGCCGACCCTACTAATGGCGCGCATAGTGACCTGTTTGCGCCACCAACGCCTTATGAGGGCGTATTAAATGGTCCATACGAGGCACGTCAGGCAGTTCGTGCGCGCTATCAAGACGGTTCAGACCTGATTAAGCTCACTGTAACAGGCGGTGTGTTGAGCGTTGCAAAAAGCGGCCATAATCCGCAGTTTATGAAAGACGAGTTGGACGCCGTTGTGGCCACCGCGAAAGACTACGAGATGAAAGTTACCGTTCACGCCCATGGTAAAGAAGGTATGTTGCGCGCGATAGAGGCCGGTGTAGATTCGATTGAGCACGGCACTTACATGGACGATGAAGTGATGCGCGCCATGAAAAAGAAAGGTGTGTATTACGTACCTACAATTACCGCAGGCCGCTCAGTTGCTGAGCGCGCTAAAATTGACGGTTTCTTCCCTGAATTGGTGCGCCCGAAAGCTGCAGCTATTGGTCCTAAAATTCAAAGTACCTTTGCCGCCGCCTATAAAGCGGGTGTGAAAATTGCCTTTGGCACCGATGCTGGCGTGTATGACCACGGCGAAAACTATCGTGAGTTCATTTACATGGTTGAAGCGGGTATGCCGCCGTTGGTGGCTATTCGTAGCGCAACGGCCGAAGCGTCGAAGCTGCTTGGCGTAACCGACATAGGCACGCTCGAGGTTGGGAAGCGTGCAGATGTGGTTGCTGTGCAAGGTAACCCATTAGATAACATTGAGTTATTAAGCGATATTAACTTGGTTATCAAAGACGGCACAGTCTATAAACAGTAAGGTTTAACCGAAGTCTTTCAAGAGCTGGCGGATGTCTTTCAAAATGACATCTTCCAGCTCTTGTTCATACCCTTCTCTTTCAGAATCCATCTTGCGAATTTCACCTTTCGGATACTGCTTTCGTGCTTCATGAGTTGGCATGTGCTTAATGCGTTCGTACATATCATGCAACGCCGGATAACGCTTTGCGTAGCCCGCTTGCTGCGACTCAACCCGCAAATCAAGTAACACAACCAACCGCAGCGCGCCCTCAGACAACGGACACTGCCCTTGGTCCATGGCTTTGGCTATGGTGACTATGCTTTCATAGAGGTTTTCATTGCGTTTTTCCAGAGCTTTATCGCGGCGTTGGTTTTGTTGCTTCAATTGCCCCAGTAAACGACCGGCGTAAAAAGCCAGGCCAAGCACTACAACTACACCAAGTACCACCACTAACCAACCCCAAGTTGGCAAATTAATCTCTAGCATCATCATCCTCAAGGTCTAATTCGTCGTCAAAATCATCATCATCGTCTAGGTCTATGCCCAGCAAATCGGCAAGCTGCGCAAATCGCTCGGTGCGTTCTTCAACATATGCAGCTTCGGCTTTGCTCAATGTCTCGCCTGCGTCAACGCGGTCTAACAACTGCTCTAAACGCTGGTCATTCTCTAACGCTGATAATTCAGCCAAGGCCGCCTTGCGATCGAAAGCAGGCTGCTTAACTTGTTGTACGTGCTGCTGAGCTGGATCGATTAATGTGATTGGCTTTTTACTGCCATGACGCGGATCATGTGATGCGCTCGAGTCGACTTTGGCCGAGCCTTTAGCACTACCTGTAACCGGATTTGACCGACTACCCGGCTTATGTCCTTTGGTTTTTTGCGTCGTTTTCGGTGGTACCGTTTTGCCTTTCGGCTTTTCCCAATCATTTTGGGGCTGCTTCGCGGGCGCTAGCGGTCCAGTTTTGCGGGTCTTCTTAACGCGGGTCATGTGTGTTTCCAGAACAGGTGAATGTGAAACTTTCGCTACTTCCAATAGTGAAGTGGTGCGTAAAGTATCACATAGTTTACCTTATCTAGCGGGCAATAAAAAAGGCGATGTTTCCATCGCCTGATTTATTCTCAATTTTTCACACAGCGCACGTGCGATTTCGAGAACGGTTGTCATTATCTTCCATGTTTTTAATTATAACGTCCGTGATCTTTTTTATTATTATTGTTATTAGTTAAGTGCTTTAGTCGAGCTCTATTATTTTTATTCTGCCTGACTAAAAGGTGGCCTCCTGGCCGTATTTTTATTCCCTGGATTTTAAACTTTTAACTCTGCAAAGCCTTATATTATCTGGCCTTGCGAAAATCTAATGGCATTCAGAGTACTCATCCGTGCCAAATTATCAATGATTTTTATCTTCTAAAAATGAATTTTCTTATAACTTTTTTGTCAAGCCCGCGTTTTTATAGGGCTTTTTTTACGGTTTTTTTGCAACAAATAAAACAAAAAAGGCAGCTGATGCTGCCTTTTTGATGCGTCTTAGTACAACCCTTGAACGTATTGCGACAAGATCTCGATATCTTTGTCAGTCAATTTGCTCGCTAAGTCGCGCATCATATTATTCATATCATTAGCGCGCTCGCCGCTGCGGAACAGCTCGAGTTGCTGTTTGGTGTAGGCTGCATGCTGTCCCGAAATGTCTGGGAAGTTTGCCAAGCCCATGCCGTCACCACGAGGACCATGACATGCTGCACATGCCGCAATTCCGCGCGCTTCATCGCCTGCCACAAATAATTTCTTACCGGCAGCAATGACATCTTCTGGTGCGGCCCCACCTTCCATTTCTTGTGAAGCATAGAATGCCGCTAAATCCGCCATATCTTGTTCGCTCAACATAGCCACCTGGCCCTGCATTATCGCGTTAGCTCGACCCTGCTCGCCACCCGTTTCGTGGGCTAATTTATAGTCTGTTAGCTGCTTAAGCAGGTAACCTTCGTGCTGGCCAGCAATTTTCGGATACATATCAGATGGTGCATTTCCATCTTG
This sequence comes from Pseudidiomarina sp., assembly GCF_048267825.1. Lineage (NCBI taxonomy): Bacteria > Pseudomonadati > Pseudomonadota > Gammaproteobacteria > Alteromonadales > Idiomarinaceae > Pseudidiomarina > Pseudidiomarina sp. Next base: position 47,929 of record NZ_JBLWWR010000006.1, read on the forward strand.
TCCGTGACATGCAGCACACACAGCGGCTTTTTGTTGTCCTGCTTCAGCATCACCGGTCGCTGCCATAGCAACACCTGTTAAGCCAATGTACAGGCCTACGAACATTGCGATTTTTTTCATCATCGATATCTCTGCTCTGGGTAGTTGTAACAGACGCTATTTTACACAAAAGTTGTAAGGATTAAACGTCTAATCATGATACTATGTCGTTTCAATTGAGGTCCAAAACACGTCTATGAACACCACGTTGAATTTTCAACCCACAAAATTTATCACGAGCGCGGCAAATATTCGACAGTTGCCTGACGATACCGGCGTCGAAATTGCGTTCGCTGGCCGCTCAAATGCGGGCAAATCAAGCGCACTAAACACCATAACGCGTCAAAAAGCTTTAGCGCGTACAAGTAAGACGCCTGGCCGTACCCAACTCATTAATGTTTTTGAGGTGCAAGCTGGTAAACGTCTTATCGACCTACCCGGTTATGGCTATGCCAAGGTACCGATTACGGTTAAAGAAAAATGGCAGCAAGCACTCAGCGAATACTTACAACAACGTGAGTCACTTCGTGGCCTTGTATTATTGATGGATATTCGCCATCCCTACCGTGATACTGATCAGGATTTACTGCATTGGGCAGCGGAATGCGAAATTCCAGTGTTAGTTTTACTCACGAAAGCCGACAAGCTGAAACCCAGCCAACGTAAAAGTACACTGCTACAAGCACGTGAGGCTGCGCTTGTGTTCGGTGACGGCGTTCAGGTTGAAATGTTTTCGTCGCTGAATAAAATCGGCCTGGCTGAAGTTGAAGTTATCTTATCTGAGTGGCTAAATAGCGTGCCCAAGACAACGGTTAACGCCGATGCAGCAGACTGAGGCCCCACCACTAAAGGCTTGGTTGCTGCTGTTGCTGCTCGCATTAATCTGGGGCAGTTCATTCATTTTAATTAAGAAAGGGCTCATTGCCTTTCGCCCCGATCAGTTGGCCGCAATCCGCATCGCATCAGCCGGTTTTTTTCTACTTCCATTTCTCATGCAACGCTTCAAAACAGTGCGTCGCCACCACTGGCCCAAATTAATTTCGGTGGGCTTAGTTGGTAGTTTTATTCCTGCATTTTTGTTTGCATTTGCACAAACGCAATTAGCGAGTGGTGTTACCGGTGTACTTAATACCTTCACACCGTTGGCAACGTTGATTATCGGCGTTTTGGTATTTCGGCAAATGGTTGCTATGCAACAATGGGTGGGCGTTTTGATCGGCTTGGCCGGTACTTTTGTATTGATAACAGCCAGTGCCAGCGGTGAGCTACAATTTAATTCATTTGCGCTACTCATCATTGTCGCAACCATTTGTTATGGCATGAACCTCAACCTAATTAAGCACCATATACCTGATCTTGGTGCGTTAACCATAACAGGTGTTAGCTTATTCCTTGTGGCGCCGCCCGCTTTAATTTATTTGCTTGTCGCAACGCCGTTCACTGAGCAACTCGCAACGCAACCTGACGTGTTGTTTTCGCTTGGGGCAATTCTAGTATTGGGTATTGTCGGAACTGCGATGGCGCTGGTGATTTTCAATACTGTGGTGAAAATGACGGACACTACCTTTACCAGCTCTGTTACCTATCTGATTCCTATCGTTGCGCTAATTCTTGGCGTAATAGACGGTGAACCATTCTTGATAGAGCATGCAATTGGTATGGCGGCTATATTGGTCGGTGTGTTTATTGCGAATCGCCGGGCTCGCAAGCCACGCGTCGCTCCCACTGTTTGAATTCCAGAAAAGAAAAAGCCCGGCATAAAGCCGGGCAAAAGTTCTTACAATCCAGGGAGAGAACATCTCAGAAAGGTAATGACAAACGAACTCGAATCGTTTAATGCGCCTTTCACAGATTCTGACTGACCCTTTAAAAATTAGTTCAAAAAATTTTTTAATTTATCTAAATTTTTTTTAGTGTGCCTCGTCCCAGTTGTTCCCAACTCCGGCTTCTGCAATAAGCGGCACCTTTAATTCCGCCGCCTGCTCCATGATTTCCACCAGTTTTTGCTGGTACTCAGCCACCTTATCCTCACGCACTTCAAAAACTAATTCATCGTGAACCTGCATGATCATCCAAACTTCTTGAGCATGTACATTTTCGTTGAGATATTTTGCGACCGCTATCATTGCCCGCTTAATAATATCAGCTGCTGTACCTTGCATTGGTGCATTGATCGCGGCCCGTTCGGCACCTTTGCGGCGCATGCCGTTTTGCGACTTGATTTCAGGTAGTTGTAAACGACGACCATAAATCGTTTCGACATACCCGTCACGTTTTGCCTGCGAACGTGTGTCTTCCATATATTTCAAAACGCCTGGAAAGCGGTCGAAATACTTATCCACGTAGTCTTGTGCTTCGTGTCGGGGTATATCCAATTGCCGCGCCAGACCGAACGCCGACATGCCATAAATAAGTCCAAAGTTTACTGCTTTGGCGCGGCGACGTTGTTCACTCGAAACGTGATCAAGAGGCACACCGAATACTTCCGACGCCGTCGCTTTATGAATATCCCGGCCCTTAGAAAAGGCCTCCACCAGCGCAGGGTCTTGCGACAAGTGTGCCATGATTCTCAATTCAATTTGGCTATAGTCGATGGCTAATATTTTGTAACCGGCGGGCGCTGTGAAGGCCTGCCGAACTCGGCGCCCAGCTTCTGTTCGAATTGGAATATTCTGTAAATTCGGGTCACTCGAAGACAATCGACCTGTCGCTGTAACTGCTTGGTGGTAAGACGTATGGATACGATTAGTACGTGGATTCACCATTTTCGGCAATTTATCGGTATAGGTCGATTTAAGCTTACTCAAGCCGCGGTGTCGCATGATGACGTCAGGCAACGGGTAATCGAGCGCTAGCTCTTGTAGAACGTCTTCAGCGGTTGATGGCGCGCCTTTAGGGGTCTTTTTTCGAATCGGTAACTGAAGCTTTTCAAATAAGATGGTTTGCAGTTGTTTCGGCGAACCTAAGTTAAACTCTTCGCCCGCAATGTCATAAGCAGCCTTTTCCAGCTGTTGCAATTCTTTTGCTATCTCATGACTTTGGCGCGCCAATAGCGGTGCATCAATCTGTACGCCGCGCTGCTCCATATCAACAAGTACCGGAAGCAACGGCAGTTCAATTTTTGTTAATACATTCAACAGGGCTTGCTCTGCGCTTACGACTTTCCATAACTTGTTATGCAAACGCAAAGTTACGTCAGCATCTTCGGCTGCGTATGGTGCAGCTTGTTCTAAACCAATCTGGTTAAAGGTTAGTTGCTTCGCGCCTTTGCCGGCAATGTCTTCAAACCCTATCGGCTTATGCCCTAAGTATTGCAGACTTAAACTATCCATATCATGGCGTGAGCCAACGCTGTTATATACGTATGAAGCCAACATTGTATCGTTATGAATAGCACCCAAGCGAATTCCATACCGACGTAGAATATGGCTATCGTATTTCAGATTTTGGCCAATCACTTTTGCCGACGTCGATTCCAGTAAGGGCTTAAGCTGCGCCAATACCCAATCTCTATCGAGCTGCTCCGGCGCGCCCGGATAGTCATGTCCAACTGGGATATAACAGGCATGCCCCGGCTTAATCGCAAACGACAAGCCGACTAATTCAGCCTCCATGTAATTGAGGCTAGTCGTTTCTGTATCAAACGCATATGAACTGGCTTTTTCTAAGGCCGTTTTCCAAGCCTCGAAGCTCTTCTTATCAGTGACTGTTTCGTAGTGCTCATGACTAACCGGTGTGTCATCAGTTTGTTGGCTCGCTTGATTTGTGACGGGCCCTTCCTCCAAAACTTCGGCTAGCCAGCGGCGAAATTCACATTGTTTATATAGTTCAATCAGCTCATCACGATTCGCAGGTCCAATCGTCAATTCGTCCGGCTTAGTCGTCAACTCAACATCCAGTTTGATCGTGGCCAGCTCGCGTGACATCAACAGGATGTCTTTATGCTCACGCAGTTTTGCGGGCATCGTTTTCGCGCCACGAAAATCCAACTCTGCAAGCGCATCTGGATTAGCCAACATCGCATCAATGGATTCGACGCCTTGTAACATAGCCAACGCGGTTTTTTCACCCACTTTTGGCATGCCAGGAATACCGTCAGAACTATCTCCCATCAATGACAGAAAATCGATAATTTGCTCGGGCTTCACACCGTACTTTTCAATCACGCCATCATAATCGAGCAAGGTGTCGGTCATGGTATTGATTAACATGACATGGTCGTTTACCAGCTGTGCCATGTCCTTATCACCGGTACTGATGAGCGTGAAGCGGCCTTCGTCGCCAGCCTGCTGAGCCAAGGTACCAATGACATCGTCAGCCTCAACGTTGTCGATACATAAAAGTGGCAGCCCTAACGCTTTTACAATCTTATGTAGTGGTTCAATCTGTTGTCGCAGGTCTTCCGGCATCGGTGGACGGTGCGCTTTATATTCATCGTAGATTTCGTTACGAAACGTCTTACCCTTGGCATCAAACACAACCGCCATATGAGATGGCTTATATTTCTTCAATAAGCTACGCAGCATATTCACCACGCCGTAGATAGCGCCGGTTGGCTCTCCTGACGAATTGGTAAGGTGAGGCGGTGCATAAAACGCACGAAATAAATACGAAGAGCCGTCTACTAAAATAAACGGATTTTCCGGAACTTGGGGCGGTGTTCTTCGGGATGATTTTGGTGACGAATCGGCCATGGCTGGGATCTCGAATTTTGGCTGCTTTGAATTGCCTTGTAGCATGCCACAGCTCACGTATATTCGCTACTCGATAAGTTGCGTAACCTGTGCATACGTTGTGGATAAGTCTGTTGAAAACGAGGGAACTTGCCAGTTCAAGATCGGGGATCTCTGGCGGTGAATTATGTCATAATGTCTTGAATAACAAGGGTTTCGAAGTATTACTGAAGCCCTGACAGCGTTTTATTCTTATTTTTTTCAGTTGTGGAAACTGATTTTAAACACACATGTGGGAGTCACATTATGTTTCATCAATTCTTATTAGAATCGAAGTAGAAGACTAACACATTACTCATGGATTGCCAGCCACAAATACAAATTTCTTTAGAACAATTTTTACACGATCTTGAAAACCGTTATGCGCAAAAGGAATCAACATTGTCTTACTTTTTCTATATACTGCTTGTCATAGTTCTTGCAAATGTGATCTGAACTAGTGTTGAATAGGCAATCAGCTTTGCGCTAAAACAACAAATAATCCCTTTAATCAAACGTGGTCCTATGGAAACAGAATCGATGAAGCTTACAAAAGATGAGCTGCGCCAACTCGAAGAGTTCGAGCGCCGACGCATCGCTCTAAATCATTCTGAATGGTGGGATAGGCTGTCGATGGACCAGAAGTTTGGCGTGTACCAATTGCAGAAATTTGGCTTTGACCTCGCGTTTATTCGCAACACGGAAGACGGCCCGTTGGCCGTGGTTCGCCGTGGTAGCGAATTCGCAAGCGTTAACCATGAGGGTGACGTAGATTTAAGCCCAGACATCGTTTTGCGTGATTAACGGGCCCACTACTGCGCTCGCAATTCGCGTAAAACAGCTTGAGTGTTGAGCTCAACACCCTCATGCCACAACTTAAACGCAACCCCTGCTTGCTCAACCAACATACCTAATCCGTCAAAAACTTCAGCCACACCCGCTTTTTGCGCCTGCTGCATAAAGGCAGTTGGCTCCGCACCATACATCATGTCGTAAACCGCTCCAGCTCGACCCAGTTGTTCCGACGCAATCGCGACTGTTTGATTGGCTAACGATGCACTGGTCGCATTGATGACCAAAGCGTCTTGCGGTATCACGAGCTCGTTTAAAGGCGCTGCGACAAGTGCTTTATGCTTAAAAGCTTCAACAATAGCATTCGCTTTTTCGTGTGTGCGGTTAGCAATAATCAGTTGTCTGGGGCTCTCTGCCAGTAAGTTTCCTACAACGCCTCGTGCTGCACCGCCAGCGCCGAGTAAAACAATGTCTCTTTGCGCAATAGTTTGCTTCAGGTTCTGCGTCAAATCACGCACCAGGCCAATACCGTCGGTATTATCGCCGAGCAGTTGGCCGAGCCCAAGAGGCACAAACGTATTTACTGCGCCTGCTTGCTGCGCCCGTGCGGTAACATGTGTCGCTAGTTCATAGGCTTCTTCTTTAAATGGCAGGGTAATATTTGCGCCAGCCCCCCCTTCACGAAAAAATTGAGCAACCGCTCGGCGAAACCGGCTAACCGATGTTAAACTGCGCGTATAGTTCAGCTTCACTCCCACTTGCTTAGCAAAAGCTAAATGTATTTGCGGAGACAAGCTGTGAGATATTGGATTACCAAAGACAGTAAATAACGCCATGCTTAATTTCCTTCGCTCGAGCAAAAAGGCCAGTGGCCCACAATCAATCTACGACCAACTTGGTGGTGAAGTCGCTGTGCGTGCCATTGCAGAACGTTTTTATGATGTCATGGAGAGCGACCCGCGCGCAAAGGATTTGTTGGCCATTCACCCGCAACCAATGCATGGCATTCGGCAAAAATTCTTCGAGTTTCTAAGTGGTTGGTTTGGCGGTCCGGCTTTGTTTGAAAAGAAATATGGGCATCCAAGGCTGCGCGCAAGGCACCTGCCCTTTACCATTGATATAAAATTGCGCGACCAGTGGTTACTTTGTATGTACCAAGTGCTCGATGAACAAGTTTCTGACCCCTTGCTGAAAATGCAATTACGCAGCCAGTTCACACAGCTTGCTCACCACATGATCAATACCGGCTAAAGCTCCTGGAGCCAATCCCGAGGCCGCAAATAGTCAGCATACAATTTCGCCTCAGCGCTATTTGGTTCTGGCTGATAACCGTATTCCCAGCGTGCCAGCGGTGGCATCGACATAAGAATAGATTCAGTGCGCCCGCCGGTTTGTAAGCCAAACAATGTGCCCCGGTCCCACACCAAATTAAATTCCACGTAGCGCCCACGACGGTATAACTGGAAGTCACGCTCACGTTGGCCAAATTCGGTGTGCTTGCGCCTTGCAATAATTGGTAGGTAGGCGTTTAGGTAGGCGTCACCCACTGCGCGCATAATTGCAAAGCTTTCTTCAAAACCGCGATCATTCAGGTCATCAAAGAACAAACCGCCAACGCCGCGAGTTTCATTGCGGTGTTTGAGCCAAAAGTAATCGTCGCACCATTTTTTGAACTTCGGGTACAGATCATCACCAAATGGTTTTAGTGCATCGTGGGCCACCTGGTGCCAATGTTTTATGTCATCGTCAAACGGATAAAATGGGGTAAGGTCGAAACCGCCACCAAACCACCAAACTGGCTCCGCATCTTCTTTTTCCGCAATAAAGAACCGCACGTTGGCATGGCTTGTCGGCACATACGGGTTGTTCGGATGCATCACCAATGACACGCCGCATGCGTTAAAATTTCGCCCCGCTAACTCCGGCCGATGTGCCGTAGCCGAGGCCGGCATTTGTTCACCAAATACATGTGAATAACCAACGCCGCCCTGTTCAAGAACCGCTCCGTCACGCAATACACGCGAACGACCACCGCCGCCACCAGGGCGTTGCCATACTTCTTCTTTAAATGTTCCAACACCGTCAGCTTGCTCGAGTGCCAAGCAAATACGATCTTGCAAGTCTTTTAAGTAATGATTGACCTGATCGAGCATGTTTTCTTGCATATCTAGTCTCTAAAAATCTGTTGGGTTAGCGGGTCAATTATCCGTGACGGCTTCGTTGCGCCGCCCGTCGGTGCATCCATCACCCATGCAATACTGTCTCCAAATGTTTTACGTACGTCTGCGGCTGTAGTAAGCGCTGGTTGCCCCGACAAGTTCGCACTGGTCGAAACGATGGCACTGCCAAGAGCCTTACATAATTGCCGAGCAGGTTCATGTGCAGTCACGCGAACTGCAATTTTATCATGCGCTCCACGCAACCACTCCGGCACATTCTCCGCTGCTGGTAATAATAGCGTTACCGCTCCTGGCCAATTTGAAAACACGCTAAAACGCTTGTCTTGAGGGATTTTTGCATCAGCCACAAAACCCACCAGTTGGCTGTAATCGGCGGCAATTAAAATGAGGCCTTTTTCCTGAGGGCGTTGCTTTGCCTGCAACAGCTTCTGCACAGCACGTTCATTACGTGGGTCACACCCCAAGCCAAACACAGCCTCGGTCGGATAGGCAAGAAGTTCGCCTTGCGCAAATGCTTGCTTTGCGGGCAACCACGGATCGGTCTGCTCAGTCATGAATTTATCTCTTTTACAAAAAATGGTTCAGTTAACGATTGCGCGCTATTTTATCGAAGATTTGTAATCACAGGAATCATCGGCGCAAATCCAGCGTTCACCGGCGGCGGTTTTTTTCTTTAGCAACAGAGGAAAGTCACATTTTGGGCAGCTTTCCGGCACCGGCGGCAGGTTAACCGAGTATTTGCATTTAGGGTAATGGTCGCAAGCGTAAAACGAATTACCAAAGCGGCTTGTCTTTTGCACAAGCTTGCCTTGTTTGCAGGTTGGGCACTGCGCATCGGTTCCGGGGTCAAAATCAGCAGCCGTCATATAATCGCAGTCAGGATGGCCACTACAACCAACATAAAGGCCATATCGGCCTTTTTTTAGCTGCAGATCGCGCTGACACCGGGGGCATGGTACGCCCAGTGACTGAGGCTCCAAAAAGTTATCGGTCATTTAATGCAATAAACCCTCGGGTTCCTCAAACAGCAAGCCTTCCATTTGATCGTAAGCTTCTTCATGGCCTGGTACATTAAATAGTACCATCAGCACCACCCACTTCAAATCGTCCAGCGTAAACTGCGGCATGTCGAGTTCCATAACGCGATCAATAACCATTTCACGCGTTGAAAAATCAAGCACACCAAGGTTTTCGAGATACATTAAGAACCCACGGCTGGAACAATCCAGACGCGCAACTTCTTCGGCCGTAAAGACCCGTGTACTGCTGTTCGGAGACTTATTCAGGTATGGTTTTAGCTGACTGTCCTGCAAGTCAGCCAGTCGCTCTAACCAAGCGAGTGCCTTATGAATCTCTTGGCGATGGAAACCAGCGCGCGTAAGTTCATCAGTCAGCTCATCATGGTTAACTACAACCTCCATGTCCGAATGAATATAGTTTTCGAACAAGTACATGAGGATATCAAACATCGTTAGCGCCTCCCCATTTTTATATAACCGCCTGCAATTGAGGTCACGCTCCCCTCTAACTCAAGTAACACCAACTGCTCTGTAACAATGGCAACCGGCAGCCCGCTGCGCGCTACAATGGTATCGATTGATGTGACCTCTGATCCCACATTAGCCAACAATTGGCGGTTTGCCAAGCTTCGGGTTGAATTAATTTGCCCGTGCCCTTGTTCATCATTAAATGGGGGTAAATCAGGTAAATTCAACTCATGCAAAATATCGCTTACCGAAACAGCTAATCCTGCGCCTTCACTGAGCAACTTGAAACACCCACTGTGGGCTGGATCCCATATTGAACCGGGCACGGCCATGACAATTCGCTGCTGCGCTTGCGCAAGGCTAGCGGTAACCAAGGTACCGCTGCGAAGCTTTGCCTCAACCACCAATACCAGTTGCGCCAGTCCGCTAAGAATACGGTTGCGCCGTGGAAAGTGATCACGCTTACCCGGCATACCAGGCGGAAATTCACTAATCACCAGCCCTGCCTGCATGATTTGTTGTTGCAACTGCTGATTGCGTGGTGGGTAGTAAATATCCGGCCCAGTGCCTAATACGGCCAAGGTTCGGCCTTCAGACAACGCGGCACGATGTGCCGCTGCATCAATACCCGCTGCTAATCCACTACTGACAACAACACCTGAACGCGCCAAACCACGCGCAAAGTAATCCGCTGAATGCTGTCCTACAGGTGAAGCATTGCGACTGCCTACAATAGCGACACAGGTACCTTGCAAGCAGCTAAGGTCACCGTGTGCGAATAATATGAGAGGTGGATCGTCAATGTGCTGCAATCGCTCTGGATAACGTGAGTCGCGTAGGTGAATAAGATGGCATTCAGGTTGCTTTAGCCACCGAAGAAGTCGGTCGACATGTGCGGGTACGATATTGGTTTCTGGCAGCCGTGCGTGATGAAGAATTTGCTCAAAAGAACTTAAGCTGCGTAAAAATTTCCGATGTTTGCTTGGCGCGCTGGCAAGCGCCAGCATCGCCGTTGCGGTTTCAGCGTCCATGCTGAAAACCTCCGAATTGTTAGTGAAGCAGTGTTTAGAATTGCTTCGGAATAAAATAATCGCCTACGGATAGCCATTCTCGCGAACGCAACACCATGGCAAAACTGGTTGTTTCTTGCACTTCTAAAACCATCATTTCAGCGGTTGCCGAAACGGGTAATTGCACCGTGTTGCGCCAAAGTCTGGAAAGATCATCCGCCGGTTTATAAAAGTTCACCAACTTAATTTCTTCGCCTTCAACAAAAACGGTCGAGCCCGGACGAATCGCTTGGTACATTTGGCCAACTTTGACACCATCCGCACGACCTTTATCAATCATAACCACGTCGTATTTGCCCTGCTCTTTTCTGTTATTCAGCGACGCAATAACTTGACCATCTATTGCGTTACCTGGCACTGGCGTAATAATTTCAGGTATGTTTAAAGGGCGTGCATCCATGAGGTAATCGCCGCGGCGAATCTCGCGCTGAATGCGGCTCAATTCTCCCTCAGCCAACTCACCGCTGTTAAAGGTAACGTTAACATCGCCAACATAGCGAAGTAACTCGCCTTGCGGCAGCCTTTCGATTGGCGTAAATACACTGTAAGTCGTTTTCTCGACGTTGCCCTTGATAAATATCGGCAGCATGCCATTGACTCGCGGTGCCCCACGGTTATCGCCAAGCACCTGTGGCAACGCAGTCATCTCTGATTTCGTGATCAAGCGGTGTTCGGTAAGCAGGGGGGCCAGCATTTCACGCGAAAACGTCGGAATCGGTTCACCTTTATCTTTCACTTCACCTTGTGGTAACAGCGCAACATATTCTTTGCGTGTAAGTTGCGGTTTACCATCAATCCACACCAAGGTGAGTTTGTCTCCCGGGTAAATCAAATGCGGGTTGGCCACGTCTTCATTAATGCGCCACAACTCAGGCCAATACCATGGGTCATTCAGGTACATTTCAGAGATATCCCACAGCGTATCCCCTTTCTTTACCACATACTCTTGCGGTGCATTGTCACGCAAAGTAAGCACATCGCCTGAGGTTTGCTGTTCCGTGTTCGATTGCGCCACGGCTACATGCTGTGGTGATACCAACAGAAAACCGATTAGCGCAATCGCCGGTAGTTGCCATTTGGTCATCGTAAGCTCCATTGTAAAACCGTGTGTTCATCCCCAAATTACGTTAAAATCACGCAAGATGAAACTAGCGAATGATAGGTTATGAGTAAATTAACAATTTTAAAATATCCCGACGAACGATTACGCACCATCGCACAACCAATTAAGCAGGTTGATGATGCCTTGCGTGCCGACATCGATAACATGTTCGAAACCATGTACGAATCCAATGGCGTAGGTTTGGCCGCGACGCAAGTCGATATCCACCGCCGCCTATTCGTTGCTGACTGCAGTGAAGATCAGAACGAAGCGCTCGTATTTATTAACCCAGAGATTACAGCACAAGAAGGTCACTTCACCAATGAAGAGGGCTGCTTGTCGTTTCCTGGAGTTTACGCCAAAGTTGAACGTGCTGGCAAAGTTACCGTCACGGCACTTGACCGAAACGGTGAGCAGTTTTCTTTAACCGCCGAAGGATTGCTGGCCATTTGCATTCAGCATGAAATCGATCACCTCAATGGTAAGCTGTTCGTTGACTACTTGTCGCCGCTAAAACGCGACCGAATTCGTAAAAAACTCGAAAAAGAAGCGCGTGTAAATGCCGAATCCTAAAAAGGTGGTGTTCGCCGGTACACCAGAGTTTGCCGCCGAACACCTTGCTGCATTGATTGATGATGAGCAAACCGAGGTGGTTGCTGTCTACACCCAACCGGACCGCCCAGCGGGGCGCGGTAAGAAACTTCAGGCCAGTCCGGTTAAGCAACTTGCATTGCAACACCAGTTACCGATACACCAACCACAATCATTGAAAGCCCCCGAAGTTCAGGCAGAGCTTGCCGCTTATCAAGCAGACGTTATGGTGGTGGTGGCCTATGGAATTTTATTGCCGCAAACGGTGCTTGATATGCCGCGCTATGGCTGTATTAACGTACACGGTTCGCTACTTCCTCGTTGGCGTGGCGCCGCACCAATTCAGCGCGCATTGTGGGCAGGTGATGCAGAAACCGGCATCGCCATTATGCAAATGGAAGCCGGCTTAGATACAGGGCCTGTGCTTTTTGAAGCGCGCTTACCGATTACCGCCGAAGATACCTCAGCAACTTTATATGACAAGCTGGCGAAATTAGGCCCACATGCGTTACTCGAAACATTGCATAACCTCGAAGCTCTGCAACCTCATGCCAAAACGCAAGATGACGCTGCGGCCACCTATGCAAAAAAACTGAGTAAAGAAGAAGCACAGCTGGATTGGAACCAACCTGCAATTGCATTGGAACGCTGGGTACGGGCGTTTAATCCATGGCCCATGTGCTGGCTCGTAGCCGGCCAAGGCGATATTGTTAAAGTATGGCGGGCTGATGTGGTGCCCGGCAGTAACAAGCCCCCAGGTACCGTATTGCAAGCCGATAAACATGGAATTGTCATACAAACCATTGAGCAGGCATTACGTTTGCTTGAGTTGCAGCCAGCAGGCAAAAAGCCAATGCCAGTGGCCGATTTTTTAAATGGCCGCAGTGACGGGTTCATTGTTGGCAGCCAGCTGCCCGTAGGTATTTTATGACTCAAACTAACCTGCGCCCGGGTGCCGAAAGTCGCGCTGTAGCTGCACAAGCGGTGTTTCAGGTGATTGAACAAGGCCGTTCGTTGAGTCAGGCACTACCAGAGTTGAACCGCAAACTTTCAGTGCGTGACCGTGGTATGGCGCAAGCGCTGGCATATGGTGTTTTGCGCCACCTACCCCAATTGAATTTTTTTATCGGCGCACTCATCGCAAAACCGCTAAAAGGCGAGTTGAAGATTTTACATTCGCTGCTGCTGGTTGGCGCATATCAACTAACTTATATGGGTTCAGCCGAACACGCGGCGGTTTCAGCTACCGTGGACGCGGCATTGCTATTAAAGCGCGGTAAACAAAAAGGCTTGGTCAACGGTGTATTGCGCAGCTTGCAGCGCCAGTTGCCGCAATTGCAAACGCAACTGCAACAAAAGCCAGCACTTACGCACGGGCACCCACGCTGGCTGGCTGATCGTATTCAAAGTCAGTATGCAGATAAAGCGTCAGCGATTATGGCTGCCAATAATGCTCAAGCTCCCATGTGGTTACGTATCAATTTACAGCATACCAATCGTGACAACTACTTGGCCCTACTCGATGAAGCTGGCATTGCAGCGCGCGCTGATTCACCATTAGCGAGCGCGATTTGCTTAGAACAAGCCGTGGATGTGCAGAGCCTCCCACACTTTAACGATGGCTGGGTTTCGGTGCAGGATATTGCAGCCCAACATGCAGCTTGGTTACTTGATGCGCAACCGGGCGAATCGGTACTGGACTGTTGTGCAGCACCGGGCGGAAAGACCGCCCATATTCTCGAACAACAGCCGTCTATACACATGCTTGCAATTGACTCTGACCCGCAGCGCCTGCAACGTGTACACGACAACTTAACCCGATTGCAGTTGAAAGCCGATGTAAAAGCAGCTGATGCGAGCGATGTGGATGCATGGTGGCATGGTGAGTTGTTTGATCGCATATTACTTGATGCGCCGTGTTCGGCTACTGGCGTGATTCGCCGCCATCCAGACATTAAATGGCTACGCCGTGACAGTGACATTGCTGATTTAACGCACACGCAGCAAAAGATATTGGATGCCCTGTGGCCCACCTTAAAGCCGGGCGGTACCCTTCTTTATGCAACTTGTTCTATACTGGCGGAAGAAAATACACTGCAAATAGAAGCATTTAAAAAGCGCCATGCCGACGCTATTGCCGTTGCAACCAACCCCAATGGCGCAGTAGAGTGGCAATGGCTGCCGGGCGATTTTGACGGTGACGGTTTCTATTACGCAAAACTGGAAAAGCGCAGATGAAAATAGTGATTCTTGGTGGTGGACAAGTCGGCGGTACGTTAGCTGAAAACTTAGTTGGCGAAGACAACGATATTACGGTTGTTGATATTGATTCGGCACGCCTTGAGTCACTGGCCGAGCTGCATGACATTCGCACTATTGAAGGGCACGCGTCACACCCGCGTGTGTTACGCCAGGCTGGCTGCGAAGACGCAGACATGCTGATTGCCGTAACCCCAAGTGATGAAACGAACATGTTGGCGTGTCAAATCGCCTATACCTTATATCGCACGCCGAAACGCATAGCCCGCATCCGGTCCGAAGAGTACAGCGATTACAAAGATAAGCTGTTCCACAAAGATGATATTCCTGTTGATCACCTGATTTCACCAGAGCAGCAAGTTACCGACTACATTAAACGGCTGGTTGATTATCCTGGCGCTCTACAGGTTATGGAATTTGCCGGCGGCCGCGCCAGTTTGGTTGCAGTGCGAGCTTATTACGGCGGGAAGTTAGTCGGGCACGCAATTTCTACGCTTAAAAGCCACATGCCGAATGTTGAAACGCGCGTTGCTGCAATATTCCGTCAGGGACAAGCTATAAAGCCAATGGGTACAACCATTATTGAGGCTGGTGACGAAATCTTCTTTATTGCCGATACCCGCTATGTGCGCATGGTGATGGAAGAAATGCAGAAACTTGAACATCAGTACCGCCGGATTATGATTGCCGGCGGCGGTAATGTGGGTGCGGGCTTAGCCGCACGATTGGAAGAAAACCACCGCGTTAAACTCATTGAGCGCAATAAAGAACGCGCCGAGATGCTTAACGAGAGTTTGCAAAATACCACGATTCTTCACGGCGACGCCTCGGATGAGCGCTTGCTCACTGAAGAACACATTGAAGACATGGATGTGTTTATTGCGGTGACCAACGACGATGAAGCGAACATTATGTCGGCGATGTTGGCTAAGAAACTCGGCGCTAAGAAAACCATGGTGCTGATTCAGCGCCAGGCCTACGTTGATTTGGTACAAGATAACGTTATAGATATTGCTATTTCGCCGCAACGCGCGACAGTCTCTGCGTTACTCTCCCTAATTCGCAAAGGTGACATAGTGAATGCTTACTCACTACGAAAAGGCGCAGCTGAAGCTATTGAGGCCATTGCTCACGGCGACGAGAAGACCTCAAAAGTCATTGGTAAAACCATTGATGAGATTAAGCTCCCGCCAGGCACCACTATTGGTGCCATTGTGCGCGGTAATGAAGTTCTCATCGCGCACGACGACACTGTTTTGCAGGCCGATGACCACGTGATTCTATTTTTAGTGGATAAAAAGTACATTCGAGAAGTAGAACGCCTGTTCCAACCAAGCGCCCTGTTCTTCTAACGGGGCTTTAACTGCGCCAAAATGTGGGCGTTAGCAATACCAATATAGTGAATACTTCCAAGCGCCCAAATAACATCGCAACCACCAACAGCCATTTAGCCGTGTCGGAAATACCCGCATAATTCGCGGCCACTTCACCAAGGCCAGGACCAAGGTTATTCAGGCACGCAGCCGTTGCGGAAAATGCGGTAATGTCGTCTAACCCAGTCGCCAACAAGCCCAACATAATCACCACGAAAACCAAGGCATAAGCCGCAAAAAACCCCCACACCGCTTCGACGACACGTGGCGGTACAATGCGCTTGCCAAGTTTTACAGAATACATTCCCTGCGGATGTACAAGTCGATTCAGTTCACGTGCACCCTGACGGAAAAGTAAGAGTACGCGTACAACTTTGAGCCCGCCAGCTGTTGAGCTGGCACACCCCCCAATAAAACTGGCGAAAATGAGTAAGATAGGCAGAAATAGTGGCCAAGACGCAAAGTCCGTGGTGGCAAAACCCGCTGTGGTGCTAATGGAAACCGACTGGAATAAAGCCTGATTGAATGCGATTTCGGTGGTATCAAACACCTTGTGCACCAATACCGTCATAAACACGATAACAACCAGCACGGTTTGAATAAGTATAAACCCGCGAACCTCTGGATCTCGGAAATAGCTCAACAAAGAACGCCCGGTGATTGACGCGTAATGTACTGCGAAGTTAATTGATGACAGCAGCAAGAAAACCACACAAATCATATTAATGGTGGCGCTATCAAAATACCCCATACTGGCGTCGTAAGTGCTGAAGCCGCCGACGGCGATGGTGGAAAATGCGTGACTGATGGCATCAAACCAACCCATGCCAGCAAGCTTATAGGCAAAGGTACACACCAGCGTTAACGCCACATAAATATACCAAAGGTGCTTCGCGGTATCAGCAATTCGGGGCGTCATTTTGGCGTCTTTTAGCGGCCCGGGAATTTCCGCGCGATAAAGCTGCATGCCGCCGATGCCCAGCATTGGCAGTATTGCCACGGCTAACACGATGATACCCATACCACCGAGCCATTGCAGTTGCTGGCGATAGAACAAAATACTATGGGGCAAATGATCGATGCCAGTTAAAATTGTAGCGCCAGTGGTCGTTAGGCCAGAAAAAGATTCAAATGCGGCATCGGTAATAGACAGCGGCACTTCAGCGGTGAACCAAAAAGGTAAAATACCCACCGAGCCCAACACGGTCCAGAAAAGTACTGTGAGCAAAAAGCCGTCACGAACTTTCAGATCTGAGCGCTCATTGCGGTTTGGATACCACACCAAAAAACCCACAATAATACTCACAATGAACGACAACAGGAACGCAACGCCGCCACCGTCTTCATAGATCAGCGCCACAACACCTGGCGGTATTAAGGTGGCACTGAACAAACAAATTAATAGTCCAAGAATGCGAAGAATGCCGCGAAAGCGCACTAGGAGTCCTCATTTATAATTGTTAGTGCTACGCGCCCGTGCGTAGCGTTTTTTATTTCAGTTTTGAGTTCTAAGGCTGTTTCCGCCACAACGGCGAGTTGCGCAGCGATGCGTTCTGCAAATTCCTGCTGTTCAATTTCGGCATGATAACGCTGCAACACATGTGAAATCACATTTTCATCTGCGTAATCGTAGTTTATCTGCGCCGCTTTGCGTAGTATTTTTTCTTGTGTTTGCAGAACCTTAAGCACTTCAGCCGTCGCTTGACTGTACGCACGCTGTAAACCGCCGGTGCCTAATTTGGTGCCACCAAAATAGCGTATCACCACCGCCGAAATTTCACCAATACCACTGCTTTGTAGCACATTAAACATCGGCTTCCCAGCCGTTCCCGTAGGTTCGCCATCATCACTCATTGCGTATTTCTGGCTGTCATTGGGTGCGCCCCATAATGCCGCCGAACAATAATGACTTGCTGCAGGCCATTGCTGCTGACACGCCTGAATATGTTGTTGATGTTCTTGTACGGAACAAACCTGCCGTACCGACGCAATAAAGCGACTGTTTTTAACCACAACTTCTGCTTCTGCAACGCCAACGGGCACCAAGTATCCGCTCATGACTGTCCTATTGTTTTGGTCCAGTAATACTAATTTGCATGGGCAGCAACTCGCCAAATACATCGGCTTGCTGGCTATCATTACGCAAGGTGCGATAAATCTGTTGGTAGGCCAATACATTCTTTACGTAATTACGCGTTTCTGCGTAGGGTATAAGCTCCACCCACCGGTCAGCTTCAAGTGGCTGATCTGGCAACCAATCATAAACGCGATAAATACCTGCATTGTAAGCGGCCGTGGCTAGCAACCAGTTGTTGCCTAAGCGCCGCTGTAAATCAGCTAGGTAGCGCGTACCTAAGCGAATATTGTACGAGGCGTTAAATAACTCGTGGGTGCTCACGTCACGCCGCTCAACCAAATTCGCGGTGGTGGGTAACAGTTGCATGAGCCCATAAGCGCCAGCATGAGAGCGTGCGTCATCGCGAAACGCACTTTCACGCCGCGACACCGCCAACGCCCAGTTTACATCTATTTTGGCTGCATCCGAAAAGCGCTGGTGCTCGTCCATGTAAGCTTCTGGAAAACGCTGGGCAATCGCATCATATTCACCTAACTTGCCGAGCGTATAAATCGCCTGATCATGCCAACCCCAGTCGCTGGCGATCATCGCTAGTGCGCGCTGATCGGCAAGCGAAGCATGCTCTATTAATGCATTCCATTCGCGGCGCGCATCAATATCACGGTTTAATGCGCGTAGTTCGAAAGCTCGCTGAACGCCAGGTAACTGGCGCACTCGGTTGAGGTGCTCCGGATCAATGACTATTGGGTCTTTAGTCAGCGTTAACGGTTGATTTAACTGGGCGGCCGCTAGAAACCCATAATAGCTGCGCTCTTGCGCAACGCGCTGCCAAACCTGCTTGGCCACTTGCTCATGACCCAGAGCTTGCAACGCGCGGGCGAACCAGTACTGCCACTGGCCTGATTCCCGCTGCGCATCGGGCAGCCGTGGAACCAGCCCCATCACCTGCACCCAAGCGCCGTGGCGTAACCATTCAGCCAACTGCCAATGTAAGGTTACATCTGTGTGTTCGGTTGGATCAAGCCGCGCCAACCAGCGGCCTGCTTGATCATGCCCTTTTAAACTGAGTGCAACAGCAAACGTTTGGCGCAACTGCAAATATTGCTCGGCAGAAAAGTTGATATGCGTCGGTAAAGTATCCATCACTCTAAGTGCAACGTCTGGGTCGCGCCAAATCAAACGTCCAAGTCCGTACGCTACAATTCTCGTTTCGTGCACAGGATAATCGCCAGCAAGAAACTTGGTATCAGCAATTTGACTTGGGTCACGTCGCACACGACGGTAATGCTCAGCCAAGTAATGCATTGGTTGAGGTAGCATTTTTTGCAAGTAAGGAATGAGCGTATGCTGGCCCCCTTCTGCAGCCAATGCAATGCGTTCCCAAACCATGTCATCGGTGCGCAACCCAGCGTTTTGCCAAGCTTCAAGCACAGGGTCACAGGCATCGGGAAGTGACTCACCGGTTAACCAAATATCATTCATCAAACGCAGTATAGGCTTTGTTTCACCGGTACCGGTTGCTAATTGAGCGTAGATTGCAAAACACTGGTGGCGGGTTGAACCGGGCGCATCGTAGTCGCGTAAGAATTGTTCGTAATGATGCCCCGCCATCAATTTATCAAGCCACATAGCTCGCGTTTGCCACTCCAGCGGCGACTGCGGATAGGCGTGCAGGAAATCTAATACTTCAGTTTCCTGTTCGGGCTGCGCAAATTGACGCAGGTATATGGCATCTAAATAAGGTGCTAAGGGATAGCTGTGAAGTGCTTCACGCAGTCGCTGATAGTCTTCAAGCTGGCGTCGCTTTACTGCCACTTCAGCTTCAAGAAAGAGTTCGCGCTGTTGCACGCGCACGTCTATATCGGCATTTTCGGCTGAACGGGCTTGCATTACACCTGTCATACCAATTACCGCAACAATTCCGAGCGTTAAATACCGCAAACCATCATTTAACTTCGACATAATTCAAACGCACGTTTAAAAAACCATTGAAAAATTGCCCTAATAAGGCCAAACTCTAGGGCGACTATAAGAACCACTTTAACCGAAAGCAATCTGATTATCAGTAAACGCTTAAGGAGACCGAATATGATTTATCAGGGTGATAGCATTCGGGTCGAATTTGTTGAAGACGGCATTGCCGAGCTTCAGTTCGCAGCCGCTGGCTCCGTGAACAAGTTTGACCAGAAAACCTTGGAAGAATTCAGCCAAGCGCTCAAACAACTGGCCAACACCAAAGATTTACGCGGTGTTATTGTCACAAGCTCAAAACCTACCTTCATTGTAGGCGCTGACATTACCGAATTCCTTACTTTATTTGCTGATGTTGAGCAAACCAAGGTCTGGGTTGCTAAAGCGTCACGTGTCTTTGACCAGCTCGAAGACCTGCCAGTGCCTACCGTAGCGGCGGTTACAGGCTTTGCCTTAGGTGGCGGTTGCGAAGCAGCGCTAGCGTGTGATTACCGTGTTGTTGATACCACAGCTGTTATCGGCCTGCCAGAAGTTAAACTTGGTTTAATTCCAGGCTTCGGCGGCACCATGCGCTTGCCGCGTATTATTGGTCCGGATAACGCACTTGAACTCATTACCACCGGCAAAAACAACAAGCCTGATGATGCACTCAAAATTGGGTTAGTTGACTCGGTAGTAGCGCCTGAGAAATTGCGCGACGCAGCGTTAGCGATAGTGAAATCGGCCATTGCGGGCGATTTAAATTGGCAAGCTAAACGTCAACCAAAACTTGAGCCACTGCAAGCCAACGAAACAGAATCGACGATGACCTTCGTAACTGCGAAAGCGATGGCCGCAGCGCAAGCTGGTAAACATTACCCTGCGCCACATGCAGCGATTAAGGCAGTTGAAGACGGTGCTAAACATTACCGCGAAGAAGCGTTAAAAGCAGAAAATGCAGCATTTGTCGGGTTAACGCAAACAGATGCATGCCGTGCCCAAGTCGGTATCTTCATGGCTGACCAAATGGTCAAAGGCAAGGCCAAGAAAGCAGCGAAATTGGCAACCAAAGAAATCAAACGCGCAGCAGTACTCGGTGCTGGCATTATGGGGGGCGGCATCGCCTACCAGTCGGCGTATAAGGGTGTACCTGTTGTCATGAAAGACATTCGTCAAGATGCATTAGATCTTGGCATGAATGAAGCCAGTAAAATTATGGGCAAATTGGTTGACCGCGGCCGCATGGATCATAAGAAAATGGCCAAGGTACTGTCGTCTATCACCCCAACTCTGCTTGATGAAGGCGTAAAAGGCGTCGACATTGTGGTAGAAGCTGTGGTTGAAAACCCAGACGTGAAAGGCAAAGTGCTTGCACAGATGGAAAGCATTGTAGATGCCGATACAATTTTAGTCTCAAACACCTCGACCATTTCTATTGACCGCTTAGCGAAAAACTTGAAAGACCCATCGCGTTTCTGCGGTATGCACTTTTTCAATCCTGTGCATAAAATGCCGCTGGTTGAAGTTATCCGTGGTGAGAAAACATCTGAAGAAGCTGTTGCCGCTGTTGTTGCCTATGCCACACGCATGGGTAAAACCGCAATTGTGGTCAATGACTGCCCAGGCTTCTTGGTAAACCGCGTATTGTTCCCATACTTGGCAGGTTTCGCTGGCATGGTCGATGAAGGCGTAGATTTTGCAGGCATCGATAAAGTTATGGAACGTCAGTTCGGTTGGCCGATGGGCCCGGCTTATTTGTCCGATGTGGTTGGTATCGATACGGCGGATCATTGTACGGTTGTCATGGCCGATGGCTTCCCCAGCCGAATGCCGCGTGATACCAGTAGCGCCATTGCAAAACTCGCTGCTGCAGAACGCTATGGCCAGAAAAATGGCAAGGGCTTCTACAATTATGGCGTGGATAAAAAAGGCCGCCCAACTAAAGAAAAAGCTCCTGAGGTTTATGAAATGCTGGGTGTTTCGGATAAGCAACTCGACGCTGACGAAATTATCGCACGTTGCATGGTGCCTATGGTTAATGAGTGTGTTCGTTGCCTGGAAGAAGGTATTGTCGCGAGCGCAGCCGAGTGCGATATGGCCCTGCTGTACGGCCTTGGTTTTCCACCATTCCGTGGCGGCCCGTTCCGTTACCTTGAAACGGTAGGCTTAGAAAAGTTTGTAGCCTTAGCCGACAAGTACGCGCACTTAGGTGAAATGTATCAAGTAACCGATGGCCTGCGTGAAATGGCCGAGTCAGGCAAATCGTACCTGGCAGGTTAATCAATAGCGCAGCGCTAACGGAGGAATTTATGAAAGACGTAGTGATTGTCGATTGTATTCGTACCCCAATGGGTCGTTCAAAGAATGGCGTGTTCCGCAATGTTCGCGCCGAAGACCTTTCAGCTCACTTGATGAAGGGGCTGCTTGAACGTAACCCTCAGGTTGATGCAAATGAACTGGAAGATATTTACTGGGGTTGTGTTCAACAAACCTTAGAGCAAGGCTTCAATATTGCGCGCAACGCGTCGTTAATTGCTGGCATTCCACACCATGTTGCAGCGGTTACAGTTAACCGTCTGTGCGGGTCGTCGATGCAAGCGATTCATGATGCGGCACGAGCCATTATGCATGGCGATGGCGACATCATGATTGCCGGTGGTGTCGAGCACATGGGTCATGTTCCGATGACGCATGGCATCGATTTTCATCCGGGTATGAACATGTCGGTTGCACGTGCAGCCGGCAGTATGGGTATGACTGCCGAGCTACTTGCGCGCAAATTTGGGATTGACCGTGCAGCACAAGACGCTTTCGGAGCACGTTCGCACCAACGCGCACATGCAGCAACCCTTGAAGGCCGTTTTGCGAAGGAAATTTTGGCACTAGAAGGCCATGATGCTGACGGTATTTTGCATTTAGTGAAAAACGACGAAGTGATTCGTCCAGAAACCACGGTAGAAGGCCTAGCGGCGCTGCGTCCGGTATTTGATCCGGTTAATGGCACCGTAACTGCGGGTACCTCGTCAGCGTTGTCTGACGGCGCTGCAGCATGTTTAGTCATGTCTGCCGAAAAGGCGAAGCAACTGGGCTTAACCCCGCGCGTACGCATTCGTGCTATGGCTGCGGCTGGTTGCGACCCGTCAATTATGGGTTACGGCCCAGTTCCAGCAACCCAAAAAGCACTTAAGCGTGCAGGTCTCGAAGTGAAAGACATTGATCTTTGGGAGCTTAATGAGGCGTTTGCAGCGCAATCCTTGCCTGTTTTAAAAGGCCTGGGCTTGCTTGATGTGATGGATGACAAAGTGAACTTGAACGGCGGCGCAATTGCCCTCGGTCACCCACTTGGCTGCTCCGGCGCACGTATCTCCACCACGTTAATTAACTTGATGGAGAATAAAGATGCGACCTTGGGTGTTGCGACCATGTGTATTGGTTTAGGCCAAGGCATCGCCACCGTCTTCGAACGCGTGTAAGAATACCGTTGTTCGTTATTGGTTATTGGTTATTCAAAAAAAGCCAAGAATGGAAACAAAAAACTCCGAGGCTTAAAAGCTTCGGAGTTTTTTTTCGAATAACGATTAACGAATAACAATTAACGCCTTTGTTTTTTTGCTGCCTTTGGCTTTTAGCTGCCTTTGCGGATGAGGTAGCGATAAGGCTTCGTGTCGGTTTCTGCTAGCAATAACTCGTGATCCATAAAACGGCAGAAGCTTGGAATGTCGCGTGTTGTTGCTGGGTCGTCAGCAATCACCTCAAGCGTGTCACCAAGATTTAGCTTGCGCATAGTTAAGCGCAACAGCATTACCGGTTCTGGGCACCGTAGCCCCAGTGTATCCAGCTGCAAAGTTGCTTCGCCCGTCATGCTCTCTTTCCCATTCCACCGATAACGACTACGGTCGGTTACAGGTATTTTTGCCAAAACTCTGCGTTACCCATTTCTGCATCAAGCTGGTAAGGCTTAAAACCAAACTTTTCATAGGCGACTTTCGCCGGCTCGTTGCCCTGAATAACTTCCAGTGTCAATTTGCAGCAGCCTCGGAATTGCGCCAAAGTTTCTACTTCCTGAAGTAGACGCTTGGCAATGCCTTGACCACGAAAATCTTTGATCACGGCGATATCGTGAATATTCATCACCGGTTTTGCTGCGAACGTCGAAAACCCTTCAACGCAATTAGCAAGACCGACTGGCTGGTCGTCAACAAAAGCCAAAATAGAGAACACATGGTCACGCTTAGCCATCTCGTCGATGAGATTTGCGCGCGTGTTTTCGGGTAAGGCTTCCCCACCGCCCATAGGATCTTGTGCGTAATCGTCAAGCATATCGACGACCGCTTGGCGGTGTTTCGGGTTGGTATAATCGGCTAGCACAATTTCTAACATGACAAACTCATCTTAAAGTGAAAAACGACGCATTGCTTCGCTTGTCGATTCATAACAATGGCAGTCTACGACATGGTCGTTCACCATGCCCACCGCCTGCATAAAGGCATAACAAATGGTTGTACCGACAAAGCTAAAGCCTGCTTTTTTTAAGGCTTTTGCCATATTATCAGAAACTTCATCTGATGTGGGAATATCGCCACCCTGTCGAGCGAATATTCGCGGCTGCCCGTCGCTAAAGTTCCACAAGAATTCATTAAACTGGATGCCTTGCTCCTGCAATTTCAGGTAGGCCTGCGCATTTTTGAATATGGATTCGATTTTTAATCGGTTGCGAATAATTCCCGCATTATGCATAAGTTCGGTTTTGTAGGTTTCAGGGAGTTCAATGATTTGTTCCGGATCAAACCCGCAGAAGGCCTTTTCGTAATTGGCTTGCTTGCGTAGTATCGTAATCCAACTTAAGCCAGCTTGTTGGCCATCCAAACACAACTTTGCGAACAGCTCCTGACTGTCGGCAACTGGGCGCCCCCACACGGTATCATGATAATGAATATAGTCTGGGCTTGAGCCACACCAACTGCAGCGGTTAATTGTTTCACTCATTTCGCACGGTATCCTGTAACCTCGCTTCAACACAGGGTATAATTTACGCCAATTTGGTTTAGAAATCAGCATGAGATGACGCATGGCTAGCTACGACGTAAAAACGTTTCAAGGGCTTATTCTTGCCCTACAGGATTACTGGGCGCAACAAGGGTGCGCGGTTGTTCAACCGTTAGATATGGAGGTTGGTGCTGGCACCTTCCATCCTATGACATTCTTGCGCTCTATTGGTCCTGAGCCGGCAAGCTTTGCGTACGTTCAGCCATGTCGACGCCCAACCGACGGCCGTTATGGTCAGAACCCAAACAGGCTGCAGCATTATTATCAGTTCCAGGTACTATTGAAACCGTCGCCTGACAATATTCAGGAACTTTATCTTGGCTCGCTGGAAATGCTTGGCTTCGACCCGTTGGTGCATGATATTCGCTTTGTAGAGGATAACTGGGAATCACCAACCCTAGGTGCATGGGGCTTGGGCTGGGAAGTCTGGTTAAATGGTATGGAAGTGACACAGTTCACCTACTTTCAGCAAGTTGGCGGCATTGAGTGCAAGCCAGTTGCCGGAGAAATCACCTACGGTCTTGAGCGCTTAGCCATGTACATTCAAGGCGTTGATAGCATTTATGATCTGGTTTGGACTGATGGTCCACGTGGGAAAATTCTCTATGGCGATGTGTTTCATCAAAACGAAGTAGAACAGTCTACCTATAATTTCGAGCATGCTGATGTCGAAGTACTGTTTGGGCGTTTTGATTCCTGCGAAAAAGAATGTGAGCACTTACTATCGGCAAACCTACCTCTACCGGCTTACGAGCAGGTTATGCGTGCTTCGCATGCATTTAACTTACTGGACGCGCGCCATGCTATTTCAGTGACCGAACGGCAACGCTATATTCTTCGCGTTCGCACCATGGCAAAGGGTTGTGCAGAGGCTTATTACGCTGCCCGCGAAGCGCTGGGCTTTCCGCTTGCGCAATCCAATCAAGAAGTACAGTAAGGAGCTGACCCGTGCAACATCAAACATTGTTGGTAGAAATTGGCACTGAAGAACTGCCCCCCAAAGCACTAAGCGCGTTAAGTCATGCATTCACAGAGGCCCTTAGTACGCTACTGCGCGAAAACGACTTCTCTTTTGATGCGGTGAAGTCTTATGCGACGCCGCGCCGTCTTGCCGTTCAAGTTTCGGCGCTGGCGTCTCAGCAAGCCGATAAGATAGTTGAGAAACGCGGCCCAGCGGTTAACGTCGCTTTTGACGACAACGGCAAGGCCACCAAAGCGGCCGAAGGTTGGGCGCGGGGTAACGGTATTACCGTCGACGAAGCCGAGCGTTTAGTTACCGACAAAGGTGAATGGTTGCTTTATAAAGCTGAGGTTAAAGGCCAAGCGCTTGAGGAAGTCCTTCCTGAGCTGGTTCAGTTAGCGCTTAAAAAGCTACCTATTCCAAAGCCAATGCGCTGGGGTAACGGTACCGCGCAATTCATTCGCCCCGTGAAAACGATTACCATGATGTATGGCGACACGCTAATTCCAGGTGTCGTTCTTGATGTGGCCTCAAATAACCATCTATTGGGGCATCGGTTTCACGCTCCGCAGGGTGCAACCTTATCCCATGCCGACGACTATGAAACTGAGTTGGAAAAGGCCTGGGTGATCGCGGACTTTGCTAAGCGCCGCGAACGGATTGTTCATGGTATTTCGCAACTGGCATCAAAGCTGGGTGGTCAAGTCATTGAAGACAATGATCTGGTTGATGAAGTGACGGCGCTCGTGGAATGGCCGGTGGCATTGTCAGCGCATTTCGATGACCAATTTCTGGCAGTACCAAAAGAACCGCTTATCGTAACGATGAAAGACGACCAGCGTTATTTCCCGCTAGAAGACGGACAAGGTAACTTGCTGCCTGCGTTTATATTTATTACCAATATCGAGTCGAAAGACCCGCAGCAAATCATTTCAGGTAACGAGAAAGTTGTGCGCCCTCGCCTTGCCGATGCACAGTTCTTTTTCGAATCTGACAAAAAGACACGATTGGCAGACCGAGTTCCAGGGTTAGCAAATATTCTGTTTCAGAAGCAGCTTGGTTCCATTAAAGACAAGTCTGACCGTATTGCACAGGTTGCTTCGGTAATTGCTACTCAACTGGGCGCTGACCCGAAAATTGCTGAGCGGGCGGGTTATTTATGTAAAGCTGATTTAGCCTCACAAATGGTGCTTGAGTTCCCTGAAACCCAAGGCGTTATGGGTATGCACTATGCACGCAATGACAATGAACCTGAAGGCGTGCCTCAAGCAATTTTTGAACACTACCTGCCGCGTTTCGCTGGTGATTCGCTTCCTGGCTCAAAAGCCGGTGCTGCAGTCGCTATAGCCGATAAACTCGATACGTTGGTGGGGATATTCGGCATTGGCCAAGTACCGAAGGGCGACCGTGACCCATTCGCACTGCGTCGCTCAGCCATTGGCTTGCTGCGCATTATGGTTGAAGGAAAGTACCCTCTTGATCTTGATGAAATTGTAGCGGCTTCGGTTGCAAGCTTTGGCGAGCTGCTTAGTGCAGCGCATGTCAAAGACGACGTTGTCGACTTCTTGCTGGGCCGGTTCCGCGCTTGGTACCAAGAACAAGGCATTGCAGTCGATGTGATTCAAGCCGTGTTAGCGCGCCGTCCAACCACGCCTACGGACTTTGATCAACGTGTTCATGCCGTAACAGCATTTAGGTCATTGCCAGCCGCAGAAGCTCTTGCAGCGGCAAATAAACGAGTGAGCAACATACTTGCCAAGGTTGAAGGTGAACTACCTACTCAAGTTACAGCTGAACTGTTAAGCGAACCCGCTGAACAGGAATTGGCAAGTGCAATTAAGCATGCGCAAGAACGATCAGCAACTGCGCTTGCAGGTAACGATTACACTCAGGCCTTGAAGGCGTTGGCAAGCTTGCAACAACCGGTTGATAGCTTTTTCGAAGGCGTGATGGTTAATGCAGATGATGCTGAGGTAAGGAATAACCGGTTGGCAATGTTAAATACATTACGTCAGTTATTCTTACAAATTGCGGATATCTCGGTTTTAAATTAAACTAAGGAACATAAGATTCAGGTTACTTGATAACTGGCCTTGTTTCTTTGTTTCCAAAAATAAGAAAGGGAGCCAATTGGCTCCCTTTTTTATTGCTTGTCTTTTCGTCAGCGAAACTATACGTCAAGGTTCGCAACACGTAACGCGTTGGTTTCAATAAACGCGCGGCGTGGCTCAACATCGTCGCCCATTAAAGTTGTGAACAACTGGTCGGCTGCAATACCGTCTTCGATGGTTACTTGCAGCATGCGTCGAGTTGCTGGGTCCATGGTTGTTTCCCACAGCTGGTCAGGATTCATTTCACCCAAACCTTTGTAACGCTGAATATAAATACCACGTTTTGATTCGTTAATAAGCCATTCAACAGCTTCTACGAAATCACTAACTGGTTTTTCTTTATCACCCCGTCGAACAAATCCGCCCACTTCGATTAAGCCATTGATTTTTTCACCAATGGATACAAGTTGATCATAGTCGCGCGACATTAAGAACTCGTAACTTAACGGATAAGGCGTATCTATTCCGTGACGACGCACCGTTACAACAGGTAAATACAAGTTACGTTCTTCATCATGCTGAACATGCAACGTGTAGCTCGCTGAGTTTACTTCGCGTGACGTCAAATCTTTTTGCAAAGTAGTCGTCCATTCTTCCATAGCTGATTGATTTTTAAGGGTTTCATCAGTCAATCGTGGTGCATAAACTAAGCGCTGTAAGAAGTCTAGCGGCATACGTCGCGAAAGGCGCTGCTTAATGGAGTTTTGGGCCAACTGATAGTCGTTAACCAAAGTTTCCAAATGTGCACCACTGATACCAGGCGCATCTTTGGTCACATGCAACGATGCATTATCAAGTGCAAGACTGGTTAGATATTGAATCAAACCTGGGTCGTCCTTGATGTATGTTTCTTGCTTACCTTTTTTCACCTTATAAAGAGGTGGCTGGGCAATGTACATATAGCCGCGCTCAATAAGCTCTGGCATTTGACGGTAGAAGAAGGTCAACAGCAACGTACGAATGTGCGAGCCGTCGACGTCAGCATCCGTCATGATGATAATGCGGTGATAACGTGTTTTGTCCGGATTGTATTCATCACGGCCAATACCACAACCAAGCGCTGTGATTAACGTTGCAACTTCTTGTGATGAAAGCATTTTGTCAAAACGCGCTTTTTCGACGTTCAGAATTTTACCTTTAAGAGGCAGAATGGCTTGGAACTTACGGTTACGCCCCTGCTTCGCAGAGCCGCCCGCTGAGTCACCCTCCACAATGTAGAGTTCAGACAAGGCCGGGTCTTTCTCTTGGCAATCTGCCAGCTTACCTGGCAAACCTGCGAGGTCTAACGCACCTTTGCGGCGGGTCATATCACGAGCTTTGCGAGCAGCTTCGCGCGCGCGCGCAGCATCAATGATTTTACCAACAATGATTTTTGCGTCGTTTGGTTGCTCTAACAAGTATTCAGATAAGCGTTCGTTCATCGCTTGCTCGACCGCAGTCTTCACTTCCGACGAAACGAGTTTATCTTTTGTTTGCGAAGAGAATTTCGGATCAGGAACCTTGACCGACACAACAGCGGTTAAGCCTTCTCGGGCATCGTCCCCAGTTGCATTGGTTTTGTATTTCTTATTGAGGCCTTCTTTCTCCATGTACGCATTTAACGTACGTGTCAATGCCGCGCGGAATCCGGCCAAGTGAGCGCCGCCATCGCGTTGTGGAATATTGTTCGTAAAGCAGTAGATGCCTTCTTGGAACGAATCATTCCACTGCATAGATACTTCAACACAAATACCGTCGTCACGCTCGTTACTAAAATGGAATACATTTTGGTGTATTGGCGTTTTATTTTTATTCAAATATGCAACGAAGGCTGAGATACCGCCTTCATATTTGAAATGATCTTGTCGCTCATTTCGCTCATCTTTGAGGATGATTGAAACACCAGAGTTTAAGAATGATAGCTCACGAAGGCGTTTCGCAAGGATGTCATAATGGTATTCAGTATCAGCGAAAATCTTAGGGCTTGGCCAAAAACGAATTTCTGTACCTGTCTTGTCGGTATCGCCAATTTGCTCCATCGGCGCTACTGGGTCACCAAGATTATACGTTTGCTGATATATGTGTCCGCCACGCTGAATGGTAAGCAAAAGCTTATCCGACAAAGCGTTAACAACAGAAACACCAACACCGTGTAAACCACCTGACACCTTGTAAGAGTTATCATCGAATTTACCACCTGCGTGCAATACAGTCATAATGACCTGCGCAGCGGAAACACCCTCTTCTTCGTGAATATCAACTGGAATACCACGACCATCATCTCGAACCGATACTGAGCCGTCGGTATGAATCGTCACTAAAATATCAGTACAATGCCCAGCTAAGGCTTCATCGATTGAGTTATCGACAACCTCAAAAACCATGTGATGGAGACCAGTTCCGTCATCGGTGTCACCAATGTACATACCTGGGCGTTTGCGCACTGCATCAAGTCCTTTTAGGACTTTAATACTGGACGAATCGTAATTATTTTCTGCCATAATCAGCTTCTCTATTGTTCCTTGACGGTTCCATGTTCCACGTGGAACATCTTCGTATCTTTGGTTTTTAACTGTGCATGTACTTCTTCACCGTTAATAGCCGATACAAAAACCTGTGAATTGGATGCAACAAGTGCACCACAAAATTTCTCCTGACTTACCGAATCCAATTCGGCCGTAATGTCATCTACCAAGTAGATACATTGTACGCCAGTTTGCTGCTGAAGATACTCGCCCTGAACTAATTTCAAGGCCGCTACCAATAACTTCAGCTGGCCTCGGGAAAGTAGATTCTTCACTTCTTCCCCGTTTGCTAGAATCTTTAACTCCGCTTTATGCGGGCCGACTGTCGAATGACCATATCGTAGATCCTGTTCCCGATGCTTGACCAAAGCATCGCTTAGCCTAATTTCTTTATCCCAACCTGAACGAAGATGAAAATCAAATTCATAAGCCGGTAAAAATGATACAAGCCGCTGCTTCAATACTGGAAGAAAACCTTCAATGTACTTAGAGCGGTGCTTATGGATACGCTCGCCGAACTCACTAAATTTTTCATCCCAATACTGATGTTCCTGATGAAACCGTTTCATTTTCAGCAAACTATTACGTTGCTTCAGCAATTTTGAAAACCCGACCCAATCGCTATAGAACGAGTGTTCCACGTGGAACACTCCCCAATCTATAAATTGCCGCCGAACTTTCGGGCCACCTAATACCAACTCAATACTTTCAGGTGTCATTAACTGTACAGGAACTAATCGCGCTAATGCAGAGAATCGCTTCTCTTTAGCGTGGTCAATGCGCAGTTGAACTTCGCCTGTGGTATTTCGCTGATAGCCCACTTGGTGTTTGCTGCCGTCTTGTTCTGTAACACGGGCAAAAACCGTAAACTGACTTTCATCATTCCGAATCAATTGTCGATAGGTTCCCGGTCGAAACGACCGACCAAACCCAAGACAATAGATAGCTTCAATCAAACTCGTTTTACCACTGCCATTCGCACCCGATATAATATTAACGGTTTTACCTGGCGTGATTACTGCCGAAGGAAAATTGCGAAACTGTGATACAGACAGCGATTCTAAGAACATACTCGTTGCTGATGCACCTGATTAAAGGCGCATCGGCATCACAACATATAATGACGAGTCATCGTCATTATCTTCAATAAGTCCACTCGCATCTGATCCAGCTAGGGTTATCTTCACCTTGCCGCCCTGAATCGTGTTGAGCACATCAATGAGGTAGCTCACGTTGAAACCAATCTCTAGGGAGTCTCCCTGATATTCAACTTCCAACACTTCTTCAGCTGTTTCCTGCTCTGGGTTATTCGCAGTCAAACACATTTCGCCCGAACTAAGATTCAAACGAACGCCACGATACTTTTCATTCGACAAAATGGACGCTCGAGAACAGGCTTGCTTTAGCACGTCTCTCTCTGCAACGACTATTTTATCGCCACCGCTCGGAAGTACGCGGCGATAGTCAGGGAACCGACCATCCACCAGCTTGCTCGTGAAACCAATGCCATTTGTTTCAATGCGAATGTGATTGTTACCGATTAATACTTTTACTTCGTTGTCGATATCATCCAATAAACGAAGTAATTCCATAACACCTTTTCTTGGCACAATCACTTGGCGAGACGCGAGATTCGGCTGACCAATATCACAACTACTCATTGCTAAGCGATGTCCGTCTGTTGCGACGGTTCGCAAAATACCGGCATCCGTTTCAAACAGCATGCCATTCAGGTAATAACGCACATCCTGGTTAGCCATTGAGAAATGCGTGCGCTCCATGAGATCTTTCAGCACCGCTTGGCTGGTTATCAGCTGAATATCACTGTCCCAGTCATCTATATTTGGAAAGTCTTGAGCAGGCAAAGTGGCCAAAGTAAATTTACTGCGGCCAGAACGAATCATCGCCTTATCAGCCGAGGCACTGAACTCAACCGTTGCACCTTCAGGCAAACTGCGCACAATGTCCACCAGCTTCTTGGCTGGCACAGTAACCTCGCCCGCGTCGCCGCCTTCAATTGCACAGGCAGAAACAAGCTCAACCTCAAGATCGGTGCCTGTAAGACGCACCTCATCCGTAGAAGCCTGAATAAGCACGTTCGATAAAATTGGAATCGTGTGGCGACGTTCAACGGCCCCACTGACAACTTGAAGTGGCTTTAAAAAAGCATCTCGACTGATGGAAAATTTCATGCCCACATTCCCCTGTTGTTAGGTCCTTGCCCGCTTACTATTTCGTGACTATGCAGAAAGCGTACGGATTAAGTTTCTGTAATCTTCTTTTAAATCATTCTGCGCATCTTTTAATTTCGCTATAGTGCGACACGCATGTAAAACTGTTGTGTGATCACGCCCACCAAAAGCATCTCCAATTTCCGGAAGGCTATGATTTGTAAGCTCTTTTGCCAATGCCATCGCCATTTGACGAGGGCGTGCAACCGAGCGACTACGACGCTTTGAAAGCATATCTGACATCTTAATGTTGTAGTACTCAGCAACGGTTTTCTGAATATTGTCAATTGTGACCAGCTTTTCCTGCGCCGCAATCAAGTCGCGTAGGGCCTCGCGCACAAAATCAATTGTTATCTGACGACCGGTCAGATTCACGTTCGCAACAAGGCGGTTCAACGCACCCTCTAACTCTCGCACATTTGAGCGCAATCGTTTAGCAATAAAAAACGCTACTTCATGGGGAAGCGTAATACCGCGTTCCTGCGCTTTGCGAATTAAGATTGCGACACGCGTTTCCAATTCGGGCGGTTCAATCGCTATAGTTAGCCCCCAACCAAAGCGAGAACGTAAACGGTCTTCCAGACCTTCGATTTCTTTGGGGTAAAGATCGCTCGTTAGTATTATTTGCTGGTTCCCTTCAAGCAAGGCATTGAAGGTATGGAAAAACTCTTCCTGTGTGCCTTTCTTGTTAGAGAAGAAATGAATGTCATCTATTAGGAGTGCATCGACCGAACGATAGTAGCGCTTCATTTCGTCTATAGTACCGTTCTTAAGCGCGTTAACCATGTCTTGTACGAAACGCTCTGCACGCATATAAAAAACCTTTGCGTCTTTTTTATGCGTGCGAATTGCGTTACCGACCGCATGCAATAGATGCGTTTTACCCAGGCCTGTCCCGCCATAAACAAATAACGGGTTATAAACACCGCCTGGGTTTTCAGCAACCTGGTGTGCTGCTGCTAGCGCGAGCTGATTCGATTTACCTTCGACAAAATTATCAAACGTATATTCTTCATCAATATTACACTCAAATGCGGGTGCCGGCGCGTCATTCTGATTCCACGGTGTTGCCCGTGGCTGATTACGCTGCGCTGGTGCGGCTGGCCGTGCTTGATGGTTGGAGCCTGATGAACCTGATGAAACCTGCGCACCATTTCTCTCTGGAGCCTTCTCAATACCACCAACACGAAAAGAAACGCGCGGACTCTTCTCACCGCGATCATTGGCAATTTCATTTAAGTAGTCATTTATGACATTCAGATACTTGTCTTTTATCCAGTCGACCACGTAGGAGTTTGGCGCATAGAGCGTCAGCAGGTTGTCGTTTAACTCTGATTGCAGGGGACGGATCCAGGTATTAAAATTCTGCGCGGTTAATTCGCTTTGCAGTCTATCTGCGCATAATTGCCAAAGCGATTTATTCACACCTGTCTCCCGAATTTATCAGTTATAGTTATTGGTTAAGAATACTAATTGTAGATCTGTAGCGATCCTTTATTTTTAGTATCTGCTAGACTGTTTTGATTGTACTAAAAGCACCTGCTGATCGCTAGCTTTTGCAGTAAATTAACTCCACTAATTAAGCGTGCTTATCCACAATTGGAATCAATCTAATATGCACTTTGTGGATAGCTTTTTGCGTTGACTTTGATCCTTTTAACCGTTAGAATTCGCGCTCTAAATTTTTAGGTAACTCGACTACGGAAGTAACGTCATGAAAAGAACATTTCAACCAAGCGTATTGAAGCGCAAGCGCACTCACGGTTTCCGTGCTCGTATGGCAACGAAAAACGGTCGTTTAGTTTTAGCGCGCCGTCGTGCCAAAGGCCGTAAAGTTCTGTCTGCATAATATTGAAGCAGAGCTACTGTTACGGGCGGGAGTTACGTCTTTTAACTCCCGCGCACTTTCAAAAAGTCTTCGATAATCCCCCGGTGAAAGCGGTTACGGCCGAACTCACCATGCTTGCTACCCCAAATAATCTCGGTGTCCCTCGACTTGGTGTCACGCTGTCAAAAAAGCGAGCCAAACGTGCAGTTGATCGAAATCGAATAAAACGTAAGATCCGCGAGAGTTTTCGATTAAAACAGCATAAAATACCGGCATTCGATATTATCGTGATTGGAAAAAACGGGGTTGTTGACCTTTCTCAGGAAGAATTACAACAACGTTTGGATTACTTATGGCGAACCTTAAGCAAGCGTTGCGCGC
The DNA here is from genome assembly GCF_048267825.1 of Pseudidiomarina sp. Classification (NCBI taxonomy): domain Bacteria; kingdom Pseudomonadati; phylum Pseudomonadota; class Gammaproteobacteria; order Alteromonadales; family Idiomarinaceae; genus Pseudidiomarina; species Pseudidiomarina sp. The sequence continues at coordinate 82,623 of NZ_JBLWWR010000006.1, forward strand.
AATACCTATCGGCATCATCCGACTCTACCAACTGATCATTAGTCCGTTGATAGGCCCGCGTTGTCGATTTACGCCAACATGCTCGCAATACGCCATCGAAGCAATCAAAAAGCATGGTATGATGCGAGGCTTCTGGCTTGCCAGTAAGCGTATTCTGAAATGCCACCCGGGACATCCAGGCGGCTTCGACCCAGTTCCAGGCTCAGAGCCCTGTGAACCGGACACAACGAACCAAAATAAAACAGAGACGAAGGACTTATGAATTCGCCACGTTCTATCTTGTTTATTGCTTTCTTGGTAGTAACCTTTTTCCTCTACCAAAATTGGCTCATTGATACCGCGCCGGGCACGCAAAAAGCGGCGTCAGCACAACAGTCACAAACAACTACCGACTCAGGTATTCCTGAAGCGCGTATGGAGCCAACCGCAACCGAAAGCGCGGTTCCACAAGCCTCAAGCGGTGATGTTTCGAGTACGCCAGTTACTTCAGGTAGCCAACGTGTTCGTGTTAAAACTGATGTACTCGATGTTCTTATCGATACCAACGGTGGTGATGTAGTCAACGCACAGCTCCTCCAGTTTGCGCGCACCCAGAACTCTGATGAACGCTTTGAGTTGTTGCACGCGAACCCAAATCAGCTTTACATCGCACAATCTGGTTTAGTTGGCGCAGACGGCACCGATTCAGCTAAAGGCCGCCCAATGTTCCACGTAGAACAAACCAACTACGAGATGAATGGCGGTGATACCCTTGAAGTGCCTTTGCATTACACGCTTGACGACGGCAGCCAAGTAACTAAAACATTTGTTTTCAAAAAAGGGTCATACGCAATCGATGTGGTTTACACCATTCGTAATGCAACAACCTCGCACAAACAAATGCAGTTTTATGCACAACTGAAACAAGTGATGACCGAAGGTTCAGGCAACATGATGATGCCAACCTATAAAGGTGGCGCTTATTCATGGGATGAAGACCGTTACGAAAAATATGCTTTCGACGACATGCGTGATCAACGCTTAAACCGCGCAACTGAAGGCGGTTGGGTCGCAATGCTTGAACATTATTTCGTATCCGCATGGATTCCGCGCGGTGAAGGCAGTAAGCAATTGTTCTCCCGCATACTTGGTGGTGACCAAGCAATTATGGGCATGATGTACCCTACCGCCACCGTCGCACCCGGTGCTGAAGCACAGATTCGCTCCACCCTATTTGTTGGTCCGAAAGACCAAGATGCGATGGCTGTTGTTGCTGAAGACCTTGAGCTGACTGTTGATTACGGCTTCTTGTGGTGGTTAGCGCAACCGATATTCAAACTTCTCCAGTTGGTACAAAGTGTATTGATCAACTGGGGTCTGTCGATTATTGCAATTACCATCATCATTAAGGCGTTATTGTATCCATTAACCAAGGCACAATATGTGTCTATGGCGAAGATGCGTATGATTCAGCCTAAGATGACAGCCTTGCGTGAGCGCTATGGTGACGACCGTCAGAAAATGTCGCAAGCCATGATGAAGATGTACAAAGAAGAAAAAGTAAACCCGCTTGGCGGCTGTTTGCCTATGCTTCTGCAACTTCCTATTTTCCTAGCGCTTTATTGGGTACTGCTTGAAAGTGTTGAATTGCGCCACGCACCGTTATTCCTGTGGATCAACGACTTATCAGCAAAAGACCCATACTACATACTGCCTGTGTTGATGGGTGCGTCTATGTTCATGATGCAACGGTTGCAGCCAACGCCAGCAACCGACCCAATGCAGCAAAAACTGCTGCAGTACATGCCAGTAATCTTTACCGTATTCTTCCTGTGGTTCCCTGCAGGCTTGGTACTGTATTGGTTAAGCAGTAACTTGATTACCATTGGTCAAATGCAGTGGATCTATCGTGGCCTTGAAAAGAAGGGCATGATGGAGCGCCGCAAAAAGAAGTAGACTATGGACTTTGAGCTAACGAATGACACTATTGTCGCGCAAGCCACGCCCCCAGGGCGTGGCGGCGTCGGCATAGTTCGAGTTAGCGGGCCGGCGGCAACCACTGTCGCCGAACGTATGCTGGGCCATTGCCCTGCAGCGCGAAAAGCAGAATACCTCCCGTTTGTAGACCTTGATGGCAACCTTCTTGATGAAGGCATTGCGCTATTTTTTAAAGGGCCGAATTCATTTACTGGCGAAGACGTACTCGAACTGCAAGGTCATGGTGGCCCTGTACTTATCGATATGATCATTAAAGCCATTCTAGATTTTCCTGAAATACGACCCGCCCGTCCGGGTGAATTTAGCGAACGAGCGTTTTTAAACGATAAGCTTGATTTAACCCAAGCAGAAGCAATTGCTGACCTTATTGATACAACCTCAGAGCAAGCTGCAAAAGCGGCCTTACAGAGCCTGCAGGGCGGCTTCTCGCACGAAATTGACCAGCTTGTTGACCAAGTCATTCATTTGCGCATGTATGTAGAAGCTGCGATCGATTTCCCTGACGAAGAAATAGACTTTTTAAGTGATGGTAAAGTATCCGGTGATCTTGAAGCGATTCTTGACCGCCTGCAGCAAGTGATGGTGCAAGCCAAACAAGGGTCGCTACTTCGCGAAGGAATGAAAGTTGTTATTGCTGGGCGACCCAATGCCGGCAAATCTTCGTTGCTCAATGCGCTCGCAGGCCGCGAGTCAGCGATTGTAACCTCAATCGCAGGCACCACACGTGATGTACTGCGCGAGCACATACAGATTGACGGCATGCCGTTGCATATCATCGATACAGCTGGGCTTCGTGACAGCCCTGATGAAGTGGAACGTATTGGCATACAACGCGCCTGGGACGAAATTCGGGGCGCTGACCGCGTACTGTTTATGGTCGACGCCACGGAAACAAACGCGGTACACCCTGCCGATATTTGGCCCGAGTTTTTTGAGCAGCTGCCTGAAGACCTGCCGTTTACCGTTATTCGGAATAAAGTTGATCTCAATGAAGAGCCAGTGGCCATTGAATACATTCATGACATTCCAGTCATTCACTTAAGTGCAAAAACTGGGCGTGGCATTGAGCTGCTGCGAGAACACCTAAAACACTGTGTCGGCTATACCGCGACCAGTGAAGGGAGTTTTATGGCGCGTCGCCGCCATCTCGACGCGCTTGAACGCGCACAGGAACATTTGCTAACCGGCCAAGAACAACTGGAGCAAAACCTCGCTGGCGAACTGTTAGCGGAAGAGCTCAGGCTGACACAGCAACACCTGAATGAAATAACAGGTGAATTCACCTCAGACGACTTACTCGGCAAAATATTTAGCAGTTTCTGTATCGGCAAGTAACCGTCATTTTATCCAGCTTGGATCATCCTTGCTCAGCACATGCTTGTTCGTATCAGGTTCTATACTCAAAATTACTTTGTGGTCGTCAATTTTCTTAAATACCTCAACAACGGATAGCTCGGTTAGCGCCTTCCCACCACAATCACCACGCCCATTAATGTGGACATAGTTTTGACCTGCATATGCCACGTCATCTCTTTGTTCCATCGGCAACACGTTTAACTGGCATTCCGCATTAATTGAGACAGATTGACTGACAAAATCTGCTACGCGCATATCCACGTTTATATTTTCCGCATTGAGTAATCCCGGCACGAGCGTTTCAAAATCATGTCTGACCAACCGCCACTGCCAATCGAAGTTGCCCCCATCGTTTTCAACTTCGCTAATTACAAAAAAGCTGGTACTAAATCGATGTGCCGCGCTCGGTGGCGAAATCCCGAAAAACACCAAACAAACCGTAATAACTGTAATAGCTTTCATTGTCATAACTCCTTCGCAGCATCAAGTAAGGCGAGATCGAACGGCTCACGGGATACCGCAACAGTTAAGCGCGCCCAATAAAGCGCAGCGTCAGCGTCCTTCGAAATGTATGCGTGGTAATAAGCCAAGTCCGCTGTGTGCAATTCATCGTGCCGTAATTCGCGAATATGAATTCGTTCACCAGCTAACTCACGCCAGCAGGTCATCGCACTGTCGGCTTCCAGTTCGGCCCGGGCGAAACGCACAATCAAACTGTCTGGCAACAACGAATCGTTAACTGGGCATTCAGAGGTTTGCGAAAGTACCTGCTGTGGTCTGTTTTGCAACAACCACACATCGATTATCTGTTTTTGCGCCACAACGGGTTGCGTAGCGTAATTGTCACTTTGTAACCAATTTAATGCCGCGTCATAGTTACCCAGTAAATGTGCCTGCTCGGCAAGTATTTGGCGGCGCCACAACGCGATTGCGCTGGTACTCGCTGTATTCCGCTCTGCTAATTGACTAAGCCCTTCGTACGCTACCTTGAGCTCACCGGCACGCCCTTTTACCTCCAGTTCACACGTGGCCCAAACATCAACTGGCGCGAGCCCTCGTAACTGTTGGCATGCTGCTGCCGCCGGTTCAACCTCACCTAGCGTTAATAATATTCGTGCGCGCATCAATAATGCACTGCCCACCAACATACCCGTTGCTTCAACCCGCTCTAGAGTCTCCAAAGCCTCGGTAAACTGATGACCAAACTGCAAGTAGTCAGCCCGTGCCAAATACCACTGTGCACGTTCTGCTGTGTCTAGCGAGGGAATACGTGCGCTAACAGAGCGCCACACCTCTTCAGCCTCTTGATGATAAGAATGTGTTGCTTCCTGCTTGCCCTCTTCAACCAACTTCGCATAATGCTGGGCTGAAGAAAAAGGGGCTGCGGCAGCGCCGCAGCCCAACACCAACAACACCATGAGGAACGGTGTATAAGTGTTTACTTTAGTCATTGCCTGCTACCTCTCCAGCAGCGAGCAGATCATCAAACTCAGCAGTTGTTGTTACATCCTGCTGATAATCACGACCGTTCACGGCCAAAGGTTGCGCATCAGAACTCTGCCCAATCGCGTCGCGTACCGAAGCACGGAACGAAACTTGCAGTAATTCCACCGCAATACTTACTTTGCCACGCGATGAGAATTGACCATCGGAAACACTGAACATAAACTCGTCATTACCTACGTATTCAGCATCCGGCACATAGGTAAACGAACCATCCGAGTTCACTGCAACACTTCCTTGTGAAGGCTCAGTCTCTAGCGCGTAAGTCAACATGCCTTCTTCACTATCCGCAGCTAATAATTGCCCTGTTACAGGTGTATCAGCAGTGGTGGTGATTTGCGTCGATATCGCTTCCGGCGCGGTGTTCAGATTCGGGTCAGAATCTAAACAACCGCTAACCATGAAGCTGACACCAAGTAACATAGAAATTCGAACTATCATGTTAATCATGATTCATCTCCTTATTGTGGCGAACCTGCAAGCGGTGTTAACAAATAAGGGAAGCTCGTATTAAAAAAGCTACTATCAAGTGGCGCTCCATCGGTGAATGGCGCTGTACCAACATTGGCATCAGCAGGCTCACAGAAGCCTAAATTTGTAGGCTGTCCATTCACTGGAATGTCATGACACAAAGCTCCCATTACAACACGCAATGCGATATCGACCACATCATCGCCAGGTCGACGACCATTCGGGAAGCCCGCCAAATCATTACCAGCAACACCGAAGTTAGACTGTAATTCTGCTGGCGTGGCTGGAATGGCGGTATTTAATCTCAGCATTTCTGACGGCGTAACCGTAGCTTGCTGGTTAACACCTTCAAACCCTGTTAAAAATGCCGCAATCAGGTCGGTACGCGGATAATTTGTTGGCGCGATGGTTTCAAAGCTTGTACCCAGAGTCGCATTTACCGCATCGCGAAACAGAATATCCAAAATAATGGGTAACGTTGGATTCGTTACATAAGTTGCAAACTGACCATCGCTTGAAGGATGCGCTGACGAAAAACGGTCTTTATCGTCAATACCAATCACGAGCTCATTCACCAACGGTGCGCCTAAACGCGATACTTGAACCAATGCACCACCGTTAACTTCAGGCTTATTGGCTACCGCATTTGGATTCAAAATTCGGGCTTGCGGTAAACTTGCTGTGGTCCAAGCGCCGATGACACCATTGCCGTCACCTACCAAACACGACTTAGGCACCTCAAGCGCAATCGCATTTGTGTTCTTGTCGTTCAAGTCATCATTGTCGGTAGACTGCGTGATTCCGCCAGGAAAGCCACCGCCATCACCAGCACCTGGTGCACTGTCGCCCTCAACGGGTACATAGTTTACCAAGTCAAAGGTTTCGCCAAGATTAACCGTGAACGGATCTTTTCGCTGACCCACAAAGACACGACCATTCGCACTACAGTTTGGAATGCTCACTTCGTAAACATATTGATTCGCATATGCTTCGTAGTCGGCACTTGAGCCGAAGGTCTTTTGACCCACGTAAGCATAAGGCTTCACGAACTCTGTTTCTCCGTTCACGCCTGTCACCGAAGAACCAGAGCCTTGCGCGTCTGAAACCACCGATAACGTATACGTCTCGTTATAGTTCAGCGCTCCAGAATCACCCGCAGCAATAGCGCCAACGTGTTTTAATGGTACGCTCACCTCAACGCCATCGGGACCGACAGGCAGCTTAACGCCGGCGATTTCATTGTTAAACCGGAACTCAAAAGATAAGTCTTCCACTGCATCGCCATCGGAATCAATGTGCACCGCGTAAACAGCGGCTGGATCCATGGCAAAATAGTTTGGACCGCCGTAGCTATCCTGCAGCGGAATATAGTTAGCAATGAGCGTCACGTAGTCCTCACGCCCAAGTTCATAACTATTGAATAGGTAAAAATCCGTTGAATCAACGGTAGGTAGGCGAGCTATATTCGGAGCCTCGCGGTGACTCGAAGCAAAAGCTGTCGAAGCGGCAACAACAGCACTCAATACCGCTGTAGCTATTAATGTTTTATTGTTCATCATAATGCCCTCTCAATCGTATATACATGGTTTCTCAACCCGTTACTGCGTGATGGGTCTCGAACAAGTAACGATTGAGTGGGCATATTGGATGCAACTTTTTTTAAAGCTCGACTAAGTCGGTCGTATAAACAACTGGCCCCGATGGCACAGCGAGTGGCGAACCGCCTAATGGCTCACGGCTCACAGCCAGTGCTGCAACGTCATTCAAGTTAATAGTAGCCGCAATTGTGAGCGAACGAACTCCTTGTTGTGGTAACAACCCAAGAGAGATTGGTGCGCTACCTGATTGCGGCAACATCCACAACTCATAATCGTTCTCTGCTCGCAGCTCGATGTTTCCGACAGCGCGAACACTTAGCGTTTGCTGGTTCTGTTGGATTAACCAAAGTGTTTGTGCGTCATCATTTTGAATAACCGCGACGCGCTCGAAAGCTTGAACTTTTTGAGGCTCGTCCGGACTAATAACCAGTAGATTGATTAGTAATAACGCAGCAGCTAAGCGAAATCCCCACGACCACCAGGAAGTCTTTACCGGATCCTTAGGTAGCCACCCCAAGCGCTGCTCAACACTTTTCCAGATACGCTCCGGAGCTTGGCGCTCAGGCACCGTATCAGTTAACGCATAGAGATGTTCTTCCCAGAACGCAACTTCATTGCGTAAGCTTGGAATCGTCATGAGCAAGCGCTGAAAACGTTTCCGCGCAGAACCACGCATACTTCCAATAACGTAGCGTGCGGCTAATTGATGCTTAATTTCTGTAGTAGAATAGTTCATCGTTTTAAGCACCTCTTTAAGCTTTCTAACCCACGACGAATCCAGCTTTTCACTGAACCTAACGCCTCACTTAAATAATCGCTCACTTCCTGATGGCTTAGCCCGCTGATATAAGCTAGCTGCAAACATTGGCGGGTTTGTGGTTGCAATTCTTGCAAACATAACTTGAGTTGCTGGTTTTGGTTTAATTGATCAAGGGAGTGCTCAAGGGTATCGATAGCCGGTAACTCATCAATATCACCGCTAAAGTTAATCGAGTTATCGCGACTGCGTAACAGGTCAATAGAACGGTAGCGAACCATACTAATCAACCAGCTCATCACCGAGCCTTTAGCGATACTGTAATCACCAGCGCGGTGCCAAATTTTAATAAAGGTATCTTGAACAGCATCTTCTGCCCAAGCTTCTCGGCGAACAATGGCATAACTGACAGAGTACAACTTAGCGGACGTTGCTTCATACAAGCGTCGGAACGCAGCTCGGTCACCTAATGCGATTTGCTGGAGTTCCCGGTCCAGCGACAGTGGTGACGACATAACGGTAGGTCCTTTTTATTTGAATGACATTTCAAGTACGATGGTCCCTGCTATTTAGATTCACTTTTTACAACGAATCGCTTTACACTAACATCAAACGCGGTAACCGCAACGACCTTACAACAAGAGAGAAAACAATGGGATTGATCATTAAGCTAGTACTCGGCATCGCCGCAGGAACATTGATCGGGCTTTACACGCCAGTCTGGGTCATTCAATTATTGATTACCTTTAAAGAGATTTTTGGACAACTGCTATTTTTCACTATCCCATTACTTATTTTATTTTTCATCACAAGCGGTATCGCCGGCTTACCACAGAATTCAGGTAAGTTGCTTGGCCGAACGCTTGGCATTGCCTACCTATCGACTATTATTGCCGGAACTGTTGCTTACTTCGTAGCCAGTATTGTCGTGCCGCTGCTAACCAGTGCTGCAAAGAGTAGCGAATCCGCCAATGCACAACTCGTAGAGCCTTTTATTACATTAGACATGCCCCCCGTGTTTGGCATCATGACCGCTTTGGTATTGGCGTTTATTTTTGGTTTGGGCATTGCGGCGACTCGTGCTGAACAACTCAAACAACTGTCTGATCAAGGCCGCGATATTATTGAGTTGTTGCTCAGCAAGGTTATTATTCCGCTACTGCCTTTTTACATCGCAGGGGTTTTCGCTGAAATGGCCGCTGCGGGTACGGTATTTGGCACCTTAAAAACCTTTGGCATTATTCTTGTGCTTGCGGTTGCTCTGCACTGGGTGTACATCATTTCAATGTTCACTGTGGCAGGCTTGAAAGCAGGTATTAGCCCAATAACACTCATCAAGAACATGTTACCGGCTTACTTTACTGCGCTGGGAACCATGTCGAGCGCAGCGACCATACCTGTGACATTACGCAGTGTGAAAAACAATAAAGTGGACGAAGACGTTGCCAACTTCGCTGTGCCACTTTGCGCAACCACGCACTTAGCAGGCTCTACAATTACCATTGTTAGCTGCACGCTCGCGGTGATGTACCTGCACAGCTCACTTGCTATACCATCGTTTTTAACTATTTTGCCGTTTATTCTCATGCTGGGTGTCGTCATGCTTGCAGCACCAGGAGTGCCTGGCGGCGCAGTTATGTCCGCGGTAGGTTTGCTCGGCTCAATGCTCGGTTTTGGCGAAACCGCTATTGCGTTGATGATTGCGCTGTATATGGCCCAAGACAGCTTTGGTACGGCGTGTAATGTCACCGGCGACGGCGCTATTGCTATCTTGGTCGATCAAGCCAACAAAGCCAAATAGGCTAGTTGGTTGCGTTTTTGTCTGCGGCGGCTTCGGCTGCCGCAGCATCCACGAACGGGATACGCACCAAGCCCCACAACGTGGTTGTTTGTTTTGCCTCACGATAGTTACTTAAACCGATATCGACACCATCAGAACCTGCTTCCGGTTTATCGGTATAGCTGCCAAAAAGGTGGTCCCACCAACTGACACTAAAGCCATAATTACTGTTAGTTTCTCGTGGTACTGTGCTGTGATGAATACGATGCAACTCCTGAGTGATCAACACCTTTCGAACCCAGCGTTCGATACCTTTGGGTAGCGCAACATTGCCATGGTTAAATAGCGAGCAGGCATTTAACACCACTTCAAAAATAATAATAGCCAAAGCTGGAGCCCCTAACGCCGCCACAACAACAGCTTTAATCCCCAAACTCAGCACAATTTCTATTGGGTGAAAACGCAATCCCGTTGTGACATCAAAATCAGGATCGGCATGGTGCATACGATGAATGCGCCACAATATTGGTACGCGATGAAACAGCCGATGTTGCCAATAAATAGCGATATCAAGCACCACCAAAGCAATCACAACGGCCAACCAAGCGGGTACCTCAACCCGATTTAGCAATCCCCAATTATGCTGCCCCGCATAAAGCGCAATACTGACGAGGCCAGCCGGTAATAATAGGCGCGTAATCAGCGAGTCAATCACCACAATGCCCAAATTGGCTGGCCAGCGCTTCGTTCGGCTGTAACGTGGTTTACGTTTCGGTGCGAAAACTTCCCACGCGGCCATGGCCACCATCACACCTAAAAATATACTCAGTCGAATGGTTGTTTCGTTCACTGTTTAGCCTCGCTTAGCGTTCGGTAACCGACAACAATGCGTGTAATGGCTGTAATCCAGCATGCGGCCGCAAAAATGAGCGCCAGCATTTCAAAATGTTCGGGCCAAATGCAAAAAGCAACAAAGGCAACAATGGTTTCAAAGCCCTCGGTCAGCCCCCCCATATAGTGCAATGACTTATTCGGGTATCGCGGATTTTCGATGCCGCGTTTCGCTGCAATCACGGCAAAGGCCAAAAAACTGGCGCCTGTACCCATAAAAGTGACCAAAAGTAGCCCCGCCGGTAAGGCATGTTCAAACGGGCTCGCCAACAGAAAGCCAAACACCACCGCACTGTAAAAGATAAAATCTAAAACAATGTCCAGAAAGCCACCCGCATCCGTCGCTGATGTGCGGCGGGCAACTGCACCGTCAAGTCCGTCGGTAAGACGGTTTAGCAAAATGAAAACCAGTGCAACCTCATAGGCTTGAACTGCCAAAGCTGGAACCGCCAATAAGCCCACCAAAAATCCCGCTACCGTAATTTGATCAGCGGAAACCTGGCGCTTCACCAACCACCGCGCTGGGTAATCTAAAACTTTTCGTGTGACAGGAGTCAATAATGGGTCAAACATGTGTGAGCTCCTTCATTGAAATAATTGTTCCCGGCGCGTCATCTTTATCGTGTGTCACCAAAATAACCGGGATATCGCGCTGCTTCAGTTGCGCAAATACCCATGCGCGTACGGTGCCGCGTAGCGCCGTATCTAATGACGAGAAAGGCTCGTCCAACAATAACGCCTCGGGTTGAGCCAGCAAAGCCCGCATTAACGCAACACGCGCCTGCTCACCGCCACTTAACTGATGTGGCCACGCATCTGCCTTATCCGATAATTGCATCGCCTCTAGTGCCTCTAAAGCAGCTTGGTGACGTTTGGGGTCTTTGCGCGGTAATGCAAATAGTAGGTTATCAAGCACCTGCAGGTGTGGAAATAAATCGCCTTGCTGATGCAACAACCCTATTTTACGTGCATGAATAGGCAGTTGATCACGCCGTTTGCCGTTCAACCAAAGCTCGCCCGTTATCTGAAAATCCGGTAGTGGCTCACCCAAAAGCCATTTTAGCAGCGTTGATTTACCACTCCCGCTAGGGCCCATTAACGTCAGAACGGAACCACCAACCACCTGTAAAGATTCGACACTAAGAAACACACGCTGTTGCTGACTTATGGTTAAGTGCTTAATTTCTAACATGCTTTCGTTTCCACCTTTGCTCATTACCTTGCTGGCTCGCCCAAACTAATAGTAAAACCGGAATCAGCGCTTGTAACACGGCATAAACACTCGCCATGCGCCAATCGCCACCCGCGGCCAAACTTACGGTTTCAGTCGTTACTGTCGGATAACTTACGCCAGCCAACCATAGCGTGGGTAAGTATTGCGCAATACTCACCGCAACGCCCACTGCGAACGCCAGCGCAACACTGCCGCGCAACTGCGGGAGCAACACATGCAACCAAGCGTTGAAGGGAGAATGCCCTAAACTTTGTGCCTGATACAACCAGCGTGACGGAAAGCTGATATACGCGCCATGCAACACCAAATAAGCGTATGGGAACGTAAAGGCTGCATGCGACCACAGTAACCATAGCCAACCGGAATCTTGCCCAAGAGCGCGCTGCCAACCCAACACCATCGGCAGCTGAGGAATCAGCAACACTAATAACGGTAGCCAGCCAAGCGCCTTTTTTTGTTGGCTGCGTTGCCGTTCTAGCACCAGCAAGGCACCTATCACCCCAACAGCCGCGCTTGCCAGTGCGAGCCACAAGCTATTTTGTAACAACGGCCACGCATAGGGCCACTCGCTCATCCAGCGTTCTAAGCTCCACTGCTGTGGCCACAGCTCTGGATAAAACCACACGCCCGCAACGCTCTGGACAATTAAGGCAAGCACTGCCAGACCGCACAGCCAAAGCAACAATTGGCTACCAAAGCCGGAACCTACGGGCTGCTGCACCGAATGACTAGGTGGGCGCCCTAGGGCATTCAAAGCAAATCGCCGATACACCGATTGGTTGATGGCAACAGCAGCGAATAGTGCCGCCCCAAGCGCAATCATGAGCCACTGGCCGAGCCAGGCTTCAAGGCCGGCCAAATCAGAAAAGCGTAAACTTGCCTCGTGCACCCGCGGCGCAAGTAACGGCGGCGTATTTGGCCCCACCATAAGTGCAATGTCGACCACTGAGAGCGTGTAAATAGCAATGGCAAAGAGCGGAAACTTTAAGCGCGGTAGCAACGCTGGCACCACCACCAACCACCAGCAGCGCCGCTCTGAATATCCCATGCTTTGTGCCTGCGTCTGCCAACGCTGTATCGGGAGTTGATCGCGTTGTGCAGCAATCATCAATAGTAAAAATGGCACTTCTTTTATGATTAACACACCGGCCATGGTGACTAATGACTTGTCGGCTATCCACCAATGGGCAGGTGGGCTGGGGAATAACTCAAATAAACTGTGAACAAGGCGCACCAACCAGCCACTCGGACTCAATAAAACCATCAACCCCACCGCAAGCGCCGCATGCGGCAAAGCGAGCAATGGCGCGATACGTGAACTTGATAAACCAGCAGTGATGCGCTGACCTAACCACAGGCTCAGATAGCAGACCGCGAGTATTAGGCCTATGGTAAAAATAAAGCTGGTAAACGCCGACTGCAGCCAGCTTTGCCATTGCACCTGTTGCACGAATTCTTGGGGGAATGCTGGCCACTGCAATAACGTGCTGCCGCCCACACCAAGTGGCAACAGCACTAAAAAGAAAATAACTGCTAGTGAAAGCGCGCGGCCCACTGTTTCTCCAAATAATTGTGCCAGGTTACATGAAAGTCGTTTGCGGCCGGTAATAAGGTTGCTTGCTCAACTTGCTGAATAACGGCAGGGTCACCCCAGCCTTGCAGATCAGCTTTTTTCCGTTGTGCTTTTTCGCTGAGTAAAAATTCAATCACTTTAATCGCGGCTTCAGGGTTCGCAGCGCTTCGGGGCACCGCTAAATAGTGACTGTTGGTAATGGCTGCATCACCAATTATGACTGCTTTGCTGGTTGCGGGTATGCGCCCTTGATTCGCCAAAGCAAGCACTTCATTTGGGTTAAAGCTAACCGCGTTATGCAACTGCGCATTGGCGAACAGGTTCAGTTGCTCGGCAGCACTCGATGGAAAGGCCTCGCCTTGCTGCCAAAGATACGGATGCAGCTGCTCCAGATAAGCCCAAAATGGTGTCATGACTGACTCGGCATCAACCGCTGAGGTACGCTTCTGGAAAACACGGGTATCGGCAACCAAATCAAGTGCCAGCATTTTTAAAAACGTGGTGCCGTGAAACTCTGGTGGTCGTGGGTAGCTAATACGGCCGGGGTTAGCTTTTGCATAGTGCAGTAACTGTTGCGCGGATAGTGATAACGATTCGACACACGCACCACACATCAACAAATGAAACTGCCCAATGCCCCAAGGTACTTCTAAACCATCAACCGGTTCACCAAAATCAACTTGCCACCCAATGTCGTTGCGCAAGTATTCGAGTCCTTTCACCCTCTCAGCAACAGCAAGTAAGGCGTCAGTGCGTTTTAAGGCGTGAAAATTTTCACCATTTATCCAGATTAAATCAGCATTGCTGCGGCCAGAAGTTAGCTGCTTTACCACTTCAGCGATATCTGCAACCTTCACGTGTTGCAAAGCTATGCCTTCAGCTTCCAGCTCCCGTGCGGCCCAGCGCAAATAATCATTGATAGCGGGTTGGCCACCCCATGCGTATAAGTTAACCGGTACAGGTTGTGCCTGTGCAACACTGGTAACCTGAACAGCAGCAATCATCGCCAAAGTTGCTACCAAGACTCGAATGGTTTGCATTTATTCGCCTCCTCGGCGCCAGCGATGAAACTTAGCAACCCAGCGCAACAATCCTTCGGGCGCATGGGCGCGCTTCCAGTTACCTGCCACATATTTATTTGCTTCTGCTAGCGTCGGGTAACTATGAATAGTACCCAAAATAGCATTTAAACTGATGCCTTGCTTCATCGCTAATACATATTCGGCCAGCAGCTCACCGGCTTGCGGGCCAATAATGTTTACACCCAAAATTTTGTCCTTCCCGGGCTTGGTTAACACTTTAATGCGGCCACTGTCTTGCGCATCAGCTATTGCCCTATCGAGATCAGAAAAGTCGTATTCGGTGACTTCATAGTCAACGCCTTGGCGTTTCGCTTCTTGCTCGGTTAAACCGACGTTCGCAATTTCTGGTGACGTGTAAGTTACCCAAGGTATAACGGAGTAATCCACCCGGAACGTTTTGTATGGCCCAAACAGCGCATTAACTGCTGCGTACCAGGCCTGATGTGATGCAACATGGGTAAACTGATACGGCCCCACCACGTCACCGCAACCATAAATAGACGGGTAATTGGTCTGCAATAGCGGGCTTACATTCAGTGTTTTGGCAAACTCAACGCCCAGCTCCTCTAAGCCAAAACCGGTTAAGTTTGCCTGGCGACCAAGTGCGATAAGCACGGTATCAAACTCAATCGGAACTTCCTTCTCATCGTGTTCCGCAATCAACCGTGAACCCTGTTCGGCCGCTTCAAACCGCAGCGCTTTATGCGATAACTTCAGGGTTACGCCCTCATGTTCTAGGGCTTTAGCCAAACGGCTTGCTGTGTCTTCGTCTTCATTAGTAAGCAAGCGATCGGCCATTTCAACAACCGTCACCTGCGAGCCTAATCGCGCAAACGCTTGTGCTAATTCACACCCAATTGGCCCGCCGCCCAATACCGTCAAACGTTTCGGCAGTTCGCTTATCGACCACAACGTATCCGACGTTAACCAATGCACCGCATCCAGCCCATCAAATTTCGGCACTAAGGGCCGCGCGCCAGTTGCCACAATAATCGACCGTGCACTAATGCGCTTGGTTTGCCCATCGCGCGTCACTTCAACTTCCCACGGTGACACAATTTTCGCGTCACCCTGCTCCACATCAACGCCTAGATTGGTATAACGCTCAATGGAGTCGTGCGGCGCTATCTTGGTTATAACGTCCTGTACATGGTTCATAACCTGTGCAAAGTCGACTTTAATACCATCAACGTGCACGCCCATCTGCGCACCCTTTCGCGCTTGTGCGACTGTTTTAGCAACGTTCAACAGCGCTTTCGAAGGAACGCACCCTGTATTTAAACAGTCGCCACCCATTTTTTCGCGTTCAATCAGCGTCACTTTGGCCTTTACCGCCGCCGCAATATACGCACTCACCAGTCCAGCTGAACCCGCACCAATAACAACGAGGTTCGTATCAAATTTTTTGGGCCGCTGGTAATCGCCAAGCAAGCGGCGCTGTTTCATGCGGCTAAGTAGCCATTTCGCGATCAAAGGAAATACGCCAAGCAACACAAAGGCAAGAATGAGGTCGGCAGAAACCACATCGCCCAGAGAATCAACTTGTGCTAACTGCGTGCCAGCGTTCACATACACAGCCGTGCCGAGCAACATGCCGACCTGACTTACCCAGTAGAACGTCCAGCCCTTAATTTTTGTTAACCCCATGGCAAGGTTAATCACAAAAAATGGAAATAATGGAACTAACCGTAAGCTCAGCAGGTAAAAGGCGCCATCGCGCTGTAAACCTTGATTGATAGCCTCAAGACGCTTGCCAAACCGAGCTTGCACCCAGTCGTGTAATAGAAAGCGAGCACTCAAAAATGCCAATAACGCACCGATGGAACTGGCAAAACTTGCCAACAATAGCGCCCATGCAAAACCAAATATAGCGCCGGCACCCAGTGTCATGATGGTTGCGCCCGGTAACGACAAT
>NZ_JBLWWR010000006.1:98769-152050 GCF_048267825.1 Pseudidiomarina sp.
TAAAAATGTCTGTACTGGGTAATCAATAAACCACTGCTGCAGCGCTGTACGCTGCTCTTTGAGTGTTTCTAACGTCAGGTACTGCGTTACATCAAACGTAACCGCAAGCGCCACCAGTAAGGCAATGACACTGACGACAACCCATTTTTTTAATGACATTTTCGGTCCTTTTTAAACTGCAGGTTAAAAGCTAAATTCCAGCCGCATGCGTGCGTGTCGCGGTTCTACTGGAAATGCCAGCGTTGAACCAAAGTAGCCACCTTCGAATACTGGCGACCAATTGTCTTGGTCAGTCAGGTTGAGCACTTCAAGACGCGCATTAAACGCCGGTGTTACCTGCCAACTTAGGTTCATATTCACCAAGTGTTGGTCGCGAATCATCACAGTTTGCAAATAATCCAGTGGGTACGATTTTGTATACGAGATATCACCACCTAATTGCCATTGGCTGGTGAAACTCCAACCCCAAGCGGCCGACAACTGCACCGGAGGGATACCCTGCACACGCTGATTTGAGGGTGAGAATGCCGCAAAGTTCGGTGCACCAACTCCGGTTCCTTCAATAATATCAGGGCGCGAATTGTCGAACGCGTCAGCAACTTGGCGGCTGTCTTGAAATGCTGCGGAGTTGTCAAAACGCGCATCAATATACGTTGCTGCTAATGTCATCCAGTAGCCTGATTCGTGCCGGTAGTTCCATTGTGCTTCAACACCTCGAGTAAGAATACCTGAGTTTGAACCATCGCGGTTACGCAGACTGCGCGTTTGTTCAAATACCGCTGCATCAGCATACCAGCGCTCGCCTTCTGGTTGGTATTTCATACCCACTTCATACAAGGTGTTTTCAGTCGCAAAATTCTGCGAATCAATTGCTCCCGCAGCATTCAAAACATGTCCACCGGCCATCGAGTTCGAGGTAGAATCGCTCCAATATGCAGTTGCATACAGATTCATATCTGGCGTCAGTGCAAAGCGAGTATCGGCATGCCATGCAAACAACCAGTCCTGATAAGTATCCGCGGCAGGTGTGACGCCATCTGGTGCTATCGGGTCTCGCGCCGATACATCATAATAATCCGCGCGCGCGCCAAACCGCGACGACCAGGCATTAGTAAAGACGAACTCTTGCTGAGCAAACACACCAAACTGAGTGCTGTTCGAGTTGGTCGTATCCGATAGATTGAAATCACCGACACCATCGCCATCACGATCATACTGGGCGCCAGGCGAAACAAACAGGCCGGGCCGGAGCTCAACCAAACGAGCTTGTTGCGCTTCGGTGAGCGGAATTCGACGTGCCTCTAAACCTGCAGTCAGGTCGATAGGTAAGTCGGCCTCAGTAGTAAACTGGCTGTACCCCAGCACATCATTAATGCGGACATTGGCACCAAGCGTTGTACCTTGTTGCCAGTGCAGCTCAAACCTATTTTCAAAGGTTTCGGCACCATCAATAATCTCGACGAAGCTATTTTGATTAATACCCTCACGATTAAGGTGCTGATAGTAAGTTCTATTCACGAGCGTCAAGTCGTTACTCAGCTGACGCGAATAGGTCGAGTGCAGCAACCAAGTTGTTGCGGTATTTGTATCGAGCGGATCAGTGAGCACTTGTGAGCGCGGAATTCGAACTTGCCCAGTAGGACTGATTACTGCAAACGCACCCGGCACTTCTGAGCTATTCGGTTGCACACCTATACCCGTAATGTATAGGTTATCGTCAATCAGTGCTTGCGTAGGCCGGTTAATGCCCGCGTTGTCTGTCCATTGCGCGTCATAGTATTCAAGGCTAACGGCCCAGTCACTTTGGGCGTTAGGTTGGTAACGGTACGCAACAACAATGCTATCGCTGCGCAACCCGCTGTAGTCATAAAAGCTTCCCTCGTCGACATATTCCGCGCTAACCCGCAGTGCTTGTTGATTCGGTGCAAGCACCCAGTTTTGGTCAACTTGCAAACGGTTTTGCTGCCACTCACCGATGCGCCCGACTAATTTTGTCGCAGCTTCATCGGTATGTGCCTGCTTTGGCTGCAAGTCCACAAAACCACCAACGCGCTGAGTGGTTCCCAACATAATAGGCGGCGCACCACGGGCCACTACAATACCCTCAATACCATTTAACGACAGCGGCACACCCAGCCCGTTGTTACCTGCCTGCCGACGCATGCCGGCTTGAAACAGCTCACCAAGTTGCCCGCGAATACTTGGTAAGGAAGGGGTACCAAATCCGCTCGGAGCGTAAGCACTGGGCGCAAAGCGCGCAATATCATGCAAATTATCAACCGCAGTTGCTTGCATCAACGACGCATCAATAACGGTAACGCCACGGGTAATGTCATGTACTGCATCGGACAAGCCAAAAATTCCTGACACAGGCTGCTCATGGGGCATGACCGTTTCATTGGCCTCACCAATAACATCAATTACTTCAATTGGTTGGTCTTTTTCTTGCGCAAAGACAGCCAATGGCGAGAGTGCCAGTAAAACCCAAACTTTCATTTTTGTTCCTTAAACTAAAGACCACTGAGCTCTTACCCGAAATACCACCGAAAAGATCAACAACCATACCATACTGATTGCTTTACCAAGCGCGTTGACCGTGCTTTACTCGTAATTATCCTAGCGCTTTTTAAGAAAATTCCCATGACCAAAACTCGCGACCAAGCAACCAAAACTTCGGATTCGCTCAACGACTTGCTGAACCACATTGCGCGTGACACCGAACTTCACTTCGAGTCTGGTCTTTGTGGTGCTTGGACACTCGCAATGACGGACCCGCAGCACGTTGGCTTTCACCTTGTGACTCGCGGTCACTGCTGGTTTGGTCTAAGCGAAGACCCAAAAGAACTGACGGTGCAACGTCTGGATGAAGGCGCAGCAGTTTTTGTCAACCGTGGAGTTTCTCATTTTCTAAGCCATACTCGGGTGCCGCTTGAGCTTAGCCAAAACCAACTCAAGCAGCTCTGCGAACCTGCGCATATTAATTCGGGTATGGTGTGTTACGATGTTTTAGCCGAAGGGCAAGCCATCGACTTGTTCTTTCAACTTCTACCTCGGTATGTCATCTTCACCAGCGCTCAACAAACCGACACCTTAAAAAACATTATTCAGTTGATTCGAACCGAAGCTCAGCTCGGACAACCCGGCGCTAAAGCTGCGATTCAGCGCCTTAGCGATGTATTCACGTTACACCTTTTACGTCAAATGTTAGGTTCAAACCAGCTGTTAAATGGTCCTTTCGCCGCTCTACATGACAAACATCTCAGTGCTGTTCTGGCAGCCCTTATCGAACATCCTCAGCGTAGTTGGTCCGTGCCAGACATGGCGAGCCGCGCCTTCCTATCCGAAAGCGCTTTTGCCGAGCGCTGCTATCGCATCACTGGACTAACCCCCAAAAAGTTACTTGATCAGGTGCGCTTGCATATCGCTACTACGTTATTGCAACAGCCAAACCTGCAGCTTGATTCCATCGCGACCAAACTAGGCTACCAATCCAGCACTGCTTTCTCACGTTTTTTCAAAAAATACATGGGTGTCACCCCGTCATCATTCCGGCAACACAACTAAAACCCTTAATTGCCCAACAGAAACAGGGAGCTTCTACGGTTGCCCTATTATTCTCACTGATTCGGTCTAAAGTTGATGTTACGAACAGCAAATTTGGAGACCAATTATGTCAAAATTTACCCTTCACACTATCGAATCAGCTCCGGAAGCAGCTAAAGATTTACTTCGTAAATCGGAGAAATCAATGGGCATGATTCCTAATCTACATGCTGTCATGGCCACCTCACCAGCGTTGTTAAAAGCCTACCAACAATTGCATGAAGATTTTACGAACGGCAGTTTTAATGCAGAAGAAATGACTGTTGTGTGGCAAACCATAAATGTGTTTCACGACTGCCATTACTGTGTTCCTGCGCACACCGCAATCGCTAAAAGTATGGGCGTTGACGGTGACATCACGGCATCCATTAAAGCAGGTAATGAACTCGACGACGAAAAACTTGAGGCTCTGCGCCAGTTTGTTCTGAGCATGTTAAAGCAGCGCGGTAATGTGGCCGACGACGTGTTAGAAAACTTCTATTCCGCTGGGTTTAGCCAACAAAATGTGCTGGACGTTATCGTTGGTCTTGCTCAAAAAACAATGAGTAACTACACCAACCACATTGCGCAAACCCCTATTGACCAACCCTTCAAAAAGTTCGCCTAAAGGAGCTATACGTTTATGAATCAACTTGAAAAACGACTGGCTTGGTCGCTGCTAACACTGCGTTTGAGTGTGTTTATTGTGATGCTCGTATGGGCGCTTGATAAATGGATTAACCCTGGGCATACCGCTGCAGTTTTCGACAACTTCTATGGCATTAGTGGTCTTGGCGAAATGGCAGCCGCAGTGCTCGGGGGCTTACAGATTATTTTATGTATCCTGTTTGTGCTGGGTGTCGCTAAGTTTGTAACCTACGGGATTATATTCATCCTGCATGGCGCTTCAACATTGTCGTCTTATGCGCAATATCTCGATGCTTTCAACAATCTCTTATTTTTTGCAGCATGGCCAATGTGGGCGGCCTGTTTCACGCTGTTTATTATGCGAGATCATGACCGCTTTACTCTTGGTGGTACAAAACAATAACCTAAAACCGCCACGCATGGCGCGTGGCGGTAGCCTATTTCTGTATTAGTTTTCTAGGTAAGCTAAAAACTCTCGAATTCGGTCAGCATTCTTACCCACATCGCTGCGCCCGACGCGCGATTTGCTGCGAATGTCTAGCTGCGTTTCATCAGCTTGGGCGCGAATGCGAATTACCACGTCATCCTTGAAGCCAAACCAAGTGGTTGTATCCGTTGCTTCAATACGGCCTTCATCACGGTCGCCCGCGACAAGCTCCCAACCCATGTCTTTCACAGCAACAAGTGCTTTATCGTAAAGCTCCTCGGTTGTAAGGTTTGAGCGATACGTTTCAAGATCAGGATAAGCTTTAAGTTGTTGCTCTGCGGTTTCGGGCCCCGCGTATTCAACAGGGTTAGGTGCATCGGCTCGCAACGATGCAATGGCAACAAACTCCGGCGGATTCTCCGTATCAGTTGTTATGTCATGAATTGGCGGCACACTGCGCGCCTTCTGCAACTGGCTATAGGGCATCCAAACTGCAACTGCTGCAGTAATGAGTGCAATAATTGACAAGGTTGCGCGCGTTCCTTTTGGGCGCTGCCACACAAGCCATACAATCAGCAACACGCCCGCACCAATTCCAATGTATGCAGCCCAACGCAATAACAAAAACGCTGTGCCTAGCTCAAGCACTTCAAACCGGTACAGCGGCCCTGCGACAAGCAGTAATAAAAGAGACAAAATGCCAAGGGCAATCAGTAGGTCATTAATTTTTTTCATAGTTATAAACGCCTAGTTAGTCGACTGGATTAATTAGTTTAGACTATAGCTACGAAAACTAAGCGTAGCGAGATCTATCACAACAAAAAAGCCCACCTAAAAAGGCGGGCTTTTGCGTTTATTCCGTGTCAGCTATTACGATTCGTTTGGCACAATTCGTAATTCGACACGTCGGTTCTGCTGACGTCCACTGGCCGTGCTATTGTCTGCTATCGGCATGGTTTCACCATAGCCAATTGTTGTCACACGACGTTGATCAACACCATTACCCACCAAATGATTGCGCACCGAAAGTGCCCGTGTTTCTGACAAACGCTGGTTATAGTCAGCAGCGCCTGTGCTATCGGTATGGCCTTCAACTAACATCGTTGTTTTCTCATACCGATTCAGCACTTTCGCCACATCAATAAGCACTGGGTCAAAACTTTGCGCAATACTGGCGCTATCTGTCGCAAACGTCACATTACTTGGTAATTGCAAACGAATATTGTCGCCATCACGAATAACTTCAACGCCGCTACCAGCAAGCTCTTCACGAAACTCTTCTTCTTGCCTGTCCATGTAAGCACCAATCGCACCACCGGCTATGGCACCAGCAACAGCACCCCAAACATAACGACTTTTGTCATGATCACCGGTGCCTTTGCCAATGACAGCGCCAGCAATGGCGCCAATGGTCGCGCCTTTTTGTGCATTACTCATGCTTTCACAGCCCACTAAAACAAGCGATGATACTGCGACTGCTAAGACTAATTTTTTCATAATGCTAAATGTCCTTTTCTACTCAATGATAGATAAAATTTAGCACAGTAAAGATTCGCTGCACTGCAGTTTGCGCCAATTTAACTTTAGAAAACCGACTACTTCTGGTTTCGAACAAAAAACGCGACAACTGCCGATGTAATAACACCCATAGCAACAGCACCAATAACAGCCTGCATCATATAACTTTGTAATGAAAAGTAGTCTAATGCCTGCGCCTCAGTCATGTTGCCACTACGTACTGCAAACTCGACCATGTTGGTAAAAAAGTGAGGTGACACGATGGTATGTGCCAGCCACTGCGTTAACGGTGACAAAATAGCGACCACAACGGTAATTCCCACGCCACTCATAAAACCTTGTTTCCAGGTCATGCTACCGTTCAATTCTTTATCGCGTTTTTGGCGAAGGGCAAATACATACACGGCAATGGCAACAACAGCGAACAGATTCGTCCACACCATGTGGTATTCAATGTAGGTGCTATGCAAGCCAACAAGGCGCTCAACAAGCAACCAAAGCAACATCGCCACGCTGAAAATAAAGCCCCAGCGGATCTCAAGTTTATAATTATTCATCAAGCACCTTCTTCGTACTTTGTCGGATGGTTACGCGGCAACTCGAGAACGAATACGTTTAATCGCTTGGCTATGCAGTTGCGATACCCGTGATTCGGTTACATCCAGTACTGCGCCGATCTCTTTGAGGTTTAACTCTTCTTGATAATAGAGCGTCATGACTAATTTTTCACGCTCGGGAAGGGAATCTATTGCATCCATGAGCAAAAGTTTAAGCTGCGCTGCACCAATTTGTGCTTCGGGCTCAGCTTCTTCGGCATCATTCGACTCAGCGCCCGGGCTTTCGCCGACAACTTCGTCATAAGACAATATAAGACCATTATTGGTATCTAGCAACAGCTGATGATAGTCGTTGACCTCCATACCCAGTTCTGCAGCAATCTCACGTTCTTCCGGTATGCGGCCAAGCTGTTGCTCTAAACGGCGGATGCTTTGCTCCAACTCACGCCCACTGCGACGCACACTTCGTGGAAGCCAGTCTCGACTGCGAAGTTCGTCAATCATTGCGCCGCGAATGCGCTGATGCGCATAGGTTGAAAACGCGACGCCAGACTCTGGGTCAAAACGATCAACACAGCCCAGTAAACCTTCAACACCTGCTTGAATCAAATCATCGACATCCACCCCGGCCGGCAGCTTTACTTTTAAGTTAAAAGCCTGCCTCCGAACCAGTGGGTAATACTGTTCGATTAAGCTGTTTTTGTTGATTTTACCTTCCGCTGTATACATAGTTTTCAGCCTGAAAATACCAAAACATCAATGTCTAAATAAGCCTGCGCCACGCGCTGAATGTTATTCAATAAACCTTTGCGTGACGCCATCGGAGGGTGTAGCGCAATGATACGCTTGGGTCCGCCGGCTTGCTTCATGGTTTTAAGCGCTTCATAGGCTCGCTTAAAACTGTTTATATCGTTGTCAATCCATACGGCCCATCTAGGGTAAGTACTTACCAACTTATCCATGTTTCGATAATCAGACGCAACCGGAATAACCCGCCACCGCGCTGGATCACCGACCCATTTCTTACCTTGCTCGGCCCAACGATGAAATACGTTAACCGCTTGCAAAGCTTGTTCCTGGCTGAGTGTATTTAATCCTAACACCACAACTTGCTCAACGTCAGCCTGTTGCTGAACGGGCGACGCAGATTGGGTCACTGTTTCGGTTACTGTATCACCGTCGTTACGTTTCGCGGCCCACTGCCGTAAGCTCGCTGCTTGATCACTCATGATTAAATTCTTATGCCTCTACATCGCGGCCAGCGGCCACCAAAGACTCATAGGCTTTCACAACATGCAAAATAGCAGGTACCAATTTGTCACCCTGAACGCGACCACGCTTACCGCTTAAACTCAGCAGGTCACCACGTAAACCTGCAAAATTGGCCGCACTTTGATATTCAACATGCATTGTTATTCCTGCTAAAGCCGCTGCTAACCCCAAATGGTATCGTTCCATTGCTGTTCTATCTGATTGCGGTTTTACCTGCTCAGCGAGCGCACGCCAAGCCAACCGCGTTAAACGCGCATATTCTTCTGTTTGTAACATCATACGTGCCCGCTCGCTAACTTGATCTGCGGTGCAATGCCCGTCAACCAACCAATAGCGCCGTTGAACCGGGTTTTTACCCGTTCCGCCGTGCAGTTCGCCAGCAATGACCTGATATACCTGTTCGCTTTGATCTGACTGGGCAGCCGCAATGGTTAGTTCAAGCCGACGCCGTTCACCGCGATAATTGATCGTATGTTTTGCCAGCGGAATACCGTGTACCTTAATCAGCTCACTCACACTATAACTGCGCCCATTGGCTTGCATCCGATGGTTCACGTTTAATGTCGCCAACCAACCGGTTTGATGCTCGCCAAAAATATCTAACAGCGTGGTTTCGGGCAAATAATCAAACAATTGCACAGGCGCGAACGCCATGTCTGGCAATATTGGCATGTCGCGGTGCTGCAATACAGGAGGCAACAGCGGCAAACCTTTTTTATTTAACCCCAAATGTGGCGTTAAATGCCGCCAACCTTGCAGTGGTTGCGGCGCAGCCCAACGAATCACTTCCAGTTGGTCAGGGAAAGCCGCGGTTTGCCACTGTTCCGGCAAAGCGCCCGTTTGCATGGCTTGAATGAACAAATCGAAGTGCGGTATCTGTGCACGCAGTATCTGCATACTGGCTTGAATTAAATGACCATGGGTAAATACTTGGCTGGGCTCTAACTGATTCCCAGAAGCTTCCCACTCGCTGGCGGCCAGCATGGAATCATTAAGTTCTAACGTTAACGTATCTGCAATGAGCTGCTCAATGTCGGGCACACGTAAATCTTCGGGTACCTGTTGCCCATTAGAAATTGCCTGCACCTGCAGCTGATGCCGAATTACGGTATCCAACACACCGCCCATGCGTGCCGTTTCATCCAACTTGGTGAGTATACAGTCGCTAATCGCAAGTTCGCTTTCCTGGGCGATGCGCTTATAAATTCGCGCTACTTCGTCCAAGGTTTCTTGTTGTGCTGCCGCATTCAATAACAACACAATGCGTGTCGCGTCACTGTAGTCGGCACTACCTAACGCGGCAATTTTTTGGGCCAGTCGCTGATCACGTTGGCTCATGCCCACAGTGTCTACCAGTACTAAGCGTTTGCCCTGCATTTTTTCCGCCAGAGCATCCAGGCTATCGCCATCCGCCAATGCGTGCATTTCAACGTCAAGCAGCTCCGCATAAATAGCGAGTTGTTGTTGTGCACCAATTCGGTAACTGTCCGTGGTCACGAGCAATAAGCTGTCGTTACCGTGCTGCATCACATAGTTTGCCGCCAGTTTCGCTGTAGTCGTGGTTTTACCTACGCCTGTAGGCCCCACCAACGCCATAACACCCCGGTGTTGCAATAGTTCCCAGTCGGCCGGTTGCATGTTGGATTGGTGCGCCACGCGCGCCAATAATTGTTGCTGCAGCCATTTCAGTGAATCGGCATAGTTTTTGCTCGAATGATTTAAAGCGCTGGGCAACAACGCAACCAATTGACGTGCCAGCTCGTCGCTAAAGCCTCCCGCGCGCAACTGCCGGTATAAGCGTTTACGATTATCATCGGGCACCTTTACACCCTGCTGCTGACTTAACAAGGCGCGCATGTCTTGCACATCGCTTAATAGCTGCTCTGCAACACTCGAGAAGTCTGCATTTGATTGCGGCAACTGCGTTTGGGCCGCGTCATTATTATGTAGTTTCGCTAAGTCGGCCTCGCCGATAGCAAATACTTCGGCACCACTGGCCACTTTTCGGGACGACACGATCACCGCATCCTCACCGAGCGCATCACGCACTTTGCGCATCGCATCTTTATGACTGGCTGCGTTAAAGCGCTTTATGGTCATGCTGACCCTCCGATTACACTCACTACTTTAATCGTTCGATCATCTGGAATTTCAGCTTGCGATAGTACCACCAAATCGCGCAATTGGCGTCGCAAGAAATGAGCTAATAACGGTCGTAAGTGGTGTGGTACCACAACCACAGGCGCTAGACCCATTGTTTCAGCGCGTTGCATCGCTTGCTGAGTTTGCTCTTGTAGCGTCATGGCAAGGCCCGGCTCCAACGAACTGTTTTGTTGCAGAGCCTGGCTCAACATGTTCTCGAGCGAGACATCAAGACCAATAACTTGTAACTCGCGTTCACCACCAAACCATTTCTGAGTAATATTACGCCCCAGCGCCATGCGCACTCGCGCGGTTAATTCGTGCGCATCGGTTTGCTGCCCTTCAAACTCCGCCAGGGTGTCGAAAATTGTTCGTAAATCGCGAATTGAAACATCTTCGTCCAACAAGTTTTGCAACACACGCTGCAGGGTCGTCACGGTAACACATTTGGGCACCACGTCTTCAACCAAGGCTTTGTTTTCTTCTGATAGCTTATCAACCAATTGTTGCACTTCTTGTCGACCCAGCAAATCCGACGCAAAACGTTGCAACAAATGGTTTAAGTGCGTGGCAACCACAGTACTGGCATCTACCACTGTGTACCCGTATATTTGCGCATGTTCACGTTGATCTTGTTGTATCCAGATGGCTGGCAAACCGAATGCCGGGTCGGTGGTAGCGATACCGTCAACGTCACCGCTCACTTGACCAGGGTTTATCGCTAACCAGCGGTCAGGGTAAATTTCAGCGCGACCAACTTCTCCACCTTTTAGGGTGATGGTATAGGTGTTCGGCTGCAGTTCTAAATTGTCACGAATATGCACCACAGGCGGTAAAAAACCGACTTCTTGTGCGAATTTTTTTCGCACGCTTTTAATACGGCCAAGCAGTTCGCCCTGTTGATTGTCATCAACCAATGAAATCAAGCGATGGCCCACTTCCATACCCAACGTATCAACCAACTGAACGTCGTTCCAACTCGCTTCGGGTGCGCTAAATGAAGGTGCTGGCACCGCAGTATTTGCCTGGGCATCAGCAACTTTTTGCTTGCTTTGTTGTTGCTGCAAGTACCAAGCGAAACCACCCAGCATGGCGGTGAACAATAAGAAAATGAAATTCGGCATGCCCGGCACCAACCCCAACATACCAATTACACCAGCAGCCAGCATTAACACTTTAGGGCTCACAAACAACTGCTTGATTAATTGCTGTCCCACGTCTTGTTCAGTGTTCACGCGCGACACGGTAACGCCAGCTGCAGTAGAAATGATCAACGCAGGAATTTGTGCCACCAACCCATCACCAATGGTTAGAAGCACGTATGTTTCTGCAGCTGCACCAGCACTCATGTTGTGCTGCATAACGCCAATCAGTAGGCCACCAATGATATTCACTACCATGATAACCATGCCAGCGACTGCGTCACCACGAACAAATTTACTTGCGCCATCCATGGAACCGTAAAACTCGGCCTCTTGCGCAACTTCCTGACGACGACGACGCGCTTCTTCTTCACCAACTAATCCAGCGTTAAGGTCAGCGTCGATTGCCATTTGTTTGCCAGGCATTGCATCCAAGGTAAAGCGCGCACCTACTTCGGCAATTCGGCCGGCACCTTTGGTAATTACCATAAAGTTGATGATCACCAAAATTAGGAACACCACCAGGCCGACAGCAAAGTTTCCGCCTACCAAGAACTGTCCAAAGGCCTCAATGACTTTACCTGCTGCATCGCCCCCATTATGGCCTTCCATCAGCACTACGCGTGTTGAGGCCACGTTCAGCGAGAGGCGTAACAGCGTTGAAAAAAGCAGTACTGCAGGGAACGCAGCAAACTCTAGCGGCTTTTCCGTGAACATGCTCACCAACAACACCATCAATGACAGCGCGATATTGAAGGTAAACAAAAAATCCAAGGCAAACGGCGGGAGTGGCAATACCATCATCGCCAAAATAAGCAAGATAAGCACCGGCCCGACAAGCACTTGATACTCTGCTGAACGCAGGCTTGAGGCTAAACCATTTAAACTTAAATTCATGATGCCGGCACCTCAAAATCTGACGGAATAGCAATTGCTTTCGGCATCGGCGGAGTCACCGCAGCCCCTTGTTGAGCTCGTTTTAATTGGAAGGCCCAAGCCAAAACCTCTGCCACAGCCGTGTACAACGGCGCTGGAATTTCATGGCCTAAATCAACATGCGTATGCAGAGCACGTGCTAGCGGTGCAGCTTCAAGGCGGGGAACGTTATGCTCGTCGGCAAGTTTACGAATTCGCTGAGCCACTAAGTCTGCTCCTTTGGCAACAACGCGCGGCGCCCCCATACCATCTTCATCATACTTTAGCGCAACCGCATAGTGCGTGGGGTTGGTCACAATCACGTCAGCCTTGGGCACTTCAGTCATCATCCGACGTCTCGCCATTGCTTGCTGTTGCTGCCGAATTTTTCCTTTAACGTGGGGGTCGCCGTCTGTTTCTTTGTTTTCACGCTTTACTTCATCTTTGGACATGCGCAGTTTCTTGGTGTGTGTGAACAACTGAAACGGCACGTCAAAGGCAACTACAACCAGTAACGTTAACACCATCAAGAAGCAAGCCATTGCCGCCAAACTCATTGCCTCAACCAAGGCTTGTTTAACTTCAAGACTCATAAGGCGCAAAAACGTTGCTTTTTGTTGCCATAAAAACAGAATCAACACGCCACCAACCAAAACCGTTTTTGCAATTGCTTTGCCCAGTTCAGCCAGTGCTTGCGAAGAGAACACACGCTTTAACCCTTTAATAGGGTTTAATTTTTCAAGTTTTGGTGCCATACCTTTGGCTGAAACAATCCAACCACCAAGTAGCGCTGGTGCCACTAAGGCAAATACCACCATAGCGGCAAATAAGGGCAGTAACGAGAACAATGCGGACTGTCCGAGTTCAAGCACGTTTTGAAGCATGGGGCCTGACTCAGCTATTTGCGAACGATCAAACAGAAATGCCTGCTCCATCACTAAACCAAGATTTTGGTACATGGAGCTGCCCATCACCCAAAGCATAATGACGCCACCAAACAGGATCACAAACGTGGTCAGCTCGCGCGAACGCGCAACCTGACCTTCTTCCCGAGATTTGTCTAATCTTCGGGCCGTGGGTTCTTCTGTCTTTTCCTGATCGCTGGATTGCTCGTCTGCCATTTGCGCTTGTATTTAAGTGACACGTTGGGACCATGCCGACAAGTATGCCGCAAGGCAAATGGCTTTGAAGGGAAGAAAAGGGGGGTTAGAACCCCTTATTTCTGTTTTGTTTGATCGGTCGCTTGAGCTTCTTCTTCAAACTGCTGATTGATAAGTTGTTGCTGCTCCAGTTCAAACTCTTCCTGGTCTTGTGGGAAGTAGCCCTGACGCTTGATGAATTCGGCAGATTCCGAGGTATGCACAACAATGGTTATCCGCCGGTTGCGGGGGTCTTCTGGCTCAGTGCCATCTAGCGGAATTCTGTCGGCGGCACCCATCACTAATAACAAACGGTCAGATTCATAGCCCCCAGCTAATAACGCCTTGCGTGATTCGTTCGCACGATCTGCAGAAAGCTCCCAGTTACTATAACCACTCTCGCCGCCCGCATAAGGCAAACTATCCGTATGCCCACTGATGGTGATCTCGTTGGGTATTTCGTTTAACAACGGCGCTAGGGTGCGCAACAACCGCTCCATATAAGGAGCAATACGGTCACTCCCCACCTCAAACATCGGCTTAGTTTCGGTATCCAGCATCATAATGCGCAACCCCTCTCGGGTCACATCAAAACGCATCTGTGCTTTGAGGGCTCGCAATACAGGATCGGCCTCGATGGCTGCTTCAACGCGACGACGAATTTCATTAAAATGCCGACGCACATCAGCTGGGCGAGTTTCTCGGCGCATATCAATTCGTGCTTGCTCACCATCCATATGTGTCGGGTCGGCGCCGCCCCCCTGAATAACACTCGCCGCATTACTGGATTTTTCACCGCCAGCCATTGCTACAAGTAATGGCGTGCGAAAATATTCGGAAATACTCTGCCGCTCTTTTTCACTCGACATCGCCAGTATCCACATCACCAAAAACAGCGCCATCAGTGCCGTCATAAAATCCGCCAAAGCAATTTTCCAGCTTCCGCCATGATGCTTTTTAACGATCTTCTTGCGGCGAATTATGATTGGGCGCTGTTGGTCAGACATAGTTACGACTCCGCTTTCGCGCCACGGACATGCTCTTCAAGCTCGGTAAAGCTAGGCCGTTCTGAGGTATGCAGCGCTTTGCGGCCGAATTCAACAGCCAATTGCGGTGCATAACCATGCATACTCGCCAGCAACGTTACGCGGATTACCTGCAGTGCTTTTACCATTTCAACCACTTGCCGTTCGATACGACTGGCCAATGGATTGATAAAGCCATAACCGAGCAAAATACCAAGAAACGTACCTACCAATGCGTGGGCTATCATCGTGCCCATAACGTCCGGGGGTACATCAGCATTACTCAGTGCGCGAACCACACCTAAAACGGCAGCTACGATACCAAATGCAGGCATTGCATCGCCGACTTTATGCAGTGCGTCCGCAGGGATTTCAGCTTCGGCTTCAAAGGTTTCGATTTCGTGAAGCATGAGCTCATCGAGTTCTTGCGGGTTCATGTTGCCACTAATCATTAACCGTAAGTAATCGGCAATGAAATTTAGCATCATGGGGTCTTCAAGTATTTCCGGGTGTTCTTGAAAAATTGCGCTCTCATCGGGGCTTTCGATATCACGTTCGACCGCTAGCATACCGTCGCGGCGCATTTTGTTGAGCAGCTTATAAATAACCGCGAGGAGTTCGAGGTACGTTTCACTATTGTACTTGCTCGATGCTTTTAGACGTTTTGAGGACTGTACGGTTGCCTTGATAGCCTTGCCGTTATTCGCAGCAATAAATGCACCCAAGCCAGCGCCGCCAATAATCATAAACTCCAGCGGCTGGAATAAGGGGCCGAGAGCTCCACCTGCAAGCGCGAATCCGCCAAACACGGATACTAGAACAATTATAAAGCCAAGAGGGATTAACACTGCCGCTTCCTTATCCAATAAAACACATCTATATGGTTTATCGGCGCGGGTAGCCGCAACTTAAATTTCTTTTAGAGATTTTACCGAATTCTTTCGCAGCGGTTTACCTGCTCGGGACGGAGGTTGGCACACACCACACATATAGTTTGTATCTGGCGTATGCGCATGATTTACGAAGTTTAGACCGCAGCATGTACATTTAGACAACTGAAACATATCGCTTTCAAAAAAACGCACTAAGGTCCATGCCCGCGTGAGCGCCAGCACTTCTTCTTCGCCACAGATTTGAATGTGTTCTTGATACAGTTTGTAAGCCTTGATAAAAGCTTGCATTCGCTCTAATCGTTGGCCTTCACGCAATCGAATATAAATATTATAGAAAAACGATGAGTGCACATTCGGTTGCCAAGTCATGAACCAGTCTGTGGAAAACGGTAGCATGCCTTTTGGTGGTGATTTACCCGCCACTTCTTTATACAACCTAACTAATCGGCCCCTATTTAAACTAACTTCAGACTCAAGTACTTGTAACCGAGCGCCCAACTCAATGAGCTCTATAGCCAGTTGCACCTGATTCAGTTCTTCAAGAAGCTTCGTGGTACTCACCAGAGCTAATCCTTGTGGTTAACCTAGTTAAGCAGATGCCATATGCATTGCTAAATGAGTGGCTTGCATGCCAGTATCACGTTTGTTGGTCAGAATAGCTTTTAACTGACTGACAGAGCCTAAATTAGGCTGCAAAAAACTGTGTGATTGTCGAGCTAACATGGTCAGTTCTCGAGCGGACATATCTGCGATGAAATCAGCAAGATCATCATCGATTTTCAAACGAAAAATTGCTGTATCGCGATCTTCTACGATTAACTTCTGAACTAACATCAAGTAACTCAAGTTTAGTTCCTGTAATTCAGAAATTGTTTTGTTCTGACTCATGGGGGGGTATTTCTCCAACACTACCGATTGTTTTTCGTTCTTAACGCGATCTTTAGCAAATCTTTACAGTGTCGGTCAATGAAAAGTTTCAATCTTTACAGTATGGAATGTATACATATTTGTATGTATTTTGTTGATTAGTCGTCCATCAATTACAAGCTATCAAGGTGTTGCGTCCACCTCTTTTGCCCATATCAACAACTCTGCAACAATTAGCCAAAGCGTTTGTGGTACAAAATCATCAAGGTCAATCTGCGATAAAAGCGCAACGAGTTCTGGCGAATCATGTACAAACACACCATGAGCTTTTGCCGTTGCAATAATTTTTTCCGCAACTAATCCGTCCCCCTTTGCCACCACTTTGGGTGCCGGCTCAAATTCTTGATAGCGTAATGCAATTGCTTTTTTATTTAACTGATCATGGTCACTCATTGTGGCAACCTTTTTACGGGTATTTCGTCAATTTCAACACCGGCTCCAACACGCAACCGAGCAATCAACCGCGATGTTGCTTGTTGCAACGAGGGTACCAACAGCTCGGCACATTGCAGTTGCATGGTTAAACGCTTTTGCTCAAATCGCATTTGAGCGCGTATTTCGCCAACGTTCGGCAAACTTAACTTGAGCTCGCTGGTCCAGGCAGGGGGTTCTGGTGGCTCGCCTTGTTGCTTCCGTTGTTGATCGCGCCAGCGTTGTACCAGCGGATTTACATCAGGTTGCACCAACCATTGCAAGTGAGCCTGTGGCCATAACTCAGTGTCCATACGCAGCATACCTGAATTCAAAACCTCAAGTTGTTGACTGAGAATCTTTTGAATTTGAGGTGCGTTCGCTTGAAATTGACCAAGGTTCTGCGGCTGTTGCCGCACTTGAAGGAACGGGATTTTGTCAGCCGCCCATCGCGCCAGAAGCGCTTCGTAAAATACGCCCGAGTCCTTCACTAAAGTCTGTAATCGACTCATCAAAGTCAATACGTCGAGCTTTTGTGCGGTTTGAAATAACGGGGTATCGGGTTTTATTAAACCGCCGGCGCCGTGATTAAGATGCTGTTGCGGAATTTGTTGCTGAAATGATTGGATTAAGCTGATAAGTCGTGCGACTTGCTGACCAGCCTGACTAAACTCCGTGGTACTCGCTGCAGCTTGAATCGGCGCTACTGGAAGGGTGTGACGCGGCAATAACTCCACTGTCGAACGTTGCTTGGCAACCTGATGGACCAACGTGTCCAACAGTGGCGTGATACTGCTCAATTGCGATAGCTGTGCTCAAGCTTCTGCTTTTTCTGCATGCTGAGCAACGTTTGCTCCAACATGGCACGCCGTGCGACAAGTCTCTCGCGAACTTCTCGGTCTTGGTCCATGATGGTGCTCAAAAGTTGTAATTTATCCAACTGCTGATCTTCCGACAGTTGCACTTGTGCTTCGGCATGACTCAACCGTTCTACCTCGCGAACATACTCAACTTCTGCTTCTATCAAGGTATCCCAATCTTCATTGCGCACACTAGCAAGCATTTTATTCGAATGCTCTAACAGCATGTGATACGACATTATGACCTCCGTCGGTGTCATCACGTAATCAGGTTGTACTTGCGGTTGCGCGGCCACAGCCTTACGCTCCCTCAACCTGAGGTTGAATTTCTCGCCATGCCGAGCCGATTTGCTCCAACAATCCAGCGGCTTCATCAAGCTTGTCTACGTCGTTTTTTAGGTTGGCCTTTAGCAGCAAACTGGCAACGTACTCATAGAGCGCTTCTAAACGCTCGGCGAGCTCTCCGCCTTGTTGTTTATCAAGCGCAGACAACAACCCTTGGTTTACAATATCGAGTGCCTTCGCAATAGCCACCGACTTTTGCGCAAGGTTATTATTCTCAAGGTGCAACTTGGCTGCTTTGATTTGCTTTTGCGCACCTTCAAATAACATGGCTATCAGTTTGTGAGGGCTAGCCGCCAACACATGACTTTCTACATCAACACGACCATAAGCCGCAGCACCTCTCATTCCGTACATAATCAAAACTCCTGGTCGATGCTCTACGACTTATTCAGCTGTGCATTTAACGAACTAAATTGCTGCGTCAAATAGGCACTGGTGGAATTCATACTCGCGATCATGCTGTCCATTTGCGCGAATTGCTTACGATAAATATCTACCGTGGACGCAATGCGTTGCTCTTCACGAAAATAGCGCTCATCAAGACGCTCAATAGTGCTTTCAAAACCTTTAAGCCGGCTTTGAATGGGGCCATCGTCAGCAAGCAAGTTTGTCAGCGTTGTTTTTGCTTTTTCCGCGAATCCTTGAACAGTATCTGAGCCCGCAAGAAACTCCTGCAGCTTCGGTAAGTCATTTTGTACTACCGCCGCGAGTTTATTTTCATCAATTTTCAGTTGCCCGCCTAACTCACGGGAAATACCAATATCGCTTAGCATTGAAAACTGGCCGGCAACCGTTTCGCTCAATAAGGTGCTCATGCGCGACTGAATGGTGCGCACGCCACTATCACCTAACAACTGACCGGGCGTGTCTGAGCCAACATCGTAGTCAGTCATTTTTGTGACCAGCGTTTGCAACTCATTATAAGCCGTCACGAATTCTTCAACTTGCCCCGTAATCGCTTCTGCGTCACGGGTTATGCTCACTTGCGCTTGCCCTGGTTTGGCTAAGGACAAGGTTACTCCCTGAATAGCATCTTCCACGACATTGGTCTGACTGCTAATGGCAATGCCATTTACGGTCAGTTGGGCATTCTCTGCTAAAATTTCAGTTGCCGCATCGCTAGCTAAATTGCCGGCCAGCGCGCCGCCATAGGTAATATCCGTAATACTGGCGTCGGTGCCCGTAGTCGCTGAGGTAAGAACTAAACGATAGGGCGTGCCGCTGCCGTCATTAATAATCGAGGCCTGCACGTCTGACTGGCCGTTGTTAATTGCATTACGTACATCTTCCAAAGATGTACTGCCATCGGCTAAGTCAATGCTATGACTGGTGCCATTGGCGAGAGTAAAGCTGACGTTGCCCGTTCCAGTTCCCAGCTGCGCCGCACTATCAGCAACCCCTTGGGTTGCAATGGTATAGGCGCGCGCCAACCCTGTTACGTCAACGTTATACGTGCCAGGCGGCGTGTTGCTGGCAGCGGCAACGGTTAAGGCGTCGCTGTTGACTGTGCTTGTTGTAGCTTTATAAGTCGTGCTTAGATTCAACGCGCTGGTCGCATCTTGAAATTTCGTTAACGCGCTTTGCAGTTTGCCATAGGCTGAAATACGCGCTTCGAAGCTACGCTGCTGCTGGGTAATAGGTTGCAGTCGCTGCCGCTCTGACGCTTCGAGCTGATTCAGCAAGCCGTTCAGGTCTAATCCTGAACCAATACCTAATGCTGCAATAGATGCCATGGTGTAAACCCCTACTCTTGATACAAACCAGTTTGCCTGAACAAATTCAAATCAAAACCGATAAAAGGCGACGCTAAACCCGTCTTTTCATTTTATCGGCCGCAATTTGAACAACTTTAGCTTTCAGGAATTAAAACTTCGCGAATGCGTCCCAACTCTGCCATGGCGCTACCTTCTAACGGTGGCCCCAGCTTATCGTCAGGGGCTAATTTATGAGGAGAAACACGAACTCGATTGACGCGCTTTTTTGCATCCAGCCCAACCACCCAAGCAAAACTACCCTTTTCAAAGCGCAAAAGTGTACCGACAGGTAACGGACCGAAATGTGCGTTGTAGCGCTTAACCCAAGCTTCATCAAATTGTTCGGTGCGTGTTTGCATCGACTTGCCCGCTGCAACCGTTGAAATAGCGGGTCGGTCTGGCCGGTTGCGTTGCATGGCATCCACTGCATCAACCACTGCGGCAGCGCGCGCAAGCTGGCCTAAATGGGCACCACGTAAACCATGCGGATACCCAGAACCGTCCAGCCGTTCATTAATTTGGGCGATTACGTTTTCCCGAACAACCGGTGCAAGCCACTTCACGCCATCAAGCTTTTCAATAATCGCTTCAACATGCGTTTGCATTTCTTCATAAACATCGGTGCTTAAGGTTGTCGCACGCCAAATTTCAGGCGGCAAGGTTCCTTTGCCGAGGTCGTGAACCATAGCGCCGGCAACCACCGCTTTGCGCAAATCGCGTGGCATTTTCGCCGCGTTTAATAAATCCGCCAGTCGAACGGCAACCGCCAATCCATGTTTTACCCAGCGCGATTCGCGATGAATGCAATGCACTGCAAATAAGGTTTCTTGCCGATCATCTTCAAGCATGTCGAGCACGCGGTCGGCATGCAATGATAATTGTGAGGAGTTCACCGGCTGCCCTTGCTTCATCACCACCATTTGGCTGTCTAGATAGCCCGCGATGCGCGCCAACCTTCGTGCCATTGGGGTTGCATAGGTGTGTGCATGACGGCGGCTAAGCTTTTTGTCATTTTCATCATGAACGCGGAATAATTCAGATTCGCTGCGGCTCTCACCATTACCGGCACTGCGCGAAGCTTCACGTTCTATCTCACGTACATAGCCCCATATTTCGCGTTCTTGTGGCTTGCTCACATTTTCAAACTCGAAACCAACTGCAAGCACCTGCCTGTCGTTGTCGGTTTTTAAATGGCGCACTTTGGCTTTGACTTCAAAGGATGTGCCATTCGGAAAATACAGCTCAATTTCTGTGGCAATATCCGGCAACACCCGCGACACGCCATCTTGCATAAAAAATTCCGCCAGGCAGCCGGTAGCTGACAAGTCTTTTAGGTCACCTTGCAGCTCGACCAACTCGTCTTTGTCATTGTCTTTACTGCGCACATGCACGCCAACTTCCATGCCAATCCGCAAAGTCGCTCGAAAACTCGCTCGCCGCTGCTTCACAAATATTTCTGTTGGCCAGTCTGCGTAGGCTAATAGACGACTTTCAACCGTGGTAAATTCACGAATGGACATCGGCCCACTGCGAACCAGCCCACCCGGTGTAAACCCTGACAAGATGAATTTACCACCACGCCGCAGCGGCGGCGCCACATCACGAATGGCTGTGAGATCGAACAGTAAGTAATCTTCTTCGAGTTGTTCAACCAATACCACTGGATGATCTTTCTCGGCTGGGCCTAATAACGTCAGCACAGCTACGCCAGGCTGGCTTAACGAGTCATAGTAAGTCGCTAATTCAACCACGCTATTGATAGGCGTAAACTCATTTTCGGACGTTTCAGTGGCCTCGCTCACGCGATGCTCCTTTCCATTATTGTATTTTTATATATTCCGTTTATCGGCAGAGCGCCGAGTGCCTTTAATATAGCAAGCGCCCGATAAGCTTTGAAAAAAAAATTCAACTTTCTGAAAAATATTTCTAAAGGTTTTCATTAAGTCACCGATAACCCTCTGTGACGGCAGGCCAAACATGGCAGCCTAATTTGGAAACAGAAGGAATAAGACTATGTCAGTTATCAATACAAACATGACCTCGCTGATTGGTCAGCAAAACCTCCAGAAGTCACAGTCTTCACTGCAAACTTCTATGGAGCGTCTGTCTTCAGGCCTGCGTATTAACAGCGCCAAAGACGATGCAGCTGGTCAAGCAATTGCAAACCGAATGACTGCACAAATCACCGGTATGCGCCAAGCACAGCGTAACGCAAACGACGGTATCTCTATGGTGCAAACCATGGAAGGTGGCTTAAACCAAATCAATGACAACTTGCAGCGTATCCGTGAGTTGGCAGTTCAAGCAGCGTCAGATACCAACAGTGCCGATGACCGCGCGTCAATCCAAACTGAAATCACTGAACGTGTTGCGGAAATTGATCGTATCGCTGGTGGCGCAAGCTTCAACGGCACGAACTTGTTAGACGGTAGCGCTTTAGCACCACTGCAAATTCAAGTGGGTTCAAACACTACCGCAAACGACTCAATTCAAGTTGCAACAGTTGATGCTACGTCAGCAACATTAGGCGTTGGTGCATTAGCTGTTACCGACGCGGCAAGTGCTCAAGCAGCAATTGACTCAGTTGACACCGCGTTGTCAACAATCGACACGTCACGCAGCACCCTTGGTGCCACGTTAAACCGTTTCGATTCAGTTGTTGAAAACTTAGCAACAACTTCAACCAACTTGTCTGCTGCACGTTCACGTATCGAAGATGCTGACTATGCAGTTGAAGTATCAAACATGACCCGTGCGCAAATCTTGCAACAGGCTGGTACTTCAGTATTAGCACAGGCGAACCAGGTTCCTCAATCAGTATTGTCACTGTTGGGTTAATCTTCGCTTCGTAAGACGATTTAACAGGCTCCTTCGGGGGCCTGTTTTGTTTCTAGTAACAGTTAGCAAGAGCACGATTCATGAACGCTACAGGCTCGCGGATATCGTCAGAAAACCTCATTAACGACGTTATCCCAAAATTAAAAACGGTCGAATTTATTCTCGACACCAAGCTTCGCGCGATTATTGCGAACAGCAAAGATGCGTCACAACGCAGCCGCTATGAAGTTTTACAACAAGAATTTCAACTTGAACTGATGATGATTCAAATGAACCTTGAGCATCTATTAAATCGTTATGCAGACATCTTGCAGCCAGCAGGTAAACGCCCAGAAAACACCCTGCTTGATCTGGACGACAGTGAGCAAGTTGCGCTTACCGCCGTCGCTAATTTATACCGTAAAGTTAGTGAGTTCGCGTCAAAACTCTAGCTCACCTGATACGCGTCTAAAGTTTGTACAGTAGCTGCCGATAACTTGAATGAAGCGAAAATTGTTTCGTCTATTTTGGAGATACTCTATGGCCTCGCCAATCAATGAAGCGACTACAAACTGGCCCGTAACTCATGCCGCGGCAGAACGCCAGCGCTTAGACCGTGTGTTACAACAGCTTCCCGCCGTTCGACAAAGTGAAGTTCAACGCGAGTTAAAGCGTGATGAGCTAATTAAACCGGTGCAGCAAATTAACGAAGTCATGAACAACTACGGCATTCATTTTGAATTGCACGATGAGACTGGGAAAATCGTGGTGAAAATTGTCAGTCAGGAATCCGGTGAAGTCATTCGTCAAATTCCAACTGAAGAAGTCATCCGTGTTGCAGAGCATCTTCATACCATGTCAGGTTTGCTCGTAAGAGAAGAGGCATAATGCCTCTTCTGTAAGCGCCCATTAAACCTGCATATTCATAATATCTTTATAAGCACTCACCAACTTATTGCGCACTTGCACACCCATTTCAAAGGCAAGCCCTGCTTTTTGTTTGTCTACCATAACCTGGTTTAGCGATACGTTTGGATCACCCAGCTGAAACGCCGTGGTATTCGCTGCTGCGGTTTGCTGCAGTGCATTAATGCGGTCAATTGAATTTTTCAATTCCCCGGCAAAACCACCCGTTTGTACGCCAGGCTGCACATTCAAATTTACCTGCGCTGCAGGCGCCGCCACTTCTGTTTTCATCGCCTGCATTTGCTGCAGTGCGGTTTGTATGGCCGGTACGCTCATGACCCTATCCTTCTTCTGACAATCTTCAACGGGATTTTTAGTGCCACCAAATTTAACAGCATCAAGGGCAACTGAAGCGATCAAAAGCGCATAAAAAAGTGCGCTTATTGTCCCTTTGAGTTGCATTGCGGTGGGCATAATGTGCACTAGATAATTCCCCCTGCTTGCAGCTTAGCAACGTTCAAGCAGGCCAGGTAATGACTGATACAGCAGCCGAGACAATTCATGGACGCAACGCAAGCACAACCGATAAACAACAGCACGCAAGCGCAGCCAACAGCGCAGCAGTGGCTGACAAAACTCAAACAAAGTGGGTTGGTACCCCTTTTGGTAGGTGGTGCAGCGTTTATTGGTTTGGTATTTGCATTGGTGCTATGGGCCAGTGCTCCGGAATATCGTGTGCTGTATAGCAATTTAAGTGAGGCCGACGGGGGCCGCATCATTAATGAGCTTGATACGCGCCAAATACCGTACCAACTTAATGGGGCTGGCACGATTTTAGTCGCCAGCGACCAGGTACATAAATTGCGACTGCAAATGGCCGAGCAAGGGCTGCCGCAAGGCGGCAATGCTGGCTTCGCGCTGATGGACAACCAAGCCTTTGGTATCAGTCAGTTTGCCGAACAGGTCAATTTCCAGCGTGCGTTGGAAGGTGAACTTGCGAGTTCAATGGAATCTCTGGGCCCGGTGCAAACCGCTCGGGTTCACTTGGCCATGGCGAAAGCGTCTGTCTTTGTGCGTGAAAGGGAGCCTGCAAAAGCCTCAGTTATTCTGACTTTGCAACCAGGCCGAAAGCTTGGTGAAGGCCAAGTGCAAGCAATTATTCACATGGTATCAAGCAGCGTGCCTGAGTTGGCTCCGGATAACGTTACCGTTGTTGACCAATATGGCGCGTTACTGTCGAAAACAAATGGTGAAGACGCGTTGAATGGCACCAAGTTGGACTACATTCAACAAGTCGAACGTTCTTATCAGCAACGCATTGAAAGCATCTTATTGCCAATATTAGGCCGCGAAAACGTTAAGGCACAGGTTGTTGCGCAAATTGATTTTGCCAAACGCGAAGCAACTGCTGAGCGCTACACACCCAACCAAACCCCAGACTCTGCAGCTATTCGCAGTATTCAACGCAACCTGAATCTACAGGGCACTGGTAATGGTGCTATGGGCGTACCGGGCGCACTTACAAACACGCCGCCGGGCGTTGAGCCTTCCCCGATTGAAGCGACTGAAGGTGACGAGGCCGAAGCCGAAACAACGCAAGGCAACCGCGCCGTGCAGCAAGATCAAGTGGTGAATTATGAAGTTGACCGCTTTATCGAGCACGTTGACCACCAGCGTGGCCAGCTTGAGCGCTTATCGGTAGCCGTTGTGGTTAACCACCGCACGACCGTTGACGAAGAAGGTATAGAGCAACTGGTACCACGCAGCCCTGAGGAACTCGATTATATCAACCGCTTGGTGCGCCAAGCCATGGGGTTCTCGGAACAACGCGGCGATGAAATTGAAGTGGTTAATAGTCCCTTCATTCTTGATAAAGAGATTGTTGATGACATCGCATGGTATCAGCAACCGGCAATGCTGCAACTGGCTCAGAATATTGTTCGTTACGTGTTGGCTGGGCTAGGCATCTTATTGTTATATCTTTTGCTGCTGCGGCCTTTACTAAAACGTTTTGTACAGCATGAAGAATCCACAGGTGCGGTACCAAACAGGAATCGAAATGGCAATCTTCGTGCCGTTGTTGGCGATGACGATGACTTGGATGAACTACCCATAGCCCGCCGCCGCGCTGAAAACGATGCCATGGGTAACGATGATAACAGTGATGCAGGCGAGTCTTTCCATTGGCCGCAGCAGCGCCAGAACAAAGGTTATACGCAAGCGCTGGCGAAAGCCAAAGAGGCTGCACAATCAAACCCACGCCAAGTAGCACGTATTTTACAAAATTGGATGAACGAAGATGACCACGTCTAACCCGAACGAGAAAACAGCCAAAGAGCTGGGCG
This sequence comes from Pseudidiomarina sp., assembly GCF_048267825.1. Taxonomy (NCBI): domain Bacteria; kingdom Pseudomonadati; phylum Pseudomonadota; class Gammaproteobacteria; order Alteromonadales; family Idiomarinaceae; genus Pseudidiomarina; species Pseudidiomarina sp. The sequence continues at coordinate 124,395 of NZ_JBLWWR010000006.1, forward strand.
GTTTACGTCGCGCTGCGTTGCTATTACTGATGCTTGAAGAAGAATCAGCGGCAGAAGTTTTTAAACACTTTGCGCCCAATCAGATTCAGAAAATCAGTAAAGAAATGACCAAATTAAGTGATATTTCACATGCAGATATTAAAGCTGTGCTGGAATACTTTCACCAAGACCTCGCCGATACCCCGTCGCTGGACAAGTATGACGACTATGTTCGCTCAGTGCTAACGAAAGCCTTGGGTTCAGACCGCGCCAACACACTGATTGAAGATGTGCTGGAGCACAAAGTGGGCGGCATTGGTATTGATGCGCTCAACATGATGGATGTGCCAGAAGTTGCTGAAATGATCCGGGATGAACATCCTCAGATCATTGCCACTATTCTTATCCATCTTGATCGCGCGCAGGCTGCTGGTGTGCTCGAATTATTTGACGAACGTTTGCGTAACGACGTGGTGTTGCGTGTCGCAACTTTCACGGGTGTGCAGCCTGCGGCACTGCAAGAGCTCACCGAAGTATTGGGCGGCATGCTCGACGGGCAGTCACTTAAACGTAGCAAAATGGGTGGTGTGCGCACGGCCGCAGAAATTCTCAACCTACTTAGCGCAGGGCAAGAGGACACTGCTCTGGAGAACATTCGCGCCTACAACGACGAACTGGCACAAAAGATTGTCGACGAAATGTTCTTGTTCGAAAACTTGCTCGAATTGGACGACCGCAGCATTCAGGTACTGCTACGTCAAATCGAAACCACGTCGTTGGTGGTGGCTCTGAAGGGTGCTCCAGACCAACTGGTGGAGAAGTTCTTACGCAACATGTCACAACGTGCAGCCCAACTTATTCGCGAAGAAATGGAAACGCGCGGCCCGATACGCGTTTCGCAAGTGGAAGGCGAGCAGAAGGCCATTCTGCAAGTGGTGCGTCGCCTTGCCGATGCCGGCGAAATTGTCTTAAGCAGTGGCGACGATGCCTATGTTTAAGCCCTTTGAGCAACCGGCTAAGCAGCGTGCAACTGCCCATAGCAATGATGATTGGCAAAGCTGGAGCATGGAGCCACTGAGTAACAGCACCAAATCCAGCAAGTCTGAACAAGCCACGGCTGCCGAACAAGCACAATTTGAACGCCACAGTGAACTGCAGAAACTCCGTGAAGAAGCCCGGCAAGAGGCTTATCACGAAGGGTTGCAACAAGGACAAAAAGAAGGCTACCAAGCAGGTTTGGAACAAGGCTTAAAGGAAGGGCGTGAACAGGGGTTGACGGAATATACCGCCCAAACAAAGAGCGCGCTTGCACCGCTTGGGCTTCTAATTAAAGAAGCCGACACCGCCTTGCAAGGTGTCGAAACACACATGGCAGAAAGCATGCTGCAACTCGCTTTAACGGTGGGGCGTCAGCTCGCAGGCGAGGCGTTGGCCGCAAATCCAGAGCAGGTTTTGGAACTGATTCGGGCCATATTGCACGAAGACCCCATGCTCAATGATAAGCCTGTGCTGTTGCTACACCCTGACGACTTAAAGCTGGCACAACAGCATTTAGAACAAGAGCTCGCCGCTATCGGCTGGAAGCTACGCGCAGATGACCGACTAGAACGCGGTGGTTGTCGCTTAGTAAGTGCCGATGGCGAGCTTGATGCCACCATCGAAACGCGCTGGCAACGCATTATTCATCAATTACGAGGACGCCATGGCTAACGCCCAGCACATACTCGAGTCTTGGCAAACGACACTCCATCGTGTCGACCAACGCCTGCAAGCGATGCCGCAGTGGCATATGTGCGGGCGCTTGGTGCGTGCCACCGGCATGGTGCTCGAAGCGGTTGGTTTAAAGTTGCCCGTTGGCAGCAGTTGCGTCATTGAATTACCACAGCATGGCGAAGCCTTGGTTGAAGCCGAGGTGGTTGGCTTTGCAGGCGATGTCACCTACCTCATGCCGCTTGATGCGGTGCAAGGACTTGTGCCTGGTGCACGGGTTATGCCGCTAAGTGATGGTGCTCATGACAGCCGTCGTTTCCCATTAGGTGAAACACTGCTGGGTCGGGTACTCGATGGCAGCGGCCGTCCACTCGACAACAAACCACTACCCAAACAAACTGAGCACGGTTATTTAGCCACAAAAACAATTAACCCGATGCTTCGCGCGCCCATCGATACCGCTATTGATGTTGGCATTCGCGCCATTAATGGCCTGCTTAGTGTTGGCCGTGGTCAACGCATGGGTTTATTTGCCGGTTCAGGGGTTGGTAAATCAGTGTTGCTCGGTATGATGGCGCGCTTCACCAAAGCAGATGTGATTGTGGTTGGCTTGATTGGTGAACGCGGCCGCGAGGTTCAGGAATTTATCGACCATATTCTCGGAGAGCAAGGTATGGCGCGTTCAGTAGTAGTTGCTGCGCCAGCCGACTCGTCACCGCTGCAACGCTTACAAGGCGCGTCGTATGCAACGCGACTGGCGGAAGATTTCCGCGATAAAGGCAAGCACGTACTGTTAATCATGGATTCGCTTACACGCTTTGCCATGGCGCAGCGTGAAATTGCTTTGGCAATTGGTGAACCACCAGCAACCAAGGGCTATCCGCCAAGTGTTTTTGCAAAAATTCCTGCCTTGGTTGAACGCACGGGCAATGGCTTGCGCGGCGGCGGTTCCATCACCGCATTCTATACCGTGCTCACAGAAGGTGATGACCAGCAAGATCCGATAGCCGATGCAACGCGCGCAATCCTTGATGGCCACATTGTGCTGTCGCGCGACTTAGCTGAAAGCGGTCACTATCCAGCTATCGACATTGAAGCATCGATTAGTCGTGTTATGCCAGCGGTGACCTCGTTAAGTCAGCAGCAACAAGCGCAGCGGTTGAAGAAGCTGTTCTCCGTTTACCAACGTAACCGTGACTTAATCAGCGTTGGCGCCTATAGCCCCGGCCATGACCCGCTGCTAGACCAAGCAGTGCAAAAATTTCCACAGGTTGAAGCTTACCTGCAACAACAGATGCTCGACCAAGCTTCAATTACGAATGCGCAGCAGCGTCTCACCGAACTTGTTGGAGGGGCAGCATGAACAGTGTCGTACTCGCCCATTTAACGGAGCAGGCTGAAAAAGCCCGCACGGAAGCGGCTCAGTTATTAGCTGAAGAGCGCCAAAATAAACAAAAAATCGCACTGCAGTTACAAACCTTGCAACAATACCGAAGCGATTATGCTGAGCAGCTTCAATTGCATATGCAGCAAGGTATCGCGAGTCACTTACTCAACAACTATCGGCAGTTTCTGTTAAGTCTCGATAATGCGGTTTCACGAGCTCAGAATGCCCTTGTTGATCAACAAACGAAAGTTGATCACAGCCAACAACAATGGATGACTAACCAACGCAAGTTAGCATCTTACGAAACGCTACACGGCCGTCAGCAAACAGCTGCACAACGGGTCATTAATAAGCGTGAACAAAAACTTGCCGACGAGCTTTCGTTGGCCATGCACATGCGCCAGCGCGCAAGTCGATAAAGGTGAACAGTATGGTTACGATAAAAGGCCTTACACCAACAGCTCCTGCCGCTACAGGAACGCAACAAGGCGCGCCATCCAGCGGTTTCGCCGCGTTGTTTGCTGCTGTGCAAGCATACCCGCAAAAGGGTGCGCAGAATTTGAACCCGCAAGCGCTTGCTCTGCAACAGCTTGAACAGCGTTTAGCTGTCGCAGGGGAGCCAGCCTTAGAACTTGATGAATTGAGTCCTGAAGCACTTCAACACCTGGTCACCCAACTTGAGCAACTGCGCGAATTGTCTGCAGATGCGACGCCAAGCGCTGAACAGCAGGCTCTGATGGCGACGGTTGCCCAAGCAGCGACGACGAAGGCGTCTGCTCTTGCGCACAATGTTGCCGCCGAAAACCTCGTAAAGGTTACGCCACCAACGGTGTCGGCACTGGCTGAACAAACTGCGCCAGCAACACCGGTTACAGCCCAACAAGCTCAGCTTGATAGCAGCCGAGCCAGCCAGCCCATTCAGCAGCAACCGGTTATGGCTGCGCAACACGAACAAACCGCAAAACCAGCAACCTTTGAAACTGTGAAACTCAAATTGGACCAAACCACCCCAATTGAAGCACCACGCCCGTCGGCGCCGTTAGCCGCGACATCAATGACTGCACAGGTGGTTATGGTTGACGCGCCGGTAGCCACGCCAAGCACGACTGCAGCGACTGCAATCCAAGCACCGCCGTCAGCCGCGTTAAATGCGCAAGTGGGCAGTACAGCCTGGGCCAATCAGCTACAGCAAAACGTGTTGCAAATGGTTGTGCACAACCAGCAAGAAATGACATTGCGCTTGCACCCAGCCGAACTTGGACCCTTGCAGGTGCAATTACGCGTAGACGAGCACACAGCGAAGCTCAATATTTTTACCCATAGTCACCACGTTCGCGGCGCTCTTGAACAAGCACTACCGCAACTTCGTGATGCCTTAGCCAACCAAGGAATTCAGCTTGATGATTCTCAGGTTAACGACAATGCGCAGCAATTCGCGCAACAACAAGAGCGCCAGCAAGCTCAGCAATGGGCCATGAACCAACAAAAAGCGACTAATAATTCAGAAATTAATACAGATAGTGCTGTAGAAAATTCAGAATCGGCCGAAAATACTGACATGGGGTCAAATTCTCGGCATACTGCCGCGCCCCTGAACGGTCAGGTAGACATATACGCTTAATATGTGGGCCTTAGCAGCGAGCAACTGGACGAAAAAAGGATAAATTATGGCGCGTAAAAACGATGCACAACCTGCTAACGCGGGAAAAACACCGCCAATTTTAGTGGCGTTATTGGGGTTAGTCATTGCCCTGATAGGGTTAAATACTTATTTACTATGGGAAACCCGCAGTTTAGCCGCGGCGTCAGCTATGGGCGCACAACCGATTGAGCAGGAGCCAACTGATCCTGTCTTCGTAAACATTTCACCGTTTACGGTAAACCTGCAAAGCGACCAATTCGGTCCGCGGTTACTTTACGCTGGCCTGACTTTAGAAGTGCCAAGTGAAAAGGTGAAAGCAACCTTAATTAAAAACATGCCACAGGTACGCAACCGCTTATTGGTGTTGCTGTCTGGACAGAATGCCGAAGGCATTACGCAATCGGAAGGTAAAAAAGTGTTGGCCAAAAACATTATGGACTCGCTGGTTGCGCCTTATAGCGGCGATGAAGAAATAGCTATTAACGACGTACTGTTCACCGAATTCATCGTGCAGTAATTAACGGGTTAAGTTGAAAATTGAGAAGCCATGAGTAACGGAAATCAACTGTCACAAGAAGAACTCGATGCCCTGCTTGCCGGGGTAGCTGATGACGATGGCGATGGCGATGATACTGAAGCAGCAGCTAGCGCCGCTGATGACGTCGGCATTGACGCGCTTGGGCGGCAACCGAAAAAACGTAAAACGAAACAGCAACCGTTTGACCCTGGGTCGCAAGCGCGGATTGTTCGTGAACGTTTACATACCTTAGAGGTTATCAACGAGCGCTTCGCCCGACAGTTTCGCATGAACTTATTCAACTTGTTACGACGCAACGCGGATATAACAGTTGAGTCGGTACGCTATCAGCGTTTTAGTGATTTCGCTGATGCCACCCCAACGCCTACCAATCTCAATATTATTTCAATGAAGCCGTTGCGCGGAAGTGCTTTGGTGGTGTTCCCGCACGCTATGGTCTCGATGATTGTTGAGAACTTATTTGGTGGCGATGGTCGTTTCATGACGCGTAACGAAGCGCGTGAGTTTACCGGCACCGAGCAACGTATTATTAACCGCGTACTCAATTTAGCAATCGATGCCTATCAAGAGTCGTGGCGTGCAGTACACCCTTTAGAAATCACCTTTGTTCGCTCAGAAATGCAGCCTAAATTCGCTGCAATTACCAGCTCACCGAGTGAAATTGTGGTCACCACGACGTTTCATTTAGAAGTGGGTAATCTCGACAGTAACTTTAAAATTTGCATGCCCTACGCGATGGTGGAGCCGCTGCGTGACAAACTCGCTAACCTGCGCGCAGATATTGGCGGTGGCTCGTCAAATGATAAAGCGTGGCGGCAGCGTATTACCCATGAACTGCAGGCCTCAAGCATTGAGATGATTGCAGATTTTGTCGAAATACCGTTGCGCATTCCACAAGTCATGTCACTCAAACCTGGCGATGTGCTTCCAATCGATTTACCGGACACAGTAACTGCAACCGTTAACTCACTGCCGATTATGGAATGTGAATTCGGCAGTTTAAACAAGAATCGCGCTTTGAAAGTGAAGCGGTTATTAGAAAACCATCGCTTCCCGCAATCGATTTTGCGCACCCGAAGCAAAGGTGGCGTATTTACCCCAATGCGCACAAAGGAGTCTCACGATGACGAATAAAGATACCATGAACCCAGATAACGAGCAGGACCCGTGGGCAGATGCGCTTGAGGAAGAAACAAGTCCAACCGCGGACGAAAATGCCAACAGCGTATTTAAACCACTCGACAGTGCAGTTGATGCCAGCACCATGAATGAACTGGATATCATTATGGATATTCCTGTGAAACTCAGTGTTGAGTTGGGCCGCACGCGCATCACCATAAAGCAGCTACTTGAATTAGCGCAAGGCTCTGTGGTTGAGCTTGATGGTTTGGCCGGTGAGCCAATGGATATTCTTATTAATGGCTACCTGATAGCCCAAGGCGAAGTGGTTGTATTGGACGATAAATACGGCATTCGTATCACCGAAATTGTAACCCCTTCAGAACGGGTACAGAAGTTAAACCGATGAACGATACCGCACCTGCAGAGCTTGGCAACGGACTTGCGCTATTAGGCCAAGTGACCGTGGTTCTATTGCTTATTATCGGCATTATTTTACTGTGCGCTTGGTTATTTCGAAAAATGGCCGGCGTCACTCAAAGCGGTAGTAGCTTATTGAACGTGGTCAGCAGCGTGGCCGTTGGCCAGCGCGAGCGGGTGGTTATTGTTGAAGTAAACAAAACATGGCTGGTGCTTGGGGTTGCCAATGGGCAGGTCACTAAACTGCATGAGCTGCCGGCACAAGAGCAGCCCGAAAAACATCTGAACGGGTTTGCCGCACGTTTACAACAAGCGATAAAAGGCACTTCAAGCCAGAACGGAGCCAAATAAATGCGCGTATGGCTCTTTGCTTTTGCATTAATCACTGCCGGCGTCTTATTCCCGTTTGATGCATTCGCACAAACCATTCCAGGCGTTACCACCAGCCCTACAGACGATGGTGGTCAGCAATGGTCGCTGTCACTGCAAACACTGCTATTTTTAACCAGTCTGGCGTTTTTACCTGCAGTCATCCTGATGATGACCTGCTTTGTTCGAATTATTATCGTATTTGGTTTGCTCCGTACCGCCATGGGTACTCAATCAGCGCCACCTAACCAGGTGTTATTGGGGCTCGCATTATTTTTAACGTTTTTTATTATGGCACCAGTATTTAACCAAATATATGACATTGCGTGGCTGCCGTTTAGCCAGGATAGCATTGATTTTCCTCAATTTCTCGACTTGGCTTCGGGCCCTTTGCGCGAGTTTATGCTGGCCCAAACCCGCGAGCCTGACTTGGCGTTATTCGCTAACTTAGCAAATGTTGGCCCGTTAGAGAGCCCGCAAGACGTGCCGTTTCACGTGCTGGTTCCGTCATTTGTAACCAGCGAATTAAAAACTGCGTTTCAAATTGGTTTTACTATTTTCATTCCATTTTTGATTATCGATTTGGTTGTTGCCAGCGTGCTCATGGCCCTAGGTATGATGATGGTTCCACCAGCAACCATTTCGTTACCGTTTAAACTCATGCTCTTTGTGCTCGTGGACGGTTGGCAACTGCTTATCGGTTCACTTGCGGCAAGTTTTTATGTGTAGGAAGAAGCGATGACGCCAGAGCAAGTCATGTCCATTGCTTACCAAGGTATGCTGCTAAGCTTGTATTTGGCAGGTCCCTTGCTGCTTACCGCCTTGTTGCTGGGTTTGTTGATCAGTCTTTTTCAGGCGGCCACACAAATCAATGAAATGACGCTTAGCTTTATTCCAAAAATACTCGGTGTGCTCGCAGTGTTGGTCATATTAGGCCCCTACCTGCTGCAGCTTCTTATCGATTTTACCTCGCGGCTATTTACCAACATCCCCGCCATGATTCAATAACGGGGCGCGCATGCTAACAGTTACTTTTGCGCAACTTCAGGAATGGGTTAGCTTATTTTTGTGGCCCTTTTGCCGCTTCACGGGCTTACTGCTTATCGCACCAGTGTTCAGTCACTCGAGCGTACCCAATCAAGTTAAAATCGGTTTGGCCCTGCTTTTCACGATTATAATCAGCCCTGTACTTCCACCGCTACCGGATATTCCGCTGTTTTCCTGGGCCAGTTTCGGCATCATGGTGGAACAACTGATTATTGGGTTGACCATAGGTTTGGTGGTACAAGTGGTTTTTGCCGCCATACAGGCCGCTGGTGAGTATATTGGCCTGCAAATGGGCCTAGCCTTCGCTACCTTCTTTTCGCCCGATAGCGGCGCAAACACCATGATTTTGTCGCGGCTATTCTATACCTTTGCCATCTTAATGTTCGTCGCCATTGACGGACACCTCATCATGTTGGAAATACTTGCGCGGTCGTTTCAATTCTTACCCATTGGCACGCTTGGATTAAACGCAAGCGCGTTCGAGCAAGTTGCGCGATTTGGCACGGTGGTGTTTAGTTCGGGAATTTTGCTGGCGTTACCGGTATTTGGTGCGTTATTGATTGTGAATCTTACGTTAGGCATTTTAAACCGGTCAGCACCGCAGCTGACTGTGTTTTCAGTCGGTTTCCCCATGTCGCTAACGCTGGGGTTAGTCTTAATGACGGTATTGACGACTGAACTGGGTGGGTTTTTACAGCGCTTATTTCGTGTGGGGCTTAACATGGTTGAACAGGTACTTGGAGCCTTCTAGAGGGAAGGCTCCAACAACACGCGTGCTATAAGAAGTTAAACAGACTTAGGTCTTTCATGTCGACAAACGCTTTTTGCGCCGCTTGCAAACCAACCATACGCACGCTGTATTGCGACGCAGCTTCCACGTAATCCAGGTCGACCAAGTCTGACAATGTTTGTTCATACGCCAGGGTGCGGTTGCCACCAATGGTGTCCAACGCATCCAATTCGTTCAGTCGTGCACCCACTTCCGCGCGGGTCGTCAACACGTTGTCCATGCCATTATCAAACTCCCGCATCACGGTACGCAGTGTATTGGTGCGTAAGGTGCGTTTTGTTTCGGTATCCGCTGGGTTATCGAGCACCGCAAGCGCTTTCTCGAACGTGCGAAACATATCGGTATTGCTGTCTTGCCCACGCGCAACGCGCAGTGTGTCACCGGTAACAGGCTGCCCCGCGATTTCAACTTCAACACCCCCCAAAGCAACCGTGGTTGGGTCATTGTAATCCACCCAGGCACCGCCATTAATGCGGTACTGCATTTGACCCGCATTATCCGCAAAATCGAGATCAAAGGCTTGCCCAAAGGCAGGATCATTTGGGTCTATAATATTGATGCCCTTAAACTGCATGGAACCTTGATTATCCATGCCCGCATCGGCCATGTAAGTTGCACTGCTGTGAACTGAGCGGAAGATATCATTGCCCGAATGGCCGATTTCCATACGGCGTTCACCGTCTACTTGCTGCTCGCGCACGTTCGGGTTACCCACGAAGTTCACGTCACCATTTACGTCACGCACAAATGGTGCTGTATCGTCTTGATAGCCACCAAATAAATAGCGCCCATTACCATCGCGGGTATTTGCTAGGCCAACCAAAGATTCGTAAAGCCCGCGCAACTCACTTGCCACCGAAGCACGGTCTGGATCCGACAGCGTATCGCTTGAGGCCTGAACCATCAACGTGCGGGCGCGCGAATACACGTCATTCACACTGTTTAGCACACTTTCTTCCTGCGACAGGGCATTTCTGACCCCAACACGCGCTTCGCTAAATTGAGTCGATACCGCTTTAGATTGCCCAATGTTAATTGCTTGGGTCATCGCTTGCGGATCATCAGAAATGTTTACAATGCGTTTACCGCTCGCTATTTGCTGGCCTATTTTCATGAATTCGCCTTGTTGGCGGTTCATGGAAGAAACATTCTGGTTGTACATGGTTAATGTGCTAATTCGCATGGTATAACTCCGGCGCTTGTTGTGCGCTTAGCGCAGCTGCAAAATGGTATCGAGAATGGTCGAGCCTGTCTCAATCACTTTCGCATTGGCTTGGTAATATTGTTGAAACCGAATCAAATTTGCCGCTTCTTCGTCAAGGTTAACCCCCGACTCCGACTGCTGCAGCGCATCCAACTGTTCTGTAAGCCCTTGCTGGGCTGCCAGATTGGCCTGTACCACATTAATTTGGTTACCCAAGGTACTCACCATGGTTCCGTAAGCTTGATTAAAGGTGCCACGCCCTTCAACCAATAATTGATTCTGCAAATCAAGTAGAGCTAAGCCGTTACGGTTATCACCACTGGCATTCGACTGCGCTGCCGCCAATTGTGACCCTTCGGTAAGCAGCATTTCAAAATTCTGGGCTTGATTAACCAAAGGCCGCACACGGAAGCTATCCCCTTGCTGCGCCGTACCGGTCATTTCAACAGAAAGCCCATTAAAGGTCAGCGTATTGGTGGCGCCGTCAAAGTTTGCTGTAACTGGCTTGCCGTTATCCAGGCGCGTAACTTCATAGCCCGCACCCGTCATGCGAATATCATAATCCGAAGCGAGCAGCGCGGTACTGTCGGTAATTTGCACGTTGGCTGCGGCATCACCGCCATTGTCAGCATTGCTATACGCGATTGGGGCACCGGTTGAGAAAACAGCTTGCCCTGGGTTCTGGTTTAAGTCGGTGCCTTGTTGATGTTGCGTATTAAATGCATCGGCAAACACTGCAACCATTTGCCCCAGCTGATTACGCATGGTGTCGAGGCTTTTACTACGAAACTCAATCAAACCGCCCAAACTACCTCGGGTAAATACGTTGTCTTTCAGTTGCAGCTGATTACCGGCCACATCATTGTAAAAAACCGCTGTGCGGGTAGGGTCACTGTTATCGGTGCGGGCCTCTAGCGTGTACGCCGTGTCACCAGAAACCAACGGCGAACCATTGTTTAATGAAATGGTATACGACCCAGATTTTTGTTCGTGCACACGCACATCAATGCGCTGGGACAACTCATGCACCAACTTATCGCGTTGATTTAATAAACTGTTTGGGGCGTCGCCGGTACCTGATCGCGCAATCAAAATTTCGCGGTTTAGTGAACTGATTTGGCCGGTTAAAGCATTAACCGAATCCACTTCGAACTTCATTTCCGCATTGACGCTGCGCTCAATGTCTTCAAGGTAATTATCAAACGACTGGAATTGGCTGGCCAACGTCGTGGCGGTGCCCAGCACCCCAGCCCGTGCTGACGGGTCAGCCGGATTGCTGTTCATTTGGCCAAGCGCACTGAAAAATTTTTGCATTACTGGGGCAAGCCCAGAGCGCTCATCGGAAAGCAAATTATCAATTTGGCGAACTTGGCTGTAATAGGTATCAAGCGAGGCAAGCGAGCCACTGGCGGCATTGAGGCGGGTCGCAACAAACTGATTGAACTGTCGTTCAGAGCCGTCGACTGACACGCCATAGGAGCGATTTTCGCTCAATTGCAGTAGCTCACGATTATAGCCCGGCGTATTGACGTTGCTGATGTTTGCACTGGTGGTGTACAACCCAGATTGCGCCGCGCGTAACCCACTTAAACCAATGGAAAAAATACTCATGCTTGTTCCCTTCTGATGTTACCGAAGGTTATCGGCAACTGCGGCAAATACTTAACACCTTTACTTAGTTTTTATGCCCGCAGGTGTTTGCTGCAGCTCATGCAACAACTGTTGCGCTAAACCAATGCCTTTGCCGGCCATTTCGGTCGACATTTGTTGATCAAACATTTCGGTATAGGTTTTCATGGCATTGCTGTTAAACATTTCCGATTCGCCGCCTGCTTGACGCATGGTTTTCATCATTTGTTGAATGAATAACGCCTCAAACTGCCGCGCGGCCTCAGCCGCCGCTTGTTCGGGTTGCTGCTGACTTTGGGTTTTGAGCTTACTGAGCTGCTGGGTGTCGAGTGCAAGCGTGTTGCTGGTTAAAATAGAGCTCATTATATAATCTCCAGTTCAGCACGCAGTGCGCCTGACGCTTGCAATGCTTGCAGTATTGCCATCAAGTCGCTGGGGGTTGCGCCTAGGCTGTTTAAAGCTTGAACCACTTCCATTAATTCAACCCCTTCAACCATTTGCAGCGAGCCTTTTTCTTGGGTGATATTAATGTCCGTGGTTTCGCCTACCACCGTATCGCCGCCGCTTAGTGCGGGTGGCTGACTTACGAATGGACGGCGGTCAATGGTTACTGATAAATTACCGTGCGCTACTGCGGCCTGGCGTAACGTAACTGGCCCGCTCAGCACAACCGACCCAGTCCGCGAATTCAAAACCACCCGTGGACTTGCAGCCGCAGGCGTTACATCAATATTTTCTACCCGTGCCATAAACCGCACGCGTTCGCCGGTATCGGTTGGGCTTTGCAGCTGAATGCTGCCACCATCAAGCGGCTGGGCCACGGCATAACCAAATTCGTTATTAATGCGGTTCACCATGTTTAAAGTGGTGGTGAAATCCGCTTTTTTTAAGTTCAGTTGCAGTATCCCGGCGGTACGGCCTAAATCCAGAGCCACGCTGCGTTCAACCGTTGCACCACCGCTAATGCGCCCACCGGCTTGCTGGTTAATAACCGCCGACGAACCTTGCGACTCTGCGCTGGCGCCATTTATCAATAAATTGCCCTGTGCTAAGGCATACACTTGCCCATCAGCACCTTTTAGGGGCGTCATCAGTAACGTGCCGCCACGCAAGCTGCGCGCATTACCCATAGATGAAACAACCACGTCTAACTCTTGTCCGGGTCGTGCAAATGCTGGCAATGTTGCGGTTACCATGACGGCTGCGACGTTGCGTAACTGCATGTTGGTGCCTGGCGGAATAGTCACACCGAGTTGCGCCAACATATTGGTCATACTTTGCCCGGTAAACGGCGCCTGCATGGTTTGGTCACCGCTGCCATCAAGCCCGACCACCAAACCATAACCAACCAAACTGTTACTGCGCACTCCGGCAAAATCAGCGAGGTCTTTAATACGTTCCGCATGCGCGGGCGCTAACCCAGCACTTAGGGCTGTGCTGGCGATAAAAAGTAGCGTAATAATTGCTCGCAACATATTCACAAACCTCTAATTAAAATGGTGCTACGTAGTTAAAGAAACGTTGTAACCAACCTTGTTTCTGCGCATCATTAATGTAGCCATCACCAATGTACTCCAAGCGCGCTTCGGCTACGGCCGTCGACATCACGCTGTTTTGACCGTTGATACTGCGCGGATTAACCACACCCGAAAAACGGATGTACTCGGTGCCTTGATTAATAGCTACTTGCTTCTCGCCGCGCACGCGTAAATTGCCATTAGGCAGTACTTGCACCACTTGCACGGTAACGATGCCGGAAAATTGATTAGACGCACTTGAGCCGCCAGTTCCGGAAAAATCATTCGCGCTGCCTACCGTAAAACCGTACTCAGCTAGATCTTCCAGCGCATCGGGCAGGCCTTCTAAATCAAGCCCCATGTTGCTCGCGCGCGACGACTGTGACGAAGAATTTTTTGTGGCACTAACCTGTTCTTCTAAAACGATGGTAATAATATCGCCAGCCCGACGCGGGCGTTGGTCTTCAAACAGCGGGATATATCCGTGGTGCGCCTGAAAAATCGCCCCGTTTGCTTCAGCTTGTTGATATTCAGGAATATCAATTGCCGTATAGGGCTCTACCACCACCGGTGGTGGCGGTGAGCTGCTGCATGCAGCGAGAACAAGAACCGAAACTGCCGCTGAAAGTAAGCGCCGCATCACATCACCTACTGTTGTTATAATTGACTCAGACGCGCCAGCATTTCATCGGCACTTGAAACCGCGCGGCTATTAATTTCATAAGCGCGCTGGGTTTGAATCATGTTCACCATTTCTTCCACCACGTTCACGTTCGAGGCTTCAACAAAGCCTTGAAACAGAGTGCCTGCGCCATTCATGCCCGGCAGCGACTCAGTTGGTGCACCTGAAGCTTGCGTTTCAACATATAAGTTGCCACCACGCGCTTCCAAACCTGCATCGTTCATAAACATAGCAAGCGTAATTTGGCCAACTTGGTTGTTTTGAGTGTTCCCCGGCTGAGTGACGGTAACGATACCGTCCTGTCCAACCGTGACGCTCATTGCGTTGGCGGGTAAAAATATAGCGGGTTCAAGCGGAAAGCCATTTGCTGTAACCAACTGGCCGTCTTGATTCACCTGAAAGCTGCCGTCACGGGTATAGGCAACCGCACCATCAGGCATCAACACCTGAAAATAGCCTTTGCCACTAATCGCTAAATCACGCGAGTTTTCTGTGTTGTTTAAGCTGCCTTGCGAATGCAAACGTTCGGTCGCCACAGCACGAACACCAGTACCAACTTGTAAGCCAGAAGGCAGCGTGTCTTGCGCGTTATTCATGGCACCAGGTTGACGCATGTTCTGGTATAAAAGGTCTTCAAACACCGCTCGCGAACGTTTAAACCCGGAGGTATTCACGTTAGCCAAGTTGTTGGTTATCACATCCAGCTGCTGCTGTTGCGCAGTCAAACCTGTTTTTGCAGTCCATAATGATTTAATCATGGGTTATATCTCCGGTTAGCCTCTTACAGAGAGCAAGCTGTTCGCGCTTTGTGCGGTCTCATCGGCTTTTGAAATCACGCTCATATTCAAGTCGTAACGGCGCTGCGTATCAATCATCGCCACCATGGCCTCAATGGTATTCACATTGCTGCCTTCCAGTGCGCCCGAAACTAATTGTGCATTCTCATCACGCGCCAAAGCAGCGCCTACGGGTGAGCGAAACCAACCGTCATCACCACGTTGCAACTGATTCGGTTGATCAACACGCACCATTTTGATTCGGTCAAGCGGCACCAATTCATTGGCATCACCGCCCATACCAATGCCGCTAACTGTGCCATCGTTACCAATGCTAGCTTGGGTGCCTAGCGGCAATAATATGGGGCCGCCATCGCCCAGCACCGGCATGCCGTTCACCATCAGCCGACCGTCTGCATCAAGCTGCAAATCGCCGCGTTTGGTGTAGGCTTCACCAGCTGGGGTTTGCACCGCCAGCCAGTTATTTTGGTCCAATGCCACATCCAAGTCGCGTTCGGTGGTCTGAATCGCGCCGCCGGTGGTATCAAACAAGCCCGTGGTGGTTACGGCTGCAACCCGCGTTGCATGCACACCGGGCCCATTCACAGGCACAGCGCGTGCCGCAGCAAGCTGGGCACGAAATCCGGTAGTCGATGCATTGCTCAAGTTGTTGGTCACCACAGACTGCTCATCCAGCGTCTGCCGCGCCCCATTCATTGCCGTGTATAAAATGGCGTCCATACTAAAGCCCCGTTATGCTTATTTCAGCTGCATCGTCGTTTGCAGCGCTTCATCTTGTGACTTGATACTTTGCGCGTTAGCTTGGTAATTACGTTGTGCAATAATCATTGCCACCAGCTCTTGAGTTAAGTCTACGTTTGAAGCTTCAACTGCACCGGCCATGATCGAACCAAACTGACCTTCACCCGGGCGCGACAAAATTGGCACGCCAGACTTCTTCGACTCTATCCATGCGTTGTCACCAACAGGTTTTAAACCTTCCAAGCTTTGGAAGTTGGCGAGCGCGATGGTACCGAGTACAACCTGCTGTTCATTCGAGTAGGTGCCAACAACTTCACCGCTTTCCGCTACTGCAACCTGCATCAAAGTGCCTGATACATAACCGTCTTGTTCCATTGCAGTTAATTCAAACTGATTGGCAAACTGGGTTGTACCCGTTACATCCAAACCAATCGACATGTTCGCAGCACCATCACCCGGCACAAATGAAAACGCATCCATATTGGTTTGGGTTACCAATAAACCATTGTTGTCAAAATCAAGCTGACCCACTTCCGGCGCTAATTCATCACCACGAGACATACGTACTTCCCACTGATTGTCAGCGGTTTTGGTGAAATACATCATGCTTGGGTGTGGGTTGCCCAATGAATCAAAGAGAGTAACTGAGTTCGCATAGGAGTAACTGTCTGCGTCGGTTTGATCAAACGGAACCGTTGCACGATCAACAACACCAGTGCTGGTGTCTAAGTTAAATACACCGGTAATTCCAGTCGATGCGTTAGCAGCCAAGCCAGCGGCTGGCACACGCAATACTTCCGGCTGACCACCAAACCCGGCAGTTTGCGGGTAACCGGTTAACTGGGCGCCTTGCGCGTTGACAATATAACCACTCTTATCAATGCTCAATTGACCATTGCGTGAGTACTGAACCTGTCCTTGCTGTTCAAAGCGAAAAAAGCCTTTGCCAGAAATCGCCAAGTCCATGGAGCGGTTCGTTGTTTCAATGTTGCCGTCGCTAAAATCTTGAAAAACACCGGCTACCCGCGTACCCAAACCAACCTGTGCATTGGCATAAATATCAGCAAACTGCGCCCGAGCGCTTTTGAAGCCGACAATTTGTGAGTTCGCAATGTTATTACTAATAACGTCGAGATTGGTCGCTGCTGCGCGTAAACCTGATAGTGCTTGTGAAAAACCCATGATTGAGCTCCTTAAATAATCTGCCGAATGTCTTCAAGACGAACGGGCTCTAAAATACCGCCTAAATCCAAGCGAGGGCCGTCATCGTGACCCATACTAACCGCGATTACCTGTGCATAATTGAAGCGCTCTGCTGTGACAACGTCGTCACCGTTGGTTGCTTCAATGGAAAAATTGTAGGCACCAGCCGGTGCTTGGCTGCCGTCTTCCATAACGCCGTCCCAACTGAATTGCTGCGGACCGCTGCCAACGGCACCGAGATCCATACGCCGCACTAACATGCCGCTGGTGTTATAGATGTTTACTTTCACGCTTTCAGCCGGTGCGCTAAGCTCCATGCCAAATGGCGTGGCGTCGCCTACGCCTTCATTGCCCACCAGAATGCGCTCGCCAGGCACTAAAACTGCGCGCCCAATAAGCGCTGACGCTTGCATGGTTTTCGCCGCTTCCATTTGCCCGTTGATGGTTTGCATGGTGTCGTTCAACGACTCAATGCCGCTAACGGTATTGATTTGCGCCAGTTGCGACGTCATTTCATTGTTTTCCATTGGGTTCAATGGATCTTGGTTGCGCAACTGCGTGACCAACAAGGTCATAAAATTGTCACGCATTTCTTGGCTACCCGAAGCTATTTTTTGATTGGCTCCGGCTTGGTTGGTTTGATTCAATACTGCGGTATCAATTGTATTCATCTGTTACCCCTTAGCCTTTGCCGATGCTTAGCGTGCGCATCAGCAAGTCTTTGCTGGTGTTCATCACTTCCACGTTAGCCTGATACGAACGCGACGCTGAAATCATATTTACCATCTCGGCTACCGGGTCAACGTTAGGCATAGTGATGTACCCTTGTTCGTCAGCTAGCGGGTGCCCAGGAGAATATTCACGTCGTGCTGGTGCGTCAGACTCAACCACCTGCTGCACCTTTACGCCGCCCACACCATTGGCTTGCATTTGCTGTTCAAAAATAACTTGCTTCGCTTTATAGGGCTGACCGTCTGGCCCAGCCACGCTATTCGCATTCGCCATGTTGCTGGCAGAAACGTTCATGCGCTGCGACTGAGCGCTTAGGGCTGAACCTGAAATGTCTAAGATTGAAAAGTTAGCCATCAGCTAGCTCCTGTTATTGTTCTGGCTGCATGGCTTTACGTAAGCCGGTTATTTTGTCATCCAAAAACTGAATGTCTGCCTGATAACGCAACGAGTTATTCAAAAACTGCGTGCGTTCCATATCCATATCGACCGTATTCCCGTCTAAGCGGTTTTGTGCGGGTGTTCGGTATTGCATATCAACTGCAGTGGCTGAGCTATTAAGCTGCATATGCCCTGCATGTGTTGCTGCTAATTTTACGGGCCCGCCTTGATGCGCAGTGGCGCGTTTTAATTCAGCCGCGAAATCAAAGTCGCGCGCCTTGTAATTCGGCGTATCGGCGTTGGCGATATTACCCGCGAGCGCTTCTTGACGCTGCTGGCGCAGTGCAAGCGCCTGCTGCTGAAACTGCAGCGCATTACTTAATTTGTCGATCATGGTGCAGACCCTCCTGTTCACGTTGCAGAGTACGCGCACTTCTGTAAATACAAAGCGACGAAAAAGCGTGTTTTTTAGCCCCAATTCTGACGATAGGATTTTGTTAGGGTGGTTATAATTCAACCAGTGATTTGAGGGGGTTGGCGGGTGCTAAATACAATGGAGAGCAAATACAGCAGATTTTTTCTAAGCGCAGCCCTTGCGTTGGTAGGGCTCGTTGCGTCAGTTTCTGCCGCTGCCCAATCAAATTGGCAACAGACGCTTAATGCCTTCGTTGAACAACAGCTACCAGCCACCACAACCGCTCATACAATAAAGGTTTTAACACCAACAGCTGCATTGGCAGATCTCGATCAGTGCGTGCAAGTTACTGCACAATTTAATCGGCCTCCACCACGCTTGTCTGGGCGTATGATGGTACGCATGCACTGTGCTCAAACCGGCACCGACCACTATATTCAAATTGATGTTTCTGCAACTGGCGACTACCTTGTTGCAGCGCACGATTTAGACGCGCAACAATTGCTGACCCGCAGCGACGTTGCGACAATGACAGGTGATTTGCAAGATTTGCCGCGTCATGCGTTGTTGGCCACCCCAGAAAACATTGCTCAGGTAGAAGGTTCGCAGTTACGCCGTGGCTTAAATGCCCACTCGGTTTTGCAAGAAAATTTATTGGTCAAACCCACGTTAGTTAACTACGGGGATACGTTGGTGATTGAAGTGCATGGCGAGGGCTTTCAGATAAACCGCACGGGCGATGCAATGGATACTGGTGCGATTGGTGATATAATTCGCGTACGATTAAATAATCGACAATTGTTACGGGTCGAAATTATTGCGGCAGGTCGCGCAAAACCGGTGCAATGAGTGTCAAATATACGCAAATAAACTTAAAGATTTTTCTACTGGTGCCGATAAATCAATTAGCACAGTCATAGAATGCGAGGAATTTCCCGTGAAAATTAACGGTTATCAACCACCTAGCAGCGTCACTCCGTCTGATTCCAGTCGTTCACAAGCGACCCAGAAATCAGAAGGCACAAAAACAGGTGCAGCAAATCAAGCAGACGTAGTGACCCATTTGAATCAACTGCCACAAGATGCTAGTCAGGATATCAACAGCGCGCGGGTTGAAGAGCTTCGTGAGGCGATTCGTGATGGTAAATTGAACATGAATACTGACAACATAGCAGAGGCGTTACTGAAAAGTTTAACCGACGGTTTATAAGGACATATGAGTTTACTCCAACACTTGACCGAACAAACTGAACGATTAAGCGAACTGCACACGTTGCTTGATCAAGAACAACGGCTGCTGGGCGATGGCCAAATTGACGGCGACAAACTGCAGCAACTCGCGGTTAAAAAGCAACAGTTGCAGCGCCACATCGAAGCCAGTGAAACAACGCGACGTGCTGCTCAAGTTAAACTTGGGTTCGATGATAACGCAGCGGGTGCTCGCGCTGCGGCAAAACAAGCTGACTGTGAAGGCGTTTGGTTAGAGCTGCTAGACCGCACTCAACGCGTTGCGCAACTCAACACGTTAAATGGCGAATTGATTCAGCATCGCCTACACCACAATCAGCAAATGCTTAATATTTTACGTGATGCTGCAGGTGGCACCGCCATTTACGGCGCCGATGGCACTCAGGTAAAAACCCCGCAACGAATAAACTCAAAAGCCTAAGCTGTTATTTATACAGCCCGTCAAGCACAGCCGCTAAGCGCTGCGCGCCTTGCTGTATACGCTGTTCTAATACAGGCCCCCATTGTGCCGTATACTCTTCACCAAGCTCTTGATTCTCTCGATATTGCGAATAAATTCGACGCGTAATAGCGGCCGACTCATTGGCCCAACTCAAGGTTTGTTCCGGCGTTACCGCAAGTGGTGACAGCGATATCGTTCCGCGCAGCAACTGTTCCGCCTGCTGAACACCACTGTCACCCCCGCGCTGCACCAGCATGTCGGTATCCCACAGTCGGTGCAGGTTAGTCGGCTGGTCGAAATACACTAGTGGTGCTCGGTTGCCGCCAAGGTCGTCAGCAAAGCTAACATGCAAGGGTTGATGCAAGTCACCGATAAAATGCGCTAAAAAGGCCAATGCCATCCAATCAGTTGGGTTGTGCTTTAACACATCGTAATGGTGCTGAATCGCGCTCAATATGCAGCCGCCTTGCACCGGGCAGTCCTCAGCAGTGACTTTGGCGCGCTCATGCGGGAAGTTCACGTAATGATGTGGTTTAGCCCAGTCCCATTTTTCGTCACTTTTAATGTGATCGGCCCAACTGCACAGCGCACCAAAACTATCGTAGTTCGGATGCTGTGCAACCATCGCATCAATTTTATTCTGTGTAGCTGGCGCAGCCAATTGATACGCTGCTTCGCAAAAAGCTGCGTGCCCGGTTCTGCCATATGCCTGTGTCGCGGCTGGCCAAAGTGTGGTTGTTAAACCGACTAATGCAACCAGAAAACCTATCAAAAATGATTTCATATACTTCCCTAACCAATAAGTTCTACTCAAATATCACTTCAAGTAATTGACCTTCCTTGCTGTCTGTTAACACCAACACTCGACCTGAGGGGCCAACATAGACAGCGCGTAAACGTTGATTTAGATTCTTCAGGTAGTCGCCTTCTAATTGCCACTTATTGGCTATTAACTGAAATCGTTGTAAACGTTTTCCAGCTAAGTGCGCGACGAGAAGGTCACCCTCATACAACGCCAAACCTGCAGGAGCTAACGACGGCGTCCATTGGTACAGCGGCGCTTTAACCCCTGGCAGATCAACAAAAGGCGAGACTTTTGCGCCGGTATAATCAATGCCATAAGTCGCAATCGGCCACCCGTAATTCGCCCCTTTTTCAATGCGGTTTATTTCGTCGCCGCCGCGCGGACCATGCTCATGCTGCCAAATGGCGTCACGCTCTTTATCATAAATCAATCCTTGTACATTGCGATGACCATAACTGAAAATTTGCGGAGCTTTGGTATGCATATACGGGTTATCTTCTGGTGTAGCGCCAGAGCGCGTTATGCGCACAATTTTACCAAGGTGGGTGTCTAACAACTGGGCTTGCTCGCGATACACAAAACCATCGCCAAGCCCCACCAACAAGGTGCCATCCCCAAGCCAGGTCATCCGAGCGCCATAATGAGCGGCGCCGTTTTTTTTCGGTAACGCGGTAAATATATTCTGCGTATCAAGCACACTATACGGTGGCTGCAACGAAAGGTTTCCACGAATTACGCAGGTGTTATTGGCACGCTTGGTGCCGCACGAATAACTGATAACCAACTCGCGTGAACGCGAAAAATCAGGGCTCAATAACACTTCAAACAACCCCGCTTGCGCTTCAGCGTACAAATCCGGAATGTTTAATTCCACCCTTTGCTTAGTGCCATTTTCTGCAACATAGACGAGCTCGCCACCACGTTCCGTAACCAAGTAACCGCCTTCCGGTAACTCGGCTATAGACCATGGAAAGTTCAGTTGCTCGGCAATGATTCGCGTTCGAACTTCGCCGCTGTATGCAACAGCACAAAGACCATAAAGTGTTATGCACAGTAAAAACTTTAACGCGCGCTTCATTGCATTAACTCCTCGGCAAGCTCCCGTGGCTGAGGGTGCCACAGGCGATCAAAAATCCAGCCGGCAAAAGCTCCGGTCACGCTCATTAACATGAAACCAAGGGGGCTGCGATTAGCAGCGATTAACGTTGGCATCGGCGCCAAACTGTCCACAATCACAAAGGCCACAGCCAGCGCCACGCCGCCACCGACAATAAACAGCCACCGTTCTATACTTGGCAGCTTGCTCGCCACAAAGGCAGCTACTATAAATGCAATTAACAGAGTCGGTGTGAGAATGAGCGCAAACATCGGCCCAAAATGAAGCAAATCGTAGAGAATGGTGTTCATGCGTGTTGGCATATCAATGACAACCGACAACGCGGTGAGCTCACTTAAATTAAACTGGGTTTGAATCACGGTGCCGACTAACGCGGCACCAATGATTGCTGTCAAAAACGCGATCAACACGCGAGCCATAGGCTGCCTCCAAGATTAGAAGCGTACCTCAAGCCACTCGTCTTGAACGGTAAAGGTAACGCTTTGAATAGGTCCATTACCTTCAACATTAACCAAATTTTGCTGACTGCGCCAAATATCTTGCAATGCGTTATTACGAATTCGCAGTCCGGCTAACCCTTCAACAATAGGTGTTTCTTGGTAAACCCAGAAATTAGTTCCGTCAATTTCGTAACCAACTTCTTTAAGAGGTAGCGCGTCTTCATTCAAACTTTCTAGCTGAAAATGCTTCTGTACATACGCGCTAAATTGCGAACGCGAGCTTTCGAGTTGATGAATATCTGCCTTTTTGTCGAACAGCTGTTTTACAGCGTGCTCTGCATCATGCAGAAAAAAGCGATGCGCCACTTCAATATTACCGGTGCGCTCGTTGAACAGCACTGTGGTACTGGCTGTACGAAGTTGGTGAGCGCTTGCTGCGCTCACCCCCACAATAAGCAGTAATGCTATGAACAGCTGTCGCATTATTACTGCTCCTGCTTGTCTTCTTCGTTGTCTTCGTCAGATTTCAACTTGGTTTTTGCATCTTGCATCAGGTCACGTGACACATGATCGTGCGTACGCTGCCATTTAAACGCTTCAATGCGCGATGGCATGATACGACGTGGATAGAAGTTGTTTTCAATATCAACATCTGCTGTTTCCCAATTCGGATCAACTGCAAATTCAGAGACTTCTTTATCCGTAACAATCAATTTGCTCACAGACTTCGCATTGCGACGCCAAATTTCCGCTGGAATATGCAAATCTTCTTGCGTGCCATCGGTGTACGTTACTTGCAACAAGATAGGCATCACTAAACCGCCAATGTTGTTGAAATCAAGTACGTAATAATTCTTGTCTTCGGCAATAGCACGATCAAACACGCGACGTTCCCAAGGCTCAAGCTTATCAAGGAAGCTTTGGTACGCATTACGTTGTTTGTTAGTTACCGTGAAACGATCATTTTCATCATGGTAGTCGCGAATCTCTGGGTTCATTTCAACCCAAGTTTTACGGCCTTCGGCTTCATTACGCTGAACAAAGTATGACGTTGGCTTGTCCGCTTCTTCTTGACGGCGACGTTCCCAGTCAATGTCTGGGTCTTTGGTATCAAGGCGTAACTTATAAACACGGTCTAAGCTGATATCAACGTGATCCGTTGAATAGAACCAGCCGCGCCAGAACCAATCAAGATCAACCCCTGAAGCTTCTTCCATAGTACGGAAAAAATCCGCCGGAGTTGGGCGTTTAAATGCCCAGCGCTGCGCGTATTCTTTAAAGGCGAAGTCAAACAACTCACGACCCAAAATTACTTCACGCAGAATATTTAACGCTGCCGCTGGCTTGGTATAAGCATTTGGGCCTAAGTTCAGCACGCTATCTGACTGTGTCATGATAGGTACCTGGTTGGTCGATTTCATGTAATCAACAATTGAACGCGGCTCAACACCCCACGGAATACTCGGATCCCATTCACGCCCGGCAACACCGTCTAAAAAGCTATTTAAGCCTTCGTCCATCCAAGTCCACTGGCGTTCGTCTGAATTGACAACCATCGGGAAGTAAATATGCCCAATTTCATGAATAACTACGCCTATCAAAAAGCGTTTTTCAGACAACGAATACGTACGGCTGCCGTCATCTTGTAAAATAGTACGCGGCCCGTTAAACGTAATCATTGGGTATTCCATGCCGCCCACAGGACCATTAACTGACTGTGACGTAGGGTATGGGTAGTCAAATGAGAAGCGCGAATAAACTTCCATGGTATGAATAACCGACTCGGTCGAATATTTTTCCCACAGCTCGCCGCCTTCTTTCGGGTAAAACGACATGGCCATAACTAATGGCTGCACGTCACCACCTTGCTGATAGCCTTGTGCGTCCCATATAAATTTACGTGACGAAGCCCACGCAAAGTCACGAACATTTTCGGCTTCGAACTTCCATACTTTACGCTTATCCGTGCCTTCTTTCTCGTTTTCTAACGCTTCTTCTGGCGTAACTACGAACACTGGCTTGTCTGATTTTTTCGATTTTTCGAGGCGCTCACGTTGCGTTGGCGTCAGCACTGAACGCTCATTGGTTAATACGCCCGTGGACGAAACAATATGATCGGCAGGAACGTCGATTTCAACGCTAAAATTACCAAATTCTTGCGTAAATTCACCGCGACCCAAAAACTCTTTATTGGTCCAAGCTTCATAATCCGTAAACGCAGCAACACGCGGGTACCACTGTGCTAATAAGAAAATGTCATTGCCGCCTTCACGGGCGTCATCCGCAAAATGCTCATAACCTGAACGCGCGCCAACGGCATCTTCTTCAACAATATTGAATCCGAAATCAATGGCAAGCTCCGTTTTCTGGCCAGGCTTAAGTGGGGTTGGTAAATCAACACGCATGTTGGTTCCAACCACCACAAATTCAAGCCCACGACCACGGCCGTCGGCAACCTTATCAATACTAAAACCCAGTTCGTTATCCGCCATAAACTGATCACGGCGCAGTTGGTTTAAGCTGATTCGTGCTGGCTTATCAACACCACCTAAGCTTTGATCCGGCTTACTATTGAACGTGGCTGTTCGTTCAGCAATGGAGTCTGAACGGAAAATATTTTGGTCCAACTGAATCCATATATACTTCAGGGTATACGGTGAGTTGTTGTGATACTGAATGGTTTCTTCTGCGTCAATACGGCGCTTTTCTTCGTCTAACCTTACTTTGATGTCGTAGTCAGCTTGCTGCTGCCAGTATTGCTCACCTGGCTCACCCGCAGCACTGCGGTATACGTTGGCCGTTGGCAACACTTCATCTAATTGACGAAATTTATCAACGAAGCTTCCTTTCGTTTGCGAAACAGCAGAAGCGTCTACTGCTGAAATATTACATGTGGCTATCACCCCTGCGGTGAGCCAAAACATCGTTTTTTTCATAATTTTTATCTCTTTATATGTGCGCACATCGCGTTACTTTAACAATTTCTAAACGACGCGACCATTACACTGAACGCGAAAAATAACCATTGGTCGCTTTCAGCCCCCAACAAGCGACTTGTAAAAGATACAATATTAATGCAAGAATCCAATTGTTAAGGCTTTTAAGCTGTGATTTGAAAGGGAGAATAAATCTTTTGCGAAAAAGCGCGTATTTACTTATTTTTATCCTCTGGCTTGGGGCATTTCACGCCTCGGCAGTTCTTGCATACTCCGAGTTCATCAGCTTGTGGTATCTGCCAGCCGGCGTATCTATGGCGGCGTTCCTGGTTTTCGGTAAGCGCGCTTTTATTCCTATTTTCCTCGCTGTTTGGGTAGAGTCTTTTAATTTTTCCGCGTTTTTTGCAAATGGTTTTGACCCAACCCTTTTGGCAACATCAGTCCTGTTTTCATTAGCGCATTCCGTACCCTATGGCATTGGCGGGTTAACCACGCGCCATTGGTTAAGCCACTTTGTACAAAAAAACATCCCAACAAAAATTGTTGGTTTGCTGGTTATTTATGCGTTATCTGCCGCTCTAGCAGCTTTTTGCGGCCTTTTAGTATGGGAGTTTGCAACTGAAGACTACACCAACATTCTAGAAGAAGGTTGGTATGCCTGGTGGCTTGGTGATTTAGTCGGCATAATGGCGCTGACACCTTTTTTATGTTTGTTTTTACCCAAATTAAGCACCTATAACGTGCCGTGGATAGACGTATTCTACGAGCATGATCGCGGCATGCGCCGTTCCAAAAAACAATTTATCGGCAAATTAGTACTCGCGCTGCTCACAATTATTGGCATTTTATTGCTCGATAGGGCCATCGAACATCCGGGCGTTGCCTATTTCGTATTTTTTGTAAGCATTCCACAAGTATGGATCGTCTTTACCGAGCGCACAGCTTACGCTTCCACAAGCCTACTCATCATTGCGGCACTGATTGCCTTTGGAGTAGGCGTTTTTGATGTAACCGATCAGGCAATAACATACCAGTTTGCGCTATACATCACCGCGGCCACTTCTTATTTTGCAGTCGCTGTTCCGGCGCTTGTTCAACAAAATAATACGCTCAAAGAACTCGCGATGCTTGATACGCTGACGCAACTGCCTACCCGCTGGTTATTCAAAACGTTAGTAGAGCAAGTCGTTAAATCATCGCGCCCGAATCAGAGCCACTGTATTGCTCTATACAATATCGATAATTTCTCGCACATCAATAATGACTACGGCTACAGTGTTGGTGACCAAGTACTTCGTGATTCATCAATGGTTATGCAAAACGAAATGCGCGATAGTGAAATTCTCTGTCGCTGCGAACACGACAACTTTGTTATCTTTATGCCCAATTTAGACTTAGATAGCGCCATTCAACGCGCTGACGAGCTTCGGCATCAACTACCCGTATTACAATTTGATGATTTAATTTTGCCAATTCGTGGCAGCTTTGGCGTCGTGCACGTACAATTTGGTGAGTCTTTCGAACAAACCCTGGAACGCGCAAACCGCGCAATGCAAAATGCTAAGCACCAAGGCCGCAATAAAGTTGTTGCTATTAGCTAAGAGAATTCATCATGCAAACTATCGACTTACTGGTCGCCACCACCTCAGGCAACACCGAATATATGGCTGATCAGCTAGCTAACGAACTGCAACAAGCAGGTTATACCACCACCATGCATTATGAGCCCGACTATTCGGATTTAATGGAATCGCTAACCGATAATTCTATCTGGTTGTGTTGTGTCGCAAGCCACGGTGCCGGCGAATATGCTGACTCAATGCTAGATTTTGCCGAGGAATTACACACCCATAAACCGAACTTATCGACCTTAAAGTATGGCGTTATAGCAGTAGGTGATAGTTGTTACGATACATTTTGTTCCGCAGGTCGTGATTGCGATGCCATGTTAGCTATTTTGGGCGCAAAACGCCTGATCACACACCTTGAAATTGACATGTCTCAAGATGATCCGGACGAAAAATCATCAACATGGTTACAATCTTTCATTAAATCATTGTGAATAAAGATTGAATAAGTAGCGATCTAACCTGTACATACCCACTTAATAAATCTGTGCATAACTACACCTGTGTATAAGTAACCTAGTTATCCACCGTTTGATCACCGGAAGGATCATGCTCTGATCACATCTTTACAGATCGTTGTGATCCACGCTGAGTCTAACGCATACTTGGTTATCCACAGAAAAGTCAAAGCTAATAAGAATAGTAATAAAAGATCAAAAGAAAGATCTTAATTAAATGATTAGATCCTTAAAGAACTCAAGACTAGAATTTAACCATTTTGATCTGAGGCAATTCAGGTTA